>NZ_JBITDL010000002.1:32005-432810 GCF_044454225.1 Streptomyces sp. NPDC051563
CGACCAGGCGACTCCGGCCGCTCCCGCGAGCCCGGCGGCCCCGGCCGAACCGGCCACCCCGGCGGAACCGGCTGACCGGGCGACTCCGGCCGCTCCTGCGAGCCCGGCCACCCCGGCCGAACCGGCTACCCCGGCCGAACTGGCCGATCCGGCCGACCAGGCGACTCCGGCCGCTCCCGCGAGCCCGGCGGCCCCGGCCGAACCGGCCACCCCGGCGGAACCGGCTGACCGGGCGACTCCGGCCGCTCCCGCGAGCCCGGCGGCCCCGGCCGAACCGGCCACCCCGGCGGAACCGGCTGACCGGGCGACTCCGGCCGCTCCTGCGAGCCCGGCCACCCCGGCCGAACCGGCTACCCCGGCTGAACTGGCCGATCCGGCCGACCAGGCGAATTCGGCCACTCCGACGAGCTTGGCCGCTCCCGTGAGCCGGGCGGTTCCGGTGAGCCCGACCGCTCCAGGGAGCCCGGCGGCCCCGGCCGAACCGGCCACCCCGGCCGAACCGGCCGATCCGGCTGACCAGGCGGCTTTGATCGGTCCCGCGAGCCCAGCCGCTCCCACGAGTCCGGCGGTTCCCACGAGTCCGGCGGTTCCGGCGAGCCCGGCCACTCCGGCGAGCCCGACGGCCCCGGCCACGGCCGAACCGGCGACCCCGCCCGCTCCGGCCGACGGCCCGGCAGCCGAGGCCGGGGCCGAGCCCGAGCGTGAGTCCGAGCCAAAGTCCGAGCCCGGGGCCGAGGCAGAGCAGAAGCCCGGGTCCGAGGCGGAGCCCAAGGTCGAGGCTGAGCGTAAGCCGGAGCCCGAGGTCGGGGCCGAGCGCAAGCCCGAGCCCAAGACCGAGGCCGAGCCTGAGTCCGAGCCGGAGCCGAAGCCCGAGTCCGGCTCCGAGCCCGAGTCCGGCTCCGAGCCCGGCTCCGCGTCCGCCCCCTCGCCGGACCCCTCCTCGCCGGACCCCACCCCCACCCGCACCACCCCAACCACCCCCACCGACCCCAACCACCCCACCGGAGGCGCCGCGTGAACGACGTCCTCGACGTCGCCCTGCGGCTGATCGTCGTCTTCGCCGTCTTCCTCGTGCTCCCGCTCGTCGTCGGGCAGACCGAGCACAAGGTGATGGCCCACATGCAGGGCCGCCTCGGCCCCATGTACGCCGGCGGCTTCCACGGCTGGGCCCAGCTCGTCGCCGACGGAGTCAAGTTCGCGCAGAAGGAAGACATCGTCCCGGCCAACGCCGACCGCCGCGTCTTCCAGCTCGCCCCCGCCGTCGCGCTCCTCCCGTACCTCCTGGTCCTCCTCGCCATCCCGATCGGCCCCGGCGAGGGCGCCGTCGGCCAGGTCATCGACGCCGGGCTCTTCTTCGCGCTCGCCGTCATGGGCATCGGAGTGCTCGGCTCCCTCATGGCCGGCTGGGCCTCCGCGAACAAGTTCTCCCTCCTCGGAGGCCTCCGCACCGCCGCCCAGCTGCTCGCCTACGAGCTCCCCATGCTGCTCGCGGCGGCCTCGGTCGCCATGGCCGCCGGAACCGTGTCCCTCCCCGGCATCGTCGGTGCCTTCGAGTGGTGGTGGCTGCCCTGGCAGATCGTCGGCGGACTCGTCTTCTTCACCGCCGGCCTCGCCGAACTCCAGCGTCCCCCCTTCGACATGCCCGTCGCCGACTCCGAGATCATCTTCGGCGCGTACACCGAGTACACCGGCCTGCGCTTCGCGCTGTTCCTGCTCGCCGAGTACGCCGGCATCGTCGTCCTGTGCGCCCTCACCACCGTCCTCTTCCTCGGCGGCTGGCACGGCCCCTTCGGCGGCGACGGCTTCGGCTGGGCCTGGACCCTGCTCAAGATCGCCGCGCTCTCCTTCGTGGTGATCTGGCTCCGCGTGAGCTACCCCCGGCTCCGCGAGGACCAGCTGCAGAAGCTCGCCTGGACCGTACTCATCCCGCTCGCGCTCGCCCAGATCGCGCTCACCGGCATCGTGAAGGTGGCGATCCAGTAAATGCCCCCCATCCCCGGTTCCGGCCTCGCCAAGGGCCTGGCCGTCACGCTGCGCACGATGACGAAGCGCTCGCACACCGCCCAGTACCCCGAGGTGCAGCCCGAACTCCCGCCGCGCTCGCGCGGGGTCATCGGCCTGTTCGAGGAGAACTGCACGGTCTGCATGCTGTGCGCGCGCGAGTGCCCCGACTGGTGCATCTACATCGACTCCCACAAGGAGACGGTCCCGGCCGCCGCCCCCGGTGGCCGTGAGCGCAGCCGCAACGTCCTCGACCGCTTCGCCATCGACTTCTCCCTCTGCATGTACTGCGGCATCTGCATCGAGGTGTGCCCCTTCGACGCACTGTTCTGGTCGCCGGAGTTCGAGTACGCGGAGACCGACATCCACGAACTGACCCACGAGCGCGACAAGTTGCGCGAGTGGATGTGGACCGTCCCGGCCCCTCCCGCCCTGGACCCGGCCGCCGAGGAGCCCAAGGAGATCGCGGCCGCCCGCAAGGCCGTGGAGAAGGCGGAGACCGCTGCCGCGGCAGCCGCCGCTGCCGCAGCCGCCGAGGCGAACCCCGCCACCACGGCCCCGGACTCCACCACGGCCCCGGAAGGAGACGCGTGATCACCGCAGCCGCCCAAGGCAACGGCTTCCTCTCCCCGACCGGCGTCGAGATCGCCTTCGTCCTCGTCGGCCTCGCCACCCTCGGCGCGGCCGCCGTCACGGTCACCACCAAGCAGCTCGTGCACGCAGCCCTGTGGCTGGTCGTCGCCCTCGGCGGGATCGCCGTCGAGTACCTGCTGCTGACCGCCGAGTTCATCGCCTGGGTCCAGGTACTGATCTACCTCGGTTCCGTGGTCGTCCTCCTCCTCTTCGGACTGATGCTCACCAAGGCCCCCATCGGCCGCTCGCCGGACGCCGACTCCGGCAACCGCCCGGTCGCCCTCGGCGTCGCCCTCGTCGCGGCCGCCGCGCTCGTCTGGGTGGTCGTCGACGCCTTCCGCACCACCTGGATCGACCTCGACGGCCCCGCCCAGGGCTCCACCAAGGTCTCCGGAGAGATCCTCTTCCGGCACTGGGTGCTGCCGTTCGAGGCGCTCTCCGTCCTCCTCCTCGCGGCCCTGATCGGCGCCATCGTGCTGTCCCGCAAGGACCCGGCCGACACCGCGCCCGCCGCCGACAAGAAGGGGCAGCGCTGATGCACCTCGCCTACCCCGCCGTGCTGGCGGCGCTCCTCTTCTGCACGGGCCTGTACGGAGTGCTCGCCCGCCGCAACGCCATCCTGGTTCTGATGTCCGTCGAGCTGATGCTCAACGCCGTCAACCTCAACCTGGTGGCCTTCGACGTCTGGCTGCGCGACAGCCTGCACGCCGGACAGGCCCTCACCCTCTTCACCATCGCCATCGCCGCCGCCGAGATCGGCATCGGCCTCGCGATCGTGCTGATGGTCTACCGCAACCGGGGCACCGCGGACGTCGACCGACTGCGCGACACCGCCGAGGGCCACGAGCCGGACGGCCCGAACCCGGCCGGCCCGAACCCGGGCAGCGCGAACCCTGCGACCGGAGCCGCCGCGTGAGCACCCCGACCCTCGCCGTACTGGTCCCCCTCCTGCCCTTCCTGGGCGCGCTCGCGGGACTGCTGCTCGGCCGCACCGCCCCCGGCTTCGTCAAGCCCCTCGCCGTCCTGCCCACGCTGGCCGCCGCCGTCCTCGCGGTCCTGGTCGCCTTCCGCCAGGGCGGCGGCAAGGCGATCGACACGGCGACCGAGCTGACCCCGACCGGCTCGGTGCCCATCGAGCTCTCGCTCCACCTCGACGGTTTCGCCGTCATGGTGGCCGTCCTCGTCGGCCTCGTCGCCACCTGTGTGCAGATCTACTCGACGGCCTACCTGCGCGAGGACCCGCGCTACCCGTCCTACGCCGCTCTGGTCTCACTGTTCACCTCCGCCATGCTGCTCGTCGTCTATTCCGGCGACCTGATGGTGCTGCTGGTCGGCTGGGAGATCATGGGCATCTGCTCGTACTTCCTGGTCGGCCACTACTGGGAGACCGAGGCGGCCCGCTCCGCCTCCCTGAAGGCTTTCCTCGTCACCAAGCTGGGCGACGTCCCCTTCCTCATCGGCCTGTTCGCCCTCGCCACCGACGCCGGGTCCTTCCGGATCACCAAGATCCTGGGCACCGTCGCCGCGGGCGGGCTCGACCACCCGACGCTCATCGCGCTGCTCCTGCTGGCCGGAGTCGCGGGCAAGTCCGCGCAGTTCCCGCTGCACACCTGGCTTCCGGACGCCATGGCGGGCCCCACCCCGGTCTCCGCACTGATCCACGCGGCGACGATGGTCGCCGCCGGCGTCTACTTCGTGGCCCGTCTCCTCCCCGTCTTCGCGGCCTCCCGGGCCGCGCTGGTGGTCTTGGCCGTCATGGCGGCCGTCACGATGGTCGGCTCCGCCCTCGCCGCCCTGGCCCAGGACGACATCAAACGGGTGCTCGCCTACTCCACGATCGGCCAGCTCGGCTACATGACCGGGGCCCTGGCCGTCGGCGACCGCGCGGCCGCCGTCTTCCACCTCCTGTCCCACGGCGCCTTCAAGGCGCTGCTGTTCCTCGGCGCCGGCGTGATCATCCACGCCGCGGGGACGAACTCCCTCTCCGCCATGTCCCGCATGGACGGCCTGGCCAAGCGCATCCCCGACGCCTTCTGGACGATGACGATCGCGCTGCTCGCGCTCGCCGCCTTCCCGCCCTTCGCCGGCTTCTTCTCCAAGGAAGCCGTCCTCGTCGCCGCCGAGCACACGGCCGGCGGCCACTCGGAGCTCGCCCCGAGCGCGGCCGGCTGGGTGGTCCTCGTCGCCGGCGTATTGACCGCCCTGCTCACCGCCGCCTACGCCACCCGGCTGTGGCTGATGGCCTTCCGCGGCCGGGGCGCAGCCGCCCCCGACCACGGCAAGGAGCCCGTCGCCATGACCGGCGTGCTGTGGCTGCTGGCCGTCCCGTCCGTGGGCTTCGGCCTGCTGGCCGGGCCCCTCTCCGACTTCTTCGACGGCCGCGAGCTCACCCCGTCGCTGACGACCTCGGTCCTCGGCACCGGCGCCGCCGCCGTCGGCGCGGTGCTCACCTACGCGCTGTGGCAGCGCGCCCAGGCCCAGGTTCGAGTCCAGCCCCAGGCAGTCCCGGCCGGAGCCACCGCCGCAGTGCCCGCGGCCGTCGCCGCCGCCGAGTCCGCCGCGGAGAGCCCCGAAGTCGCCGAGGTCACCCACGACCACCCGGTCGTCTCCACGGCCCCCGCCGCCGACCCCGGCCGCGCGCTGCTCGGCCCGCTGCACCGGCACGCCGCCGTCGGCTTCCACCTCGACGCCGTCTACGACCGCCTGTTCGTCCGCCCCGTCCGAGCCGCCGCAGCCCTCGTACGCTTCCTCGACCGCGAGGTAGTGGACTCGTACGTCCGTGGCGCGGGCCTCGGACCCCGGCTGCTCGGCGGCCTCGTGCGCCGCGCCCAGACCGGCAACGTGCAGAGCTACCTGAGTGCCCTGCTCGCCGGCGCCGTGGTCCTGGCGATCGCCACCGCCGTCCTCGCCAACGTCAACGCCGGATCGTGAGCCGTGAGTCAGCCGTGATTGATATCAGCCCGTCCGTGATGCAGTTCCTTCTGGCGTTCGTCGTGGCCGGCCCGCTCGTCGGCGCCGTCGCCGCCCTCCTGCCGGCCCCGCCCGGACTGAAGGGCAAGAGCCCCGAACAGGCCGTGCTGCGCCACGGCGTGACCGTGACCGGTGCCATCCTCGCCGCGGCGATCGTCCTCGCCGTGGGCTTCGACCACGACGCCCCGTCCCGCTTCCAGGCGACGACGGACATCAGCTGGATCCAGGCCCTGAACGTCCGGATCCACCTCGGCATCGACGGCATCTCGCTCCCCCTCCTCCTGATGACCGCGCTGCTCTTCTTCCTCTGCGCGCTCTACAGCTACTTCAAGCTCCCCGCGGGCCCCTCCGCGAAGGCCTTCGTCGCCCTGCTCCTGGTCCTGGAGTCCGGCACCCTCGCCACCTTCGCCGTACTCGACCTGCTGCTGTTCTTCCTCGCCTTCGAGATGGTCCTCATCCCGATGTACTTCCTCATCGCCCGCTGGGGCGGTGCTCAGCGGCAGGAGGCCGCCTGGAAGTTCATCCTCTACACCCTCCTCGGCTCCGTGGTCATGCTGCTCGGCCTGCTCCTGATCGGGCTGAACAGCGGCACCTTCGACATGGTGGCACTCGCCTCCGACAACGGCCGCGAACTGTCCCACACCACCCAGGTCCTGGCCGTTCTCGCCATCGGGATCGGGCTCGCCGTGAAGACCCCGATGTGGCCGCTGCACAGCTGGCTGCCGGACGCCCACACGGCCGCGCCCACCGTCGGCTCCGTCCTCCTCGCCGGCGTCCTGCTGAAGATGGGCACCTACGGGTTCGTCCGGATCCTGCTGCCCGCCACCCCCGACGGCATGGCCACCTTCGCCCCGTACCTGGGCGCCTTCGCCGCCGTCGGCATCGTCTACGGGTCCCTGGCCTGCCTCGCCCTCGCCCGCAAGGGCAACAAGGGCGACCTCAAGCGCCTCATCGCGTACTCCTCCGTCGGCCACATGGGCTTCGTCCTCCTCGGCATCGCGTCCATGACCCCCACCGGCGTGAACGGCGCGCTGTTCGCCAACGTCGCGCACGGTCTGATCACCGGCCTTCTCTTCTTTCTTGTCGGTTCGCTCAAAGACCGTTACAACACGGCCGATCTCGACACCCTCGCCGGAGCCACCGGAGCGGCCCTCTACGGCCGCGCCCCGCGCTTCGGAGCCCTCCTCGCCTTCGCCGCCATCGCCTCGCTCGGCCTCCCCGGCCTGGCCGGCTTCTGGGGCGAGATGCTGGCCCTCTTCGGCGCGTTCGACCCCGCCGAGGGCCTGCCGCGGCCCGCGTTCCTCACGTACATGGCGTTCGGCGCGTTCGGCACCCTGCTCACCGCCGCCTATCTTCTGATCGTCGTACGGCGGGTGTGCATGGGCGACCCCAAGGCCGCGCGCGAACAGGCCGCCGCCCCGGTGGTCCTCGCGGACATCCAGCGCTACGAGTACGCCGCCTGGACCCCGCTCGTCGCCCTCACCCTCCTCGCCGGCCTGTGGCCCGCGGTCCTCCTCGGCCTCACCGACCCGGCCGTCCAGAAGCTCCTCGCAGGAGGGAACTCATGACGGTCCTTCAGCCCCTCGTCCAGCCGCTCGTTCAGCCGCTGGTCCAGCCGCTCACCCGGCCGTTCGTCACCGCCGCGGCCGGCGCCGACGCCCCCAGCCTCGTCCAGTCCGTCGACTGGCTCGCCATCGCGCCGGTCGTCATCACCGCCGCCGTCGGCCTCCTCGTCCTGGTCCTCGACCTCTTCGTACCGGAGCACCGCAAGCCGCTGCTCGGGTGGATCTCCGTGGCCGGACTGGCCGCCGCGACCGCCACCCTGCTGCCGCTGCGCGCCGGCGACCGCAGCACCTTCTGCCTCACCGGACCCGGCACGGCGGACCCGGCCGCGTGCAGCTACGCCGCCGACCACTTCGCGCTCGTCGTCCAGTTCCTCGTCCTGGGCGGCGCCCTGGTCACCGCCCTGCTGTCGGTCACCGCCGTCCGCGAGGCGCGCATGCCCGCCGGCGAGTACTGGTTCCTGCTGCTCTCCTCCGCCGCCGGCGCGGCCCTGCTGCCCGCCGCCCGCGACCTCGCCACCCTGATCGTCGCCCTCGAGGTCGCCTCGCTGCCCGCCTTCGCCCTCGTCGGCATGCGCCGCGGCGACCGGCTCTCCTCCGAGGCCGCCCTCAAGTTCTTCCTGTCCTCGGTCACCGCCACCGCCGTCTCCCTGATGGGCGTCAGCTTCGTCTACGCCGCCACCGGCTCCCTGCACCTCACCCAGGTCGCCGACCGGCTCGAGCGGGTCCCCGGACAGCTCGACACCCTCGCCATGGCCGGCGTCGCACTCACTCTGGTCGGCTTCGCCTTCAAGACGGCCGCCGTCCCCTTCCACTTCTGGGTCCCGGACACCTACGTCGGCGCCCCGCTGCCCGTCGCCGGATACCTGTCGGTCATCGGCAAGGCCGTCGGCTTCACCGGCCTGATCCTCATCACGGTGATCGCCTTCCCGGCGTACTCCGACGTCTGGGGACCGGCCCTCGCCGTCCTCGCCGCGCTCACCATGACCCTCGGCAACGCGGCCGCCCTGCGCCAGTCCGCCGACCGCCCGAACGGAGCCGTACGCCTCCTCGCCTGGTCCTCGGTCGGCCAGGCCGGCTACCTCCTGGTCCCGATCGCGGCCGCCGCCTACGCCGGCCGCGACCAGATCGGCTCCACCGTCGCCTACGCCCTCATGTACGCCGCCGTGAACCTCGGCGCCTTCTCCGTGGCCGCCCTGGTGGCCCGTACGAAGCCGCTGCACCGCCTCGCCGACTACCGGGGCCTGTACGCCGAGAACCCGCTCGCCGCCCTCGCGATGGGCTTCTTCCTGCTCTGCCTGGCCGGTCTGCCGCCGGGCATCATCGGGCTCTTCGCGAAGGTCACCGTCTTCCGCTCGGCGGTGGACGCGGGCCTGGGCTGGCTCGCCGTGGTCATGGCCGTCAACGTCGTCGTCGCCCTGTACTACTACCTGCGCTGGACCGCCCTGCTCTTCCGCACGCCCGACGGGGACGCGGCGCAGGAAGGTGCCCGGGAGGGCGCCCAGGAGGGCGCGCAGCCCCGTACGAGGACCCCCTGGCCGGTCACGGTGGCCATCGTGCTCACCGCCGCCACCGCCCTGGTCCTCTCGGGCGCCCCGCAGCTCGTCCTGCGGTTCGCGACCGGCAGCCTCTTCCCGCTGTAGGAGCGCTGCCGGGGCCCGGCCGGGGCCCCCTCCGGATCCCGTTCGGAGCCGCGCCGGAAGCCTGGTCGGAGCCCTTCCGGCGCCCTGCCGCAGCCGCCCCGCCCGCGCGTCCGTAACCCGTACGGCCTAACCCGCGGTGCGCCCGCCGCCGGCCTCCGGCGTGCCCGCCGGACCCCCGTCCCCCGGTCCACCGGGGCGGCGGGGACGGGCGGGCCCGGGGAACCTGCCGCCCTCACCTCGCGTTGACCAGGAAGGAAGGGTCCACTGGACCGTAGGCCCTCCGATCCCCAGATCCTGGACGGGTCCCCCTGCCGCACCACTTGGAGGGCGCACCGTGCACCGCCGGCACAACGGGCTGAAGACCGCCGTACTCCTCGGTGGTCTGTCGGCCCTCATCATCCTCATCGGTAGCTTCTTCGGCCGGGGCGGCCTGATCGTCGCCGTCCTCGTGGCCCTCGGCACCAACGCGTACGCCTACTGGAACAGCGACAAGCTGGCCCTGCGCGCGATGCGGGCCCGCCCCGTCAGCGAGTTCGAGGCGCCCGAGCTCTACCGCATGGTGCGCGAGCTCTCCACGTCCGCGCGCCAGCCGATGCCCCGGCTCTACATCTCCCCGACCGAGGCCCCCAACGCCTTCGCCACCGGCCGCAACCCGCGCAACGCCGCCGTCTGCTGCACCGAGGGCATCCTGCGCATCCTCGACGAGCGCGAACTGCGCGGGGTCATCGGCCACGAGCTCAGCCACGTCTACAACCGCGACATCCTGATCTCGTCCGTCGCGGGCGCCCTGGCCTCCGTGATCATGTTCCTGGTCAACTTCGCCTGGCTGATCCCCGTCGGCCGTTCCAACGACGACGAGGGCCCGGGCCTCTTCGGCATGCTGCTGATCATGATCCTGGGCCCGCTGGCGGCCTCCGTCATCCAGCTCGCCATCAGCCGCTCGCGCGAGTACGAGGCGGACGCCTCCGGGGCCCAGCTCACCGGGGACCCGCTCGCCCTCGCCAGCGCCCTGCGCAAGCTGGACGCCGGCACCAAGCAGCTCCCGCTGCCCGCCGAGCCGAGGATCGAGACGGCGAGCCACATGATGATCGCCAATCCCTTCCGACCCGGGGAAGGATTGTCCAAAATGTTTTCCACGCACCCCCCGATGGCCGAGCGCATCGCCCGGCTCGAACAGATGGCAGGACGCAGCCAGTGAAGACCATCCTGAACATCATTTGGCTCGTCCTCAGCGGAGTCTGGCTGTTCCTCGGCTACTGCCTGGCGGGCGTGATCCTCTGCATCACCATCATCGGAATCCCCTTCGGCATAGCCTCGTTCCGCATCGCCGTGTACGCCCTGTGGCCCTTCGGGTACACGGCCGTCGAGCGGCGTGACGCGGGCGCCGCGTCCTGCATCGGGAACGTGCTGTGGCTGGTCCTGGCCGGCTGGTGGCTGGCCCTCGGCCACATCGTCACCGGCATCGCCCTCTGCATCACGATCATCGGCATCCCGTTCGGCATCGCCAACTTCAAGATGGTCCCGCTCTCCCTGCTCCCGCTGGGCCGCGAGATCGTCCCCACGGACGCTCCGTTCGCCTCGCGCTGAGCCGCGCCGGACCCGGAGCCGGTTCATCCACTCGTATTAAAGTTCCGGGTTGCGGAGAGTGGCGCGGACGAGCGGCACGCACAACGGGCAGGGAAGAACCGATGTCGACTGAGCCCTCTGAGCCTTGCAAGCCCTCCGAGTCCGTTGGGCCCTCCGTGACCCTCTCCGTGGTCGTGCCGATGTACAACGAGGAGGACGCGCTGCCGGCCCTGGTCGGCAGGCTGCGCCCGGCACTCGACGGCATGGCCGTCCGCTACGAGGTCGTCGCCGTCGACGACGGCAGCAAGGACCGCACCGCGGAACTGCTCGGCGAGTTCCAGACCTCATGGCCCGAACTGCGGGTCGTGCGGCTGCGCGGCAACTCCGGCCACCAGGCCGCCCTCACCGCGGGCCTGCACAGCGCCACGGGCGCGTACGTGGCCAGCATCGACGCGGACCTCCAGGACCCGCCCGAGAAGATCCCCGAGATGCTCGACCTGGCCCGCGCGGACGGCCTCGACATCGTCTACGGGGTCCGGGCCGACCGGAGCACCGACACCGGATTCAAGCGGCACACGGCCGGCGCGTACTACTGGCTGGTGCGCCGCCTGGTCGGCAAGCAGGTGCCCGCGCAGGCCGGCGACTTCCGGCTGCTGAGCCGCGCCGCGGTCGACGCGGTCAAGGCCATGCCCGACCAGCACCAGGTCTACCGCCTGCTCGTGCCGTGGCTCGGTTTCCCCAGCGGCCAGGTCTCCTACCAGCGCGAGGAGCGGGTGGCGGGGGAGACCAAGTACCCGCTGAGCAAGATGCTGCGCCTCGGCGTCGACAGCGTCATCAACTTCTCCGCCGCTCCGCTGCGGCTGGCGACCTGGCTGGGCGTGGCCAGCTTCTTCGGCTGCCTGCTGATGGTGGGCGCCACCCTGGCGATCTACCTGAAGGGCCACACCGTCCCCGGCTGGACCTCGCTGTTCATCGTGATGCTGTTCCTCGGCGGCGTGCAGCTGATCTGCGTCGGCCTGCTCGGCGAGTACATCGGCCGCATCTACACCGCCGTGCAGCGCAGGCCCACCTTCTTCGTCGGGTACGACTCCCACGCCCCGGCGCGGAACGCGGAGCACCGGGCCGACTGAGGCCGCCCCGCCCGCCCCGCCCTCATGCTGCGGCTGAGGGCTGAAACCGCAGGTCAGGGCGATTGTCAGTGGGGGATGTCACTCTGTGTGCATGGATGAGACCGAGCAGTTGCTGAAGCAAGTCGCCGGCCGTGCACACAGCACCCACCGGGGGCGGTGGGCGGCCACCGGGACCCCGACCGCGCCCCTTCCGGCGCCCCTGCCCGCCGCGGAACTGCACCGGGCCGAGGCCGCCCTGGGCTTCGCCCTGCCGCCCCTCCTCGCGGCCCTCCACACCCGGGTCGCGGACGGCGGCTTCGGCCCCGAGTACGGCCTGCTGCCCCTGGAGCGCGCCGTCGCCGAATACACCGCGATGCGCGCGTCGGCCTGGCGCTGGCCCGAGGGCGTCCTGCCCATAGCCGACTTCGGCTGCGACCTGCGCGCCTGCGTGGACTGCCGCTCGGAAACCGCCCAAGTCCTGCTGTTCGAACCGAACTCGGGCGAGCCCGGCCTCGCCTGGTTCCTCGACTCGCCCTCCCTCGCCGACTGGCTGCGAGGCTGGCTCGACGGCAGCGCCTGGTTCAGCGAGGAATCGGGTGCGGGGGAGGAGTGGGACCTGGAGTTGACCCCCTGGGCGGACTTCAGAACCCGGGCGTGAACCGTCGGCGCACACCGTAGAGCAGGGCGCCCAGCGCCAGCAGCGAGGCCCCCGTCACCGTCGACGCCGCGGGCAGCGCACAGGCCAGCACCACGCAGCCGGACAGCCCCACCGCTGCCACGGCCCGGTCCTTGACACCTGAATCGAGAGTCCACGCGGAGGCGTTCGCGATCGCGTAATAGGCGAGCACGCCGAAGGAGGAGAAACCGATCGCGCCCCGCAGATCGGTGGTGGCCGCGAGCACCGCCACCACGGCGCCCACCGCCAGCTCGGCGTGGTGCGGCACCTGATGCCGGGGATGTACGGCGGCCAGCGCGCGCGGCAGATGGCCGTCCCGCGCCATCGCCAGGGTGGTCCGCGACACCCCGAGTACGAGCGCCAGCAGCGAGCCCAGCGCCGCCAGGGCCGCACCCACCCGGACGACGGGAGTCAGTCCGGGCCACCCGGCCGCGCGCACGGCGTCGGCCAGCGGGGCCGCCGACCGCCCCAGACCGTCGGCGCCGAGCACCGACAGCGCCGCCACCGAGACCGCGGCGTACACGAGCAGGGCGATCCCCAGGGCGAGGGGCACCGCCCGCGGGATCGTGCGCTCCGGGTCACGCACCTCCTCGCCCAGCGTGGTGATCCGGGCGTACCCCGCGAAGGCGAAGAACAGCAGCCCGGCGCCCTGGAGCAGCCCGGCCGCGGCCCAGTCCGGGCCGCCGAGCCGCCCGGCGCCGGCCGCGCCGGAGGACAGGCACGCCACCACGACCCCGGCCAGGACGGCCAGGACCACCGCCACGATCACCCGGGCGATCCGGGCGGACTTCTGCACGCCTCCGTAGCTCGCGGCGGTCAGTGCCACCACCGCCGCCACGGCCACCGCGTGCTGCTGCCCGGGCCACACGTAGGCCCCGACCGTGAGGGCCATCGCCGCGCAGGAGGCCGTCTTGCCGACGACGAAGCCCCAGCCGGCCAGATAGCCCCAGAAGGGCCCGAGCCGTTCGCGCCCGTACACGTAGGTGCCCCCCGAGGAGGGATGCCGGGCGGCCAGCCGGGCCGAGGAGTGCGCGTTGCAGTACGCCACCAGGCCCGCGAGCGCGAGGGCCGCCAGGAGCGCCCCGCCGGCCGCGCGCGCCGCCGGGGCCAGCGCGGCGAAGATGCCGGCGCCGATCATCGCGCCGAGCCCGACGAGGACCGCGTCGAAGACGCCCAGGGTGCGCTTCAACTCGTTGTGCAGGGGGTTCGCGGCAGTCACGGGCGGAGGGTAGCCGGGTTAGGGGGTGTCTTGTCGATCGGGCCGGATCAGGGAGCGGGGTCTGGTGCCGTGGATCGCAAGGCGGAGGGGGGAGTCGACGCGAATGGGGTCTCCCCTGCTCGAGCGGAGCCGAGAGCTTGGGGAAGTCGGCGAGTGACGACAACGCGGCGAGGCGCGGTGCCAGGCCTCGCGAGCCCGGCCTGATCGACAAGACACCCCCTAGATGACGCCCTCCTTGCCGGGGACCCGCGTGCGGCTGCGCTCCCAGCCGTCCAGCGCGGTCAGGCAGGCGTGGTCGAGATGGCGCAGCCCGCCCAGGTCGAGGCGGACCACACCGCCGCGGGGCAGCGCGTCCAGCTCGTCGAGCAGTTTGGGCAGCCGCAGGAAGCTGGCATTGCCCAGGATCCGCACACGCAGTTCGTCGCCCTCCCAGACCGGCTCGATGTGCACGTGGGAGGTCTCCCAGGCCGCCTTGGCGACGGCGAGCCCCAGCCCGGCGAGAACGCCCTCGAAGAGGTTCGTCGCCACGATCGCCGCGGCCGTCGCCATCAGGACGACCGCCTCGCCCCGGTGCGACCGCCACAGGGCGGCCACCGCCCGCACCGGCAGCAGCTTCCACCCGGCGTGCAGCAGCACCCCGGCCAGCGCGGCGAGCGGGACGGACTCCAGCAGCCCCGGGACCGCCACGGCGAACAGCAGCAGCCAGCCGCCGTGCAGGATCCGGGAGGCCCGGGTGCGGGCGCCCGCCTCGACGTTGGCGGCGCTGCGGACGATGACGGCGGTCATCGGCAGGGCCCCGATCAGCCCGCAGAGGGTGTTCCCGACGCCCTGGGCGACGAGTTCGCGGTCGTAGTCGGTCCGGTCCCCGTCGTGCATGCGGTCCACGGCCGCCGCACTGAACAGCGTCTCGGCGGAGGCGATCAGAGCGAGCGCCACCACGGTCCCGGCCGCCCCGACGGAGGCGAGCACCCCGAAGTCGGTCCAGCCGGGCGGGGTCACGGCCGACAGGACGCCCGTGACCCGGACCCGCTCCACGGGCAGCCGCAGCAGCACGGCCACGGCGGTCGCGGCCGCGACCCCGACGAGCGCCCCCGGCACGAGCCGCAGCCGGTCGGGCATCCGCCGCCAGGCCACCAGCACCGCGACGGTCCCGGCCCCGAGCGCCACGGCGGTCCAGTCCGCGCGCCAGCCGAGGGCCAGCACCCCGGCCAGCTTCTCCAGGGTCCGTGCCGGGGCCTGCGCACCGGCCACGGCGTACAGCTGACCGGCGATCAGCACGAGCCCGATCCCGGCCAGCATCCCGTGGACGACGGCCACGGAGATCGCCCGGAACCACCGCCCGAGCCGCAGCACGCCCATGCCCAGCTGCACCAGGCCCGCGGCCAGGACGAGTACGCCGAGCGCGGGCAGCCCGTACGTCCGCACGGCCTCGTAGACGAGCACGGTCAGCCCGGCGGCCGGGCCGCTCACCTGGAGGGAGCTGCCCCGGAACCAGCCGGTGACCAGCCCGCCCACCACCCCGGTGAGGATCCCGAGTTCGGCCGGCACCCCCGAGGCGACGGCCACGCCGACGCAGAGCGGTAGCGCGACCAGGGCGACCACCACGGACGCCCCGAAATCTTCACGAAACGTGCCGGCCCCAGGCATGCGGGAACCCCCTGTCGAGGCGGTGACGGACACCCCTCACCCTGGTGGGCGCACTACCGCCCGGCCCAGTGCACACGGAGGGCGGCACGGGCGCGTACGCCGCGCACGCCCGGCACACACCCACCGAGCGCCGGTCCCGCGCCATCACGCCCGCGGCCCGTGCCCACCCGTCGCTGCCCCCCCGCAACGACCGCGGCCCGGCGGTCCTCGAAGGACCGCCGGGCCGGCGTGCGGGCTGAACCGGGCCGAAGCCGGTGATCAGCGGTAGTTCACGAACTGGATCGCGAAGTCCAGGTCCTTGCCCTTGAGGAGGGCCTGGACTTCCTGGAGGTCGTCGCGGCTCTTGGAGCTGACGCGCAGCTCCTCGCCCTGGACCTGGGCCTTGACGCCCTTGGGGCCCTCGTCACGGATGATCTTCGCGACCTTCTTGGCGTTCTCCTGGGAGATGCCCTCTTCGATCGTGGCGAAGATCTTGTACTCCTTGCCGGACAGCTGCGGCTCACCGGCGTCGAGCGCCTTGAGGGAGATCCCGCGCTTGACCAGCTTGGTCTCGAAGACGTCCAGGACGGCCTTGACGCGCTCCTCGGAGTTCGCCTCCATCAGGATCTTCTCGCCGGACCAGGCGATCGTGGCGCCGGTGCCCTTGAAGTCGTAGCGCTGCGAGAGCTCCTTGGCGGACTGGTTGAGGGCGTTGTCGACCTCCTGCCGCTCGACCTTCGAGACGATGTCGAAACTGGAGTCGGCCATGTGCTGTGGCTCCTTGAAGTCGGTAGTGACGGCCCCGAAGGGCACGGCCGGACATCCCCGGACCGCTCCGCAAAGCCTAGCCACCGCGCCCACGTGCGGTGCTGATCAATCCGGTGGCGAAGCACCCCCGGTCATCGGGTATCGTTTACGTCGTTGCCACGGAGCGCCGCCGCAAGGCGGAAAGATGGCAGCGATCATGGCGGTGTGCCCGAGTGGCCAAAGGGAGCAGACTGTAAATCTGCCGGCTCAGCCTACCCAGGTTCGAACCCTGGCGCCGCCACGCGAGTGAAACCCTCGCTCATCGCAGAGATGCGATGAGCGGGGGTTTTCTCGTACACCCGGAACCGGAACGCCCCACGGAAAACCACCAGGCGGGCGAAGCCGCGTCGCGACGTTCGACGCGCGGGCGCGGTGGGCCATCGGGCGGATCGGGCGTACCGATGCGGGGATCCGGTCGTTCATCCGACGTGAAATGGACTTCTGACGCGCGCGGCAAGGTCGGCGGCGGGGTGCTCATCGCCCTGCTCGGGGCGGGGATCCCGGCTCTGGTCGGAGCGGCGCTGAACGGCGACGTGGGGGATCCCTACCAGGAGACCCGGCTCTACTTCGGCACCGAGCGGCCGGACGGCCGTCCGCCGGTCGGGGAGCGGGAGTTCATGGGGTTCCTCGAGCGGGAGATCACCCCCGCCTTCCCCGAGGGGCTGACCCTCCACGACGGCCGCGGCCAGTGGCGGCGGGACGGGAAGATCATCCGCGAGGCCTCGTACGAGCTCGTGCTGCTGTACCCGGAGAAGGAGGCCGACGAGCGCGGCGCCCGCATCGAGCGGATCCGGGACGCGTACGAGCGGCGGTTCCAGCAGGATTCGGTCGGCCGGTCCGACGACCGCCTGACGGCGGACTTCTGACAGCCGCTCTCCCGGCCGCCGCCCCCGCTCGCCCGGTGACGACCGGAGGCGCCGGCCGCGCGGGCGCCGGCCCCGCCGCTAGTTGCCCGCCACGTCCTTGACCGCCACCGGGACCGGGGTCGAGCCCTCGATCAGTTCCAGCGTGAGGCCCGCCGTCGCGGGCGTCTCGATCAGCTCGGCGAGGACCGCCGCCACGTCGTCCCGGGCGACCGGCCCGCGGCCCGTCTGCACCTCAAGACGGACCAGACCCGTACCCGCGTCGTCGGTCAGCGAGCCCGGGCGCAGGATCGTCCACTCCAGCCCCAGACGGGTGCGGACGTGCTCGTCGGCCTCGCCCTTGGCGCGGAGATAGGCGTCGAAGATCTCGTCGCCCTCACGGCGGGTGTCCGCGCCCATCGAGGAGACCATCAGGAAACGGCGCACCCGGGCCCGTTCGGCGGCGTCCGCGAACAGCACCGCCGCACCCCGGTCCACGGTGTCCTTGCGCCCGGCCCCGCTGCCGGGACCCGCGCCCGCCGCGAACACCGCGGCGTCCGCACCCTGCAGGATGCCCGCCACGTGCTCGACCGACGCCGATTCCAGGTCGCACAGCACCGGTTCGGCGCCCGCCTCCCTGAGGTCGTCGCCCTGTGCCGGATCGCGGATGATGCCCGCGACCTCGTACCCGCGCGCGGCGAGCAGGCGCTCCAGCCGCAGCGCGATCTGACCGTGTCCACCCGCGATGACGATGCGCATGCCACGACCGTACGACGAGCCGGGCGCCCGCGCCCGGGAACGAGCGGTGAACGATCAGGGACCGGGCTCCATACGGCCCTGGCGGGGCAGGTCCAGGGCCACCGCCACGGCCGAGTCGCAGTACTCCCGTACGGCACTCGTCCGGGCTACCACCCGCCCCCGGTGGATCACGATCCGGCTGTACGCGAGGGACAGCACGCTCGCGATCCGGTCCCCGCGCACGGCGAGCAGCTCCGCCGGGAACCCGGCCTCGACCCGCACCTCCGGCAGGCCCATCGCCTCGCGGGCGGCGCCGGCGACCGAGTGGTAGGCCTCGGTGGCACGGAGCCCGCCCTGGGAGGCCAGGAGGTACGCGGCTTCGAGCGGGTCTCCGCGCCCGACGGGGTTGCCCGCGTCGCGCAGGGCCCCGCTGCCCGCCGCGACGTGCACCCCGGCGGCGCGCAGCAGCCGTACGGGGGCGGTGCGCAGGCCCCGGCGTTCCAGGGCCGCGCAGTCGCCCTGGGGGAGGCAGGTCACCCGTACGCCTGCGGCCGCCAGCCGGTCGGCGGCCCGGGTGGCCACGTCCAGCGGGAGCCGGGACAGGCCGCCGCAGGGCCCGATGGAGACCCCGGGGTGGAGCCCTCCGGCCATGGCGGCGAGCCGGGACAGGCGGGCCGGGTCGTCGCCGTCGGTGTGCAGGTCGACGGGGCAGCCGTGCTCGGAGGCGAGTTCCAGTACGGCTTCGAGGAAGCCGGCGGGGTCGGGGTCGAGGTCGGGGCAGCCGCCGATGACGGACGCGCCCATCTTCACGGCGTCCCGCAGCATGGCGAGTCCGTCGGCCCCGGCCACCCCGGTCAGCAGGCGGGGAACGGCGACGGCCGTGAGGTCGGTGAGGCCGCGCAGGGAGCGGCGGGCCTGGAGCACGGCCTCCAGGGGGCCCAGGCCGTGTACGTCGCCGATGCGCACGTGGGACCGGACGGCGGTGGCACCGTGCCCGAGCTGCAGCAGGGCCGCCTCGGTGGAGCGGCGCTGGACCTCGTCGGGGGAGTAGGAGACGGGCCCTTCGTTGTCCGCGGTCAGGGCGGTGTCCCCGTGGGAGTGGGGCTCGGCGGGCGCGGGGAGCAGCAGGTAGCCGGTGAGGTCGACGCGGGCGCCCGTGGCGGCGGGCAGGCTGCCGGCCGTACCGACGGCCTGGATCCGGCCGCCGCCGAGGCGGACGTCGACGGTGCGGCCGTCGGTGAGGCGGGCACCGGCGAGGAGCAGGGTGGCGGACTCCGGGCCGGCCGGGCCAGGGCCCCCCGTGCCAGTGCCCTCGGGGCCGTGCCCCTGTCCTTGTCCCGGGTGTCCTTGTCCCGGGCCCTGCTCCCGGCCGCTGCCGGGGCGGTTGCGGGGGGAGTGGGACGGCTGCTGCGGCGGGCTGTCGGACATCGCGCTCCTGCGGTGGCTCGGGCGGTCCCTGGGACCGTGGCCGCGGCCCGCGGCCCAAGATCACGCAGCGTGCTCAGAGCCTAGGGGCCAGGGCTCTCCGCTTCGCGGAGGAGGGCAATAGTCGTACCGGTGCGTCTGGGTGCACCGCACTCGCGAGGACACCCCTCGGGGACGCGGGCGGGTTCGGCCCGGGGGCCGGGTTTCGGCCCTGCCGAAGGGCCGCCTCCGACCCCAACCTGGGCCGAGCCCCGGGCCCGCCCGGGCTTGCCTCGGCTCCGCCGGGCTTCGCCTCGGCCCCGCCTGGGCCTGCCTCCGGCCTCGGCCCCGCCTGGGCCTGCCTCCGGCTCCGGCCTCGGCCCCGCCTGGGCCTGCCTCGGGCTCCGGCCTCGGGCTCCGGCCTCGGCTCCGGCCTCGGCTCCGCCGGGCTCCGCCGGGCTCCGCCGGGCTCCGCCGGGCTCCGCCGGGCTCCGCCGGGCTCCGCCTCGCGCCCGCCTGCCTGTGAGTCCGATCCGATGAGTCCCCGCTCCGGGACACGCCCCGCCCGGAGCCGAGCCCGTCTGGGTGCCCGTCCGGGACAGGTGCCGCCCGCCTCGTCTCCCCGGCTTCGCTCGGTCCGCGGCGTGCATTGGCTTTCCGGGTGGGCCCGTCTGTGTTCCCGGCCCGCGACGCCTTCGGGATCGGACCCGCCTTCGAGGGGCGGGGGCGCTCGGCCGGGAGCCGGGATTCGGTGGCCCAGGGTGAGGGCGGGTGTGATGCCTGACACCTTTTGGGGAGAAAGGTGGTCCGGAGGAGAGCCGGGGCGGGATTTTCGGGGATCAAGAAAGGTCGTGGTGGGGCTCCGAGGCCAGTCCCCGCAAAGGATTTGGGCGATCGGCGGACGACCGTGTAATGTCTTCCTCGCTCGCCCCAATAGCTCAGTCGGTAGAGCGTCTCCATGGTAAGGAGAAGGTCTGCGGTTCGATTCCGCATTGGGGCTCTGGTGAGAGAGGTTCCCCACCCTCGGGTGGGGAGCGGATCTCATCAAAGCGGCGTAGCTCAGTCGGTAGAGCAAGCGGCTCATAATCGCTGTGTCACCGGTTCAAGTCCGGTCGCCGCTACACACAGTAGCCGATTGCGGGGTCGGTCTCCCGATCGGCTACTCTTTTATGCGTTCATCCGTCCAATTGTCCGTCAAGGAGCACTCACGTGGCTGCCACCGACGTCCGCCCGAAGATCACGCTGGCCTGCGTGGAGTGCAAGGAGCGGAACTACATCACCAAGAAGAACCGGCGTAACAACCCGGACCGTCTTGAGATGAAGAAGCACTGCCCGCGTTGCAACTCGCACACCGCGCACCGCGAGACCCGCTAACAACTGGCGAAGTCTCGTACAACAGGCACAGTCATACCGTCATGAGGTCGTCCCCTTCACAGGGGGCGGCCTTGTGTCGTTTCGACAGATCGTTTCAACAAGGAGGTAGGGAGTCATGGCGCTCGACCAGTCCTTCGTGGGGCGGAGCTACCCGCCCACCGATCCGTACGAGGTCGGCCGGGAGAAGATCCGCGAATTCGCGGTCGCCGTGGGTGATGCCAATCCGGTGTACACGGATCCCGAAGCAGCCAAGGCGTTCGGTCACCAGGACGTGATCGCCCCGCCGACCTTTGTGTTTGCCATCACGTTCGCGGCGGCCAGTCAGGTCGTCGACGACCCGCAGCTGGGTCTGGACTACAGCCGCGTCGTGCACGGCGACCAGAAGTTCGCGTACACCCGTCCCGTGCGGGCCGGGGACCGGCTGACGGTCACCTCGACCATCGAGGCCATCAAGTCGCTCGCGGGCAACGACGTCATCGACATCCGCGGTGAGGTTCACGACGAGTCCGGCGAGCACGTGGTGACCGCCTGGACGAAGCTCGTCTCCCGGGCGCCCGAGCCCGCCGCCGCTCCTGCCGTCGCCGGTTCCGCCCCCGAGGAGGCCTGAGATGGCTGCCAAGATCCAGTACGACGCGGTCGAGGTCGGCACCGAGCTGCCGGCGGCGTCCTTCCCCGTCACGCGGGCCACGCTGGTGCGGTACGCGGGTGCGTCGGGTGACTTCAACCCGATCCACTGGAACGAGAAGTTCGCCACCGAGGTCGGACTGCCCGACGTGATCGCCCACGGCATGTTCACCATGGCCGAGGCGATCCGCGTGGTGACCGACTGGGTCGGCGACCCGGGTGCGGTCGTCGAGTACGGGGTGCGGTTCACGAAGCCGGTCGTCGTTCCGAACGACGGGCAGGGTGCGCTGATCGAGGTCACGGCCAAGGTCGCGGCGAAGCTCGACGACAACCGGGTGCGGGTCGACCTGATCGCCACGAGCGCCGGGCAGAAGGTACTGGGGATGTCGCGCGCGGTGGTTGCCCTCGCGTAGGAGTGCCGGCCCCGTCTTCGGGTGGGGCGCTTTTGATTTTGCGTTGCCAGCCAGGCCCTGAGGCCCGGAGGCCCTGATCTGCGAGGAAACTCGCAGGTCAGGGCCTTTTTGTTGGGTGTTCGGAGAGAGGCCTTGTCAAGTTAGTGATTGAGCACTAACTTTGAAGCATGGCAAGGATGAGTGCGGAAGAGCGGCGCGAGAGCGTCATCCTGGCGGCGATGGGCGAGTTCGCGCGGGGCGGGTACTACGGGACCTCCACCGAGGCGATCGCCAAGCGGGTCGGGGTGTCCCAGCCGTACCTCTTCCGGCTCTTCCCGAACAAGCAGGCCATCTTCCTGGCCGCCGCCGCCCGCTGCATGGAGGACATCCGACGCGTCTTCGAGGAGGCCGCCAAGGACCTCCGGGGCGAGGATGCGGTCCAGGCGATGAGCGTGGCGTACATGAAGCTGATCGCCGAGCAGCCCGACAAGCTGCAGATGCAGCTCCAGACGTACGTGACCGTCGCCGCCGCCGAGGCTGCGGGGGAGCCGGAGTTCGGTGAGATGGTGCGGGCCGCCTGGATGGAGTTGTGGGACACCCTGCACGTACCGCTCGGGGCGGACGTGAACGAGACGACCTCCTTCCTCGCCTACGGAATGCTGATCAACACCCTGTCCGCCATGGGGTTCCCTCCGGGGCACCGGGTCTGGGACGGCTGCTACCCGGGCGTCCGGCCCCAGTAGCGGACGGGCGGGGGGAGAGCGCGGGGCGGGCGGGTGGGTGCGGGGCGGGCGCGCGGGCGTGCCTTTCGGTCTTCTCCGTCCCGCCGTTCGCTCGCCGGCCGCGTCCTGTCGCGCTGTCCCGCTGCCGCGCATCGGCCGGTGCCGGGTGCCGGGTTCAGGTCTGTCCGTTGAAGTTAGTGATCAATAACTAGTTTTGGGGGAAACGTGCAAGACACCAAGCTTCGCGGGCCTGCGGTCTGGGCCCTCGTCATCACCGGGGCCGCCAGCTTCATGGCCGCGCTCGACAACCTCGTCGTCACCACCGCGCTCCCGTCCATCCGCGAGGACCTCGGCGGCAAGCTGGAGGACCTGGAATGGACGGTGAACGCGTACACGCTCACCTTCGCCGTCCTGCTCATGTTCGGCGCGGCCCTCGGTGACCGGTTCGGCCGCCGCCGGCTCTTCATCGCCGGCACGGCCGTGTTCACCGTCGCCTCCGCCGCCGCGGCCCTCTCGCCCGGCATCAACGAGCTCATCGCCGCCCGCGCCGTCCAGGGAATCGGCGCGGCGGTCATGATGCCCCTCTCGCTCACGCTGCTGACCGTCGCCGTCCCCGCCGCCCGGCGCGGAATGGCCCTCGGCATCTACGGAGCCCTCACCGGCCTCGCCGTCGCGAGCGGGCCGCTCATCGGGGGCAGCCTCACCGAGCACATCTCCTGGCAGTGGATCTTCTGGCTGAACGTCCCGGTCGGACTGGCCCTGATGCCGCTCTCCCGGATGAAGCTCGGCGAGTCCACCGCCCCGCAGGCGAAGCTCGACGTCCCCGGCACCGTTCTGATCAGCGGTGGGCTCTTCGGCATCGTCTACGGGCTGGTCAACGCCAACGCGCACGGCTGGACCAGCCTTCCCGTGCTCACTTCGCTGCTCGTAGGGGCCGCGCTCGTGGGCGGCTTCATCCACCACGGCTTCCGCAATGCCAACCCCGTGCTGCCCATGCGCCTCTTCCGGGACCGGGGCTTCTTCGGCATCAACATGGCCAGCCTGCTGATGTTCGTCGGGATGTTCGGCTCGATCTTCCTGCTGAGTCAGTTCCTGCAGGGCGTTCTCGGCTACTCGCCCACCGAAGCCGGGCTGCGCATGCTCCCCTGGACCGCCATGCCCATGATCGCCGCCCCGATCTCGGGGATCCTCTCCGACCGGATCGGCAGCCGTCCCGTCGTGGTCGCCGGACTGGCGCTCCAGGCCGTCGGCCTCGGCTGGTTCGCCGTGATCCTGGGCACCGACGTCTCCTACGCCGCCCAGCTCCCCGCGATGATCATCAGTGGCATCGGGATGGGCCTGTTCTTCGCCCCCGCCTCCAACGCCCTCATGTCCACCGTCGCCCCCGCCGACCAGGGCAAGGCCGCCGGAGCCAACAGCGCCCTGCGCGAAGTCGGCGGAGCCCTCGGCGTCGCCGTCCTCGCCTCCGTCTTCTCCGCCCAGGGCGGCTACCAGTCCGGGCAGTCCTTCACCGACGGCACCGTCCCCGCCCTGTGGATCGGCGGCGCGGCCGTCGCCCTGGCGGCCGTCCTGGCCCTGCTGCTCCCCGGCCGGGCCGCGGAGAAGACCCGGGCCGCGGAGTCCCTGCCGACGGCGGAGCGGGCATCGGACGACCCGCCGGCGGGCGGCCCGGCCGTGGCCTCGGCCGACGGGCGCGCCACCGAGAAAGCGGCCGTCTGAGCGGGTCCCGCTCGCCGGCCGGTGCCTGCGCGGTGGCCGGCGGGGGGAACCGCAGCCGCTGCGCCGCACGCAGTTCCGTAAGACGCACGCAGTTCCGTAAGAACAGAGAGCAACCTAGGGAAGGCCCGTCATGCCCGACATCCCCTGGTCCACGCCCACCCGCCCCGCCCCCGGCTCCGAGGTCTACGTCATGGCCTCCCGATTCGAGACGGAGAGCCTGGGCGGAGCACTGAAGTTCTTCCTGAAGTCGCCCGGCATCGTCCTCCAGACGCGCAAGGCTCCCGGCGCCCACGGGGTCGCCCTGCGGGCCCGGGTCATGCGCCGCACCTTCCTGACCCTGTCCGCCTGGGAGGACCGGAGCGCGCTCTACCGCTTCGCGGGCAGCGAACCGCACCGCTCCAGCTCCCGGGCGGCCGCCGCCTACACGAAGGAGGCCGGGTTCGTCTTCTGGACCGTCCCGGCGAGCGAGCTCCCCATCAGCTGGGCCGAGGCGGAGCGCCGCCTCGCCGAGGCTGAGAAGGAGAAGGAAGCGAGGACGGAAGAGAAGAAGGAAGAGGAGAAGAGAGAGGGACACGGCTGAGGCGGGCCGTTGGCGTCCCCGTACGGCCCTGCGGTACGCATGCGGTCCGTGGCCCCGCCCGCTCGGGGGGACGCGGACCGTACTCTTGTCCACGTGCAGGAACTCCACGACGCCCCCCTCGCCCCGCTGACCACCTTCCGGCTCGGCGGCCCCGCCGCCCGGCTGGTCACCGCGACCACCGACGCCGAGGTCGTCGCCGCCGTCCGCGCCGCGGACGAGAGCGGCACCCCGCTCCTGGTCATCGGCGGCGGCAGCAACCTCGTCATCGGCGACCAGGGCTTCGACGGCACCGCCCTGCGGATCGCGACCACCGGCTTCGCCCTCGACGGGACCGGGCTGGAGCTCGCGGCCGGCGAGAACTGGAGCGAGGCAGTCGCCCGCGTGGTCGACGCCGGGCTCGCGGGCATCGAATGCCTCGCCGGGATCCCCGGCTCGGCCGGCGCCACCCCGATCCAGAACGTCGGGGCGTACGGCCAGGAAGTCTGCGACACGATCACCGAGGTCGTCGCCTACGACCGCACGCGCGGGGAAACGGTCACGCTCCCGGCCGCCGACTGCGCGTTCTCGTACCGCGACAGCCTCTTCAAGCACCAGCCCGACCGGTACGTGGTGCTGCGCGTCCGCTTCGCCCTGGAAGACGCGGGCGGCCTGTCCGCGCCGGTCAAGTACCCCGAGACGGCCCGCGCCCTCGGCGTGCGGGCCGGCGACCGGGTGCCCGCGGCGCAGGCACGCGAGACCGTCCTGCGGCTGCGCGCCGGCAAGGGCATGGTCCTCGACCCCGCCGACCACGACACCTGGTCGGCCGGCTCCTTCTTCCACAACCCGATCCTCGGCGACCAGGCCTACGCAGCCTTCCTCGCCCGCGCCCAGGAGCGGCTCGGCCCCGAGACCGCCCCGCCCGCGTACCCGGCCGGGGACGGCCGTACGAAGACCAGCGCGGCCTGGCTGATCGACAAGGCCGGCTTCACCAAGGGCTACGGCGACGGCCCCGCCCGCATCTCCACCAAGCACACCCTCGCCCTCACCAACCGGGGCGAGGCCACCACCGAAGACCTCCTCGCCCTGGCCCGCGAGGTGGTCGCGGGCGTCCACGCGGCCTTCGGCGTCACCCTGGTCAACGAACCGGTGACGGTCGGCGTCAGCATCTGAGGAGCCCCGGCCCGCCCATGCTCTGTCCCCTGCACGGGGCCGGTACGGACCCCACCCGGCTGGTGGGACGCACGATCAGAAGGGTCGTCGCGTCCTGGCACATCAGCGACGGCGAACGCTCCGAGGCGCCCCTCGACGTCTGGCTCCTCGACAGCGACGGGGAGTCCACCCGGATCACCACCGGATCCGACGCCTGCCTGATCGTGGAATCCGAGGCGCCGCACGAGGCCTACGACATGGGGGAGTGGGGCCGCATCGAGGTCGGCGAGGACCTCGGAGACCACCCCTTCCTGCGCCACCTCGGCGACACCGTGGAATCGGTCGCCGAGTTCGCCCTGCCCGCGCAGGGGCGCACCCACCTGGAGATCGGCTTCCCGGACGGCGCCCGGGTGCGCGCCGACTGCCACGAGGGCGACCTGCGGCTCACGCGCTGAGGCGGGCCGCCCCCTACGAGGCGATCCAGTGGTCGATCCCGGCCAGCAGCTTGTCCTGCACCTCGGGGGGCGCCGCGCTGCCGCGCACCGACTGACGGGCCAGCTCGGCGAGCTCCGCGTCCGTGAAGGCGTGGTGCCGGCGGGCGATCTCGTACTGGGCTGCGAGCCGGGACCCGAAGAGCAGCGGATCGTCCGCACCCAGGGCCATCGGGACCCCGGCCTCGAAGAGGGTGCGCAGCGGGACGTCCTCGTGGCGTTCGTAGACCCCGAGGGCGACGTTGGACGCCGGGCAGACCTCGCAGGTGATCTGGCGGTCGGCGAGCCGTTTGAGCAGGCGGGGGTCCTCGGCGGCCCGTACGCCGTGCCCGATGCGGGCGGCGTGCAGATCGTCGAGGCAGTCGCGGACGGAGGACGGGCCGGTGAGCTCGCCGCCGTGCGGGGCCGCGAGGAGGCCGCCCTCGCGGGCGATGGCGAAGGCCCGGTCGAAGTCGCGGGCCATGCCGCGGCGTTCGTCGTTGGACAGGCCGAAACCGACGATGCCGCGGTCGGCGTAGCGGACGGCGAGGCGGGCCAGGGTGCGGGCGTCGAGGGGGTGCTTCATGCGGTTGGCCGCGATGACGACCCGCATGCCGAGGCCGGTCTCGCGGGAGGCGGCGTCCACGGCGTCGAGGATGATCTCGACGGCCGGGATCATCCCGCCGAGGAGGGGGGCGTAGGAGGTGGGATCCACCTGGATCTCCAGCCACCCGCTGCCGTCGCGGACGTCCTCCTCCGCGGCCTCGCGGACCAGGCGGCGGATGTCGTCGGGTTCGCGCAGGCAGGAGCGGGCGGCGTCGTAGAGCCGCTGGAAGCGGAACCAGCCGCGTTCGTCCGTGGCGCGCAGCTTCGGTGGCTCGCCGGAGGTGAGGGCGTCCGGGAGGCGGACGCCGTACTTGTCGGCGAGCTCCAGCAGGGTCGACGGGCGCATCGAGCCGGTGAAGTGCAGGTGGAGGTGGGCTTTCGGCAGAAGCGTGAGATCGCGTACGTGCTCCATTTGTTGATCCTGCCGCACTTTCACCCCGGGCTGCAGCCCGATTCCCTGAACGGGGGCTTGCCCGAACGTAAATCCTGGGGTCGGGGGCGCCGGGGTGCCGCTGCGCGGGGCTCGTCCCCTCCCCGCCCTTCGCCCGTTCCCCGGGGCTCCGCCCCGGACCCCGCTCCTCAAACGCCGGAGGGGCTGGATAGGGCTGGAGCCGGCCGGAGAACGCCTGAGCGGCGGCTCCCCCGGAAGGGAACCGCCGCTCAGGGGCTGCTGCGGGAGGGCCGGAGGCTCAGGCCTTCGCCTCCGCGAGGAGCTTCTGGATGCGGGAGACGCCCTCGACCAGGTCCTCGTCGCCCAGGGCGTAGGAGAGGCGGAGGTAGCCGGGGGTGCCGAAGGCCTCGCCCGGGACGACGGCGACCTCGGCCTCGTCCAGGATCAGGGCCGCGAGCTCGACGGAGGTCTGCGGGCGCTTGCCGCGGATCTCCTTGCCGAGGACGTCCTTGACCGCCGGGTAGACGTAGAAGGCGCCCTCGGGGGTCGGGCAGAAGACGCCGTCGATCTCGTTCAGCATCCGCACCATCGTCTGGCGGCGGCGGTCGAAGGCGGTGCGCATCTCGTGGACGGCGTCCAGGTTGCCGGAGACGGCGGCCAGCGCCGCGACCTGGGCCACGTTGGAGACGTTGGAGGTGGCGTGCGACTGGAGGTTGGTCGCGGCCTTGACCACGTCCTTCGGGCCGATGACCCAGCCCACGCGCCAGCCCGTCATGGCGTACGTCTTGGCGACGCCGTTGACGATGATGCACTTGTCGGCCAGCTCGGGAACGATCGCCGGGAGCGAGACGAACTTCGCGTCGCCGTAGACCAGGTGCTCGTAGATCTCGTCGGTCAGGACCCACAGGCCCTTCTCGACGGCCCAGCGGCCGATCGCCTCGGCGTCGGCCTCGGAGTAGACGGCGCCGGTCGGGTTCGACGGGGAAACGAAGAGGACGACCTTCGTGCGCTCCGTGCGGGCCGCCTCCAGCTGCTCGACGGAGACCCGGTAACCGGTGGTCTCGTCGGCGACGACCTCGACCGGGACACCGCCGGCGAGACGGATCGACTCCGGGTACGTGGTCCAGTAGGGCGCCGGGACGATGACCTCGTCACCCGGGTCCAGGATGGCCGCGAACGCTTCGTAGATCGCCTGCTTGCCGCCGTTGGTCACCAGGACCTGGGAGGCGTCGACCTCGTAGCCGGAGTCGCGCAGCGTCTTCGCGGCGATGGCGGCCTTCAGCTCGGGCAGACCGCCGGCCGGCGTGTAGCGGTGGTACTTGGGGTTGCGGCAGGCCTCGACCGCGGCGTCGACGATGTAATCCGGGGTCGGGAAGTCGGGCTCACCCGCGCCGAAACCGATCACCGGACGCCCGGCGGCCTTGAGGGCCTTGGCCTTGGCGTCGACGGCGAGGGTGGCGGACTCGGAGATGGCACCGATACGGGCGGATACGCGGCGCTCGGCGGAAGGCGTTTCAGAGGTCATGCGGCCAATCGTCCCAGACGGGAAACGAGCGCCGCACTCCGTTTCAGTTACCGGACGGAAGCTGTCCGGACGGTGCTGTTCGACGTCAGGGCCCGGACCACGTACACTCAACCGTCGTTGGCCCTGCCAAACGCTGCAGAGCGTGAGCACACCGTGCACTCGTCTGGATGCGGTAGGTTGGGACACGCAAAGGGTCGTAGCTCAATTGGTAGAGCACTGGTCTCCAAAACCAGCGGTTGGGGGTTCGAGTCCCTCCGGCCCTGCTCCACACTCCTTCTCGGAAGTGTGTGCGCAGGTACGTACTTAGATGCAGTGCCGTGCGGCGCAACCGGGCGCGGCTACGGCCACGACCCGGATTCAGGTGAGAGACGTGACGGACGCCCTGGGCTCCATCGACATGCCTGACGCCGAGGATGACACTCGCGAGAAGAAGGCCCGCAAGGGCGGCAAGCGCGGCAAGAAGGGCCCTCTGGGTCGTCTCGCGCTGTTCTACCGCCAGATCGTCGCGGAACTCCGCAAGGTTGTTTGGCCCACTCGCAACCAGCTGACGACGTACACCACTGTGGTGATTGCCTTCGTCGTCATCATGATCGGTCTGGTGACCGTGATTGACTATGGGTTCCAGGAAGCCATCAAGTTCGTCTTCGGCTGATCCCCGCGGAGGGCGGCGCCTTGATGGGTGCCGCCCGTTTTCGCATGTTCGACCACCTTTTGTATCCAGGAAGAAGCAGCCACCGTGTCTGACCCGAACCTGAACGTGAGCCCCGACTCCGTCGAGTCCGTCGAGGACGAGCTCGACATCGTCGAGGCTGCAGACGCTGTGGACCCCGACGAGGCCGAGCTCGCCGACGCCGAGGCGGGTGTCGCCGCCGAAGAGGCCGCGCTGCACGTCGAGGACGAGGTCGACCCCGAGGCCGAGGACGACGCGGAGGCCGAAGAGGCCGACGACGAGTCCGATGAGGACGAGTCCGACGAGGACAACGACGAGGAAGCCTCCGACGACGAGGTCTCCGACGAGGTCTCCGACGAGGCTTCCGACGAGGACGACGAGGCCGAGGACGACGCGGAGGCCGTCGAGGCCGCCGACGCCGAGCCCGCCGAGCCGGTCGACCCCATCCAGGCCCTGCGCGAAGAGCTGCGCCTCCTGCCCGGCGAGTGGTATGTCATCCACACCTACGCCGGCTACGAGAAGCGCGTGAAGGCCAACCTGGAGCAGCGCGCCGTCTCGCTCAACGTCGAGGACTTCATCTACCAGGCCGAGGTGCCCGAGGAAGAGATCGTCCAGATCAAGAACGGCGAGCGCAAGAACGTCCGGCAGAACAAGCTGCCCGGTTACGTTCTCGTCCGCATGGATCTGACGAACGAGTCCTGGGGCGTCGTCCGCAACACCCCGGGCGTCACCGGCTTCGTGGGCAACGCGTACGACCCGTACCCGCTGACCCTGGACGAGATCGTCAAGATGCTCGCCCCGGAGCTGCAGGAGAAGGCCGCCAAGCTGGCAGCGGAAGAGGCCGGTCTGCCGGCGCCCGCCGTCAAGCGCGCCATCGAGGTCCTGGACTTCGAGGTCGGCGACTCGGTCACCGTCACCGACGGCCCGTTCGCGACGCTGCAGGCGACCATCAACGAGATCAACCCGGACTCGAAGAAGGTCAAGGGTCTCGTCGAGATCTTCGGCCGCGAGACCCCGGTCGAGCTCAGCTTCGACCAGATCCAGAAGAACTGATCCACAGCCTTCTGGCACACGCTTCCGGACAGGTCAGATTGCCCCCTTGCGGGCGGTCTGACCTGCTCGGTTTTCAGCCTCGCACCGATACCCGTTATCGTGGTGCGGTATGCCTCCATCCGGATGACCGGATTGGCGGCGAAAACTCTCACTAGGACCCGGAGAGAGCAATGCCTCCCAAGAAGAAGAAGATCACGGGGCTTATCAAGCTCCAGATCAAGGCCGGTGCGGCCAACCCGGCTCCGCCGGTCGGCCCCGCGCTCGGTCAGCACGGCGTCAACATCATGGAGTTCTGCAAGGCCTACAACGCCGCGACCGAGTCGCAGCGTGGCATGGTCGTGCCGGTGGAGATCACGGTCTACGACGACCGCTCCTTCACCTTCATCACCAAGACGCCGCCGGCCGCGCGCCTCATCCTGAAGAGCGCCGGCGTGGAGAAGGGCTCTGGCGAGCCGCACAAGACGAAGGTCGCGAAGCTTACGCGTGACCAGGTTCGCGAGATCGCCACGCTCAAGATGCCTGACCTGAACGCCAACGACATCGACGCGGCCGAGAAGATCATCGCCGGCACCGCGCGTTCGATGGGCATCACGGTCGAAGGCTGATTCAGCCACCCCAGCACCACAGTGGTAGGGCCAAGCGCTGGTCCGCACCACGACTCCACACCTGAAGCCACAACACAGGAGCAGAAGTGAAGCGCAGCAAGACTCTCCGCGCTGCGGACGCCAAGGTCGACCGGGAGAAGCTGTACGCCCCGCTCGAGGCCGTCCGTCTCGCCAAGGAGACCTCCACCACGAAGTTCGACGGCACCGTCGAGGTCGCCTTCCGCCTGGGTGTAGACCCGCGCAAGGCCGACCAGATGGTCCGCGGCACCGTGAACCTCCCGCACGGCACCGGCAAGACCGCCCGGGTCCTGGTCTTCGCGACCGGTGACCGTGCTGCGGCCGCGGAAGCCGCCGGCGCCGACATTGTCGGCGACGACGAGCTCATCAACGAGATCGCCAAGGGCAACCGCCTCAACGAGTTCGACGCCGTTGTCGCCACGCCGGACCTCATGGGCAAGGTCGGCCGCCTCGGCCGCGTGCTCGGTCCCCGTGGCCTGATGCCGAACCCGAAGACCGGCACCGTCACGATGGACGTCGCGAAGGCTGTCACCGAGATCAAGGGTGGCAAGATCGAGTTCCGCGTCGACAAGCACTCGAACCTGCACTTCATCATCGGCAAGGTCTCCTTCTCCGATGACCAGCTGGTCGAGAACTACGGCGCGGCCCTGGACGAGATCCTTCGTCTGAAGCCGTCCGCCGCGAAGGGCCGCTACATCAAGAAGGCCGCCCTCAGCACCACCATGGGCCCCGGCATCCTGCTGGACCAGAACCGCACCCGGAACCTCCTCGTCGAGGAAGACCCGGCCGCGGTCTGACTGAGCCGGGCCTGACGGCCCGCTGAGTTGCCCGAACGGGCCCTTCGCCCCCCTCTGGGGAGCGAAGGGCCCGTTCTCGTGTTCCCCGCCGCGGGCAGGGGTGCGGGCAAGGGTGCGGGTGACGGGGCGAAGAGTGACGGCGCCGACAAGCGCTCGGTCATGATCGGCGACGTCATCTGGACCAGGCTGGACAAGCCCGTGAAGGGCAAGTCCTGGATGAAGATGAACCTGGCCGCGGACGGGAAGCCGGTCGCGCGGCGGGGCGAGGACCCGGCCGAGTACCTCGGGATGCTCCTCGGGCAGGACACCGTCCGGCACGTGGGCGCCGAGCAGGTCGGGGGTACCGACGCCGAGCACTACAAGGCGATCCTTACCGGCCCGGAGCTGCTGAAGGCGGACGAGGCCACGAAGGTCATGGACGAGAAGGAACCGCCAGGACCTCCACGAGGCGCTCAAGGACGTCAAGGAGCTCCGCGTCGACCTGTGGATCGGCAAGGACGGGTACCCCGTCCGCTACGAGTCCACGGAGGCGGGGGCCGCGAACGGTCCGCTCCGGACGGAGGCGGTGTTCTCAGCCTTCGGCACGGCTCCTGCCGTTGCTGAGCCGCCGGCGGCGGACACGGTGGACTTCGACGAGGTCATGGGGCGCTGAGCCCCGGACAGGGGCCCTGACGGGGATCCGGACGCGCGGGCCCGAAGGGTCCCGAGCGGTCCTGAGGGGTCCTGCGGGGGGCCGGAAGGGCGTCCCCGGGGGCGGATTTGCTCCTCATCGGGTGGTTCCCGTACTCTTCGGGAGAAGCCAAAGACCGCTGGTCGTTGCCGTGCCCGCAAGGGGGCGGTGGCCGAAGGATCCGCTAACTGCGGACGTCCTGCGCAGGTGTTCAAGGAAAGTTCCCGGAATCCGTTCCGGTTGAGCTACGCCCTGGCGCCTGCGCCGGGGCGTTTCGTGTTTATGCCCCTTCTGAGCGGTCCTCATCACCCGGAAGGAGGCCGACGCACTATGCCGACGCCCAACAAGGCTGCCGCGGTAGCCGAGCTCACGGACCAGTTCCGCGACTCGAACGCCGCCGTGCTGACCGAGTACCGGGGTCTCACCGTCGCGCAGCTCAAGACGCTGCGTCGCTCTCTCGGTGAGAACGCCCAGTACGCCGTGGTGAAGAACACGCTGACCAAGATTGCGGCCAACCAGGCCGGGATCACCGCGCTGGACGAGCACTTCGCTGGTCCCACCGCGGTCGCCTTCATCACCGGTGACCCGGTGGAGTCGGCGAAGAGCCTGCGTGACTTCGCCAAGGAAAACCCGAACCTCATCATCAAGGCGGGTGTCCTTGATGGTAAGGCGCTCACCGCCGATGAGATCAAGAAGCTTGCGGACCTCGAGTCCCGCGAGGTTCTGCTCAGCAAGCTGGCCGGCGCGTTCAAGGGCAAGCAGTCTCAGGCTGCCTCGCTCTTCCAGGCGCTGCCGTCGAAGTTCGTCCGCACTGCGGAAGCGCTTCGCGTCAAGCTCGCCGAGCAGGGCGGTGCCGAGTAATTCGGCTCGCGCACTGATCCACGCCGCCTAGTGCGTGGGTCAAAGCGGGCCGTTACGCCCGCCTCTATATACATCCGGCACCTGCCGATTTAGTGGAAGGATCGCCCATCATGGCGAAGCTCAGCCAGGAAGACCTGCTCGCTCAGTTCGAGGAGCTCACCCTCATCGAGCTCTCCGAGTTCGTGAAGGCGTTCGAGGAGAAGTTCGACGTCACCGCCGCCGCGGCCGTCGCCGTTGCCGGTCCGGGTGCCCCGGTTGCCGCTGAGGCCGCTGAGGAGCAGGACGAGTTCGACGTCATCCTCGAGGGCGCTGGCGACAAGAAGATCCAGGTCATCAAGGTCGTGCGCGAGCTCACCTCCCTGGGCCTCAAGGAGGCCAAGGACCTCGTCGACGGCGCTCCGAAGCCGATCCTCGAGAAGGTCGCCAAGGAGGCCGCTGACAAGGCTGCCGAGTCCCTCAAGGCTGCCGGCGCGTCTGTGACCGTCAAGTAACACCTCTGGGCCCCTTCTGGGACCCTTTCAAGGGGCGATCACCCGTAAGGGTGGTCGCCCTTTGGCGTACCCGGAGTGCCTGACTTGCCCCAGTCTCGTTGGGGAGTAGGGTGATCTTCGTTGCTCTGCGGCAGGGTCCTTCGATGATCCGCTCGGAGCAGGGGGCCTTGACGAACGGGACGCGGCGCGCAATTCTCAGATCCGTCGTGAGATCGGCAGGCCCGATCCGAGATCCGAGGCATGGATCGGTTCCGTATCGGGCATGGATCGACTACGAAGAGGGCAGTACTGCTACGCGCTCTGTATGCGAGCCGGGCGGGACGCAAGGTTGTTTCAACGACATGGGGAAGGCCTGTTGCCGGTTTCCGGAAACCTGGTCTGGACATCAGTGAGCCTAGTGGCTACACTGACCCTTTGCGCTGCCTGTTAGCTGTCCCCTGCCCGTCGCCAGGGGCATGCCCACGCATGAGCACACTTGATTGAACGGCCCTGAGCTGGTCCTTTTGACCAGATGGGGGGCGCTTGTCTTCTGTGTCAGCTGGGACCGGTACGCGCGTAGTGAGTCCGAGCCCTCGGAAGGACCCCCTCTTGGCCGCCTCGCGCAACGCCTCGACCAATACGAACAACGGTGCCAGCACCGCCCCGCTGCGCATCTCCTTTGCAAAGATCAAGGAGCCCCTCGAGGTTCCGAACCTCCTGGCGCTGCAGACCGAGAGCTTTGACTGGCTGCTCGGCAACGCCGCCTGGAAGTCTCGCGTCGAGTCGGCGCTTGAGAGCGGACAGGACGTTCCCACCAAGTCCGGTCTGGAAGAGATCTTCGAGGAGATCTCGCCGATCGAGGACTTCTCCGGGTCGATGTCGCTGACGTTCCGCGACCACCGTTTCGAGCCGGCGAAGAACTCGGTCGACGAGTGCAAGGACCGCGACTTCACGTACGCGGCGCCGCTTTTCGTCACTGCCGAGTTCACGAACAACGAGACCGGAGAGATCAAGTCTCAGACGGTCTTCATGGGCGATTTCCCGCTCATGACCAACAAGGGCACCTTCGTCATCAACGGCACCGAGCGTGTCGTCGTGTCGCAGCTCGTCCGTTCCCCCGGTGTCTACTTCGACTCCTCCATCGACAAGACGTCCGACAAGGACATCTTCGCCGCCAAGATCATCCCTTCCCGGGGTGCCTGGCTCGAGATGGAGATCGACAAGCGCGACATGGTCGGTGTTCGCATCGACCGCAAGCGCAAGCAGTCCGTCACCGTCCTCCTGAAGGCTCTCGGCTGGACCACCGAGCAGATCCTCGAGGAGTTCGGCGAGTACGAGTCCATGCGCGCCACCCTGGAGAAGGACCACACCCAGGGCCAGGACGACGCGCTGCTCGACATCTACCGCAAGCTGCGTCCGGGCGAACCGCCGACCCGTGAGGCCGCTCAGACGCTGCTCGAGAACCTCTACTTCAACCCGAAGCGCTACGACCTCGCGAAGGTCGGCCGCTACAAGGTGAACAAGAAGCTCGGCGCCGATGAGCCGCTGGACGCCGGCGTGCTCACCACCGACGACGTCATCGCGACCATCAAGTACCTGGTCAAGCTGCACGCCGGTGAGACCGAGACCGTCGGTGAGTCGGGTCGTTCGATCGTCGTCGAGACCGACGACATCGACCACTTCGGCAACCGTCGTCTGCGCAACGTCGGCGAGCTCATCCAGAACCAGGTCCGTACGGGTCTGGCTCGTATGGAGCGCGTCGTCCGCGAGCGGATGACGACCCAGGACGTCGAGGCGATCACGCCGCAGACCCTGATCAACATCCGGCCGGTCGTCGCCTCCATCAAGGAGTTCTTCGGCACCAGCCAGCTGTCGCAGTTCATGGACCAGAACAACCCGCTGTCGGGTCTCACCCACAAGCGCCGTCTGTCGGCGCTTGGTCCCGGTGGTCTGTCCCGTGAGCGGGCCGGCTTCGAGGTCCGAGACGTTCACCCGTCGCACTACGGCCGCATGTGCCCGATCGAGACCCCTGAAGGCCCGAACATCGGTCTGATCGGCTCGCTCGCGTCCTACGGCCGCGTCAACGCGTTCGGTTTCGTCGAGACCCCGTACCGCAAGGTCATCGACGGCGTCGTCACCGACGAGGTCGACTACCTGACGGCCGACGAGGAAGACCGCTTCGTCATCGCCCAGGCCAACGCCGGCCTGTCCGACGAGATGCGCTTCACGGAGAACCGCGTCCTGGTTCGCCGTCGTGGCGGCGAGATCGACTACATCGCCGGCGACGACGTCGACTACATGGACGTGTCCCCGCGCCAGATGGTGTCCGTCGCCACCGCGATGATCCCCTTCCTCGAGCACGACGACGCCAACCGTGCCCTCATGGGCGCGAACATGATGCGCCAGGCCGTTCCGCTCATCAAGGCGGAGGCGCCGCTCGTCGGCACCGGCATGGAGTACCGCTGTGCGGTCGACGCCGGTGACTCGATCCGTGCGGAGAAGGACGGTGTCGTCCAGGAGGTCTCGGCCGACTACATCACCGTCGCCAACGACGACGGCACGTACACCACGTACCGCGTCGCCAAGTTCTCCCGCTCGAACCAGGGCACCTCGGTCAACCAGAAGGTCATCGTCAACGAGGGTGACCGGATCATCGAGTCCCAGGTCCTCGCCGACGGTCCTGCGACCGAAGAGGGCGAAATGGCCCTCGGCAAGAACCTGCTCGTGGCGTTCATGCCCTGGGAAGGTCACAACTACGAGGACGCGATCATCCTGTCGCAGCGCCTCGTACAGGACGACGTCCTCTCCTCGATCCACATCGAGGAGCACGAGGTCGACGCCCGTGACACCAAGCTGGGCCCCGAGGAGATCACCCGGGACATCCCGAACGTCTCCGAGGAGGTCCTCGCGGACCTCGACGAGCGCGGCATCATCCGCATCGGTGCGGACGTCGTCGCCGGCGACATCCTGGTCGGCAAGGTCACGCCCAAGGGCGAGACCGAGCTGACCCCGGAAGAGCGCCTGCTCCGCGCGATCTTCGGTGAGAAGGCCCGCGAGGTGCGTGACACCTCGCTCAAGGTTCCTCACGGTGAGATCGGCAAGGTCATCGGTGTCCGCGTCTTCGACCGCGAGGAGGGCGACGAGCTTCCCCCGGGCGTGAACCAGCTGGTCCGCGTCTACGTCGCCCAGAAGCGCAAGATCACCGACGGTGACAAGCTCGCCGGCCGCCACGGCAACAAGGGTGTCATCTCCAAGATCCTTCCGATCGAGGACATGCCCTTCCTTGAGGACGGCACGCCGGTCGACATCATCCTGAACCCGCTGGGTGTCCCGTCCCGAATGAACCCGGGACAGGTCCTGGAGATCCACCTCGGCTGGCTCGCCAGCCGCGGCTGGGACGTCTCCGGCCTCGCGGAGGAGTGGGCCGAGCGGCTGAAGGTCATCGGCGCCGACCGCGTCGAGCCCGGTACCAACGTCGCCACCCCGGTGTTCGACGGTGCCCGCGAGGACGAGATCTCCGGCCTCTTCGAGCACACCATCCCGAACCGCGACGGGGACCGCCTGGTCCTCCCGTCCGGCAAGGCGCGTCTGTTCGACGGCCGCTCCGGCGAGCCGTTCCCGGAGCCGGTCTCGGTCGGCTACATGTACATCCTGAAGCTCCACCACCTGGTCGACGACAAGCTCCACGCTCGGTCGACCGGTCCGTACTCGATGATCACGCAGCAGCCGCTGGGTGGTAAGGCGCAGTTCGGTGGCCAGCGCTTCGGTGAGATGGAGGTGTGGGCGCTCGAGGCTTATGGCGCCGCTTACGCCCTCCAGGAGCTCCTGACCATCAAGTCCGATGACGTGACCGGCCGCGTGAAGGTCTACGAGGCCATCGTCAAGGGCGAGAACATCCCCGAGCCGGGCATTCCCGAGTCCTTCAAGGTGCTCATCAAGGAAATGCAGTCGCTCTGCCTCAACGTGGAGGTGCTGTCCTCGGACGGCATGTCCATCGAGATGCGCGACACCGACGAGGACGTCTTCCGCGCGGCGGAGGAGCTCGGTATCGACCTGTCCCGGCGTGAGCCGAGCAGCGTCGAAGAGGTCTGACGGGCCTGACGGGGGGCTCGCTCAAGAGCCCCCCGTCATCCCCGGGACCGTTCAGACCATGATTGAGACTCGACCCCGAAAGAGGGATTGACGCACAGTGCTCGACGTCAACTTCTTCGACGAGCTGCGGATCGGCCTTGCCACCGCGGACGACATCCGAACCTGGTCCCACGGCGAGGTCAAGAAGCCGGAGACCATCAACTACCGCACCCTCAAGCCCGAGAAGGACGGACTCTTCTGCGAGAAGATCTTCGGTCCGACCCGGGACTGGGAGTGCTACTGCGGTAAGTACAAGCGTGTCCGCTTCAAGGGCATCATCTGTGAGCGTTGTGGCGTCGAAGTCACCCGCGCCAAGGTGCGCCGCGAGCGGATGGGCCACATCGAGCTTGCCGCTCCCGTCACCCACATCTGGTACTTCAAGGGCGTCCCGTCGCGCCTCGGATACCTGCTGGACCTCGCGCCGAAGGACCTCGAGAAGGTCATCTACTTCGCCGCGTACATGATCACGTTCGTGGACGACGAGCGCCGCACCCGCGACCTCCCGTCCCTGGAGGCGCACGTCTCCGTCGAGCGCCAGCAGATCGAGAACCGACGCGACTCGGACCTCGAAGGCCGTGCCAAGAAGCTCGAGAGCGACCTGGCCGAACTCGAGGCCGAGGGCGCCAAGGCCGACGTGCGCCGCAAGGTGCGCGAAGGCGCCGAGCGCGAGATGAAGCAGCTCCGTGACCGCGCCCAGCGCGAGATCGACCGCCTCGACGAGGTGTGGGCCCGCTTCAAGAACCTCAAGGTCCAGGACCTCGAGGGCGACGAGCTGCTCTACCGCGAGCTGCGCGACCGCTTCGGTACGTACTTCGACGGCTGCATGGGCGCCGCGGCGCTCCAGAAGCGTCTGGAGTCCTTCGACCTCGACGAAGAGGCCGAGCGCCTCCGCGAGATCATCCGTACCGGCAAGGGACAGAAGAAGACCCGTGCGCTCAAGCGCCTCAAGGTCGTCTCCGCGTTCCTGCAGACCAGCAACAAGCCCAAGGGCATGGTTCTGGACTGCGTGCCGGTGATCCCGCCGGACCTGCGTCCGATGGTGCAGCTGGACGGTGGCCGCTTCGCGACCTCCGACCTGAACGACCTGTACCGCCGCGTGATCAACCGCAACAACCGTCTGAAGCGCCTCCTCGACCTCGGTGCCCCCGAGATCATCGTGAACAACGAGAAGCGCATGCTTCAGGAGGCCGTCGACGCCCTCTTCGACAACGGTCGTCGTGGTCGTCCGGTGACCGGTCCCGGCAACCGTCCGCTGAAGTCCCTGAGTGACATGCTCAAGGGCAAGCAGGGTCGATTCCGTCAGAACCTCCTCGGCAAGCGCGTGGACTACTCCGCGCGTTCCGTGATCGTCGTCGGTCCCCAGCTGAAGCTGCACCAGTGCGGTCTGCCCAAGGCCATGGCGCTGGAGCTCTTCAAGCCGTTCGTGATGAAGCGCCTGGTCGACCTGAACCACGCGCAGAACATCAAGTCGGCGAAGCGCATGGTCGAGCGCGGCCGCACGGTCGTCTACGACGTGCTCGAAGAGGTCATCGCCGAGCACCCGGTTCTGCTGAACCGTGCGCCCACGCTGCACCGCCTCGGCATCCAGGCCTTCGAGCCCCAGCTGGTCGAAGGCAAGGCCATCCAGATCCACCCGCTCGTCTGCACCGCGTTCAACGCGGACTTCGACGGTGACCAGATGGCCGTGCACCTGCCGCTTTCGGCAGAGGCGCAGGCCGAGGCCCGCATCCTGATGCTGTCCTCGAACAACATCCTGAAGCCGGCGGACGGTCGTCCCGTCACCATGCCGACCCAGGACATGGTGCTGGGTCTGTTCTTCCTCACCACTGACGGCGAGCTCCGTGACGTCAAGGGCGAGGGCCGTGCGTTCGGCTCGACCGCCGAGGCGACCATGGCGTTCGACAACGGTGAGCTGGCTCTCCAGTCGGCCGTCGACATCCGCTTCCCGGTGGGCACCATCCCGCCGCGCGGCTGGGTCGCGCCGATCGCCGAAGAGGGCGAGCAGGAGTTCCAGCCGGGCGACAGCTTCCGTCTGAAGACGACCCTGGGTCGCGCGCTCTTCAACGAGCTGCTGCCCGAGGACTACCCGTTCGTCGACTACTCGGTGGGCAAGAAGCAGCTCTCCGAGATCGTCAACGACCTGGCGGAGCGCTACCCCAAGGTCATCGTGGCGGCGACGCTCGACAACCTGAAGGCGGCCGGCTTCCACTGGGCGACCCGTTCGGGCGTCACCGTGGCCATCTCCGACGTCGTCGTGCCCGAGGCCAAGAAGGCCATCGTCAAGGGCTACGAGGAGCTGGACGAGAAGGTCCAGAAGCAGTACGAGCGCGGTCTGATCACCAAGGACGAGCGCACGCAGGAGCTCATCGCGATCTGGACCAAGGCGACCAACGAGGTTGCCGAGGCGATGAACGCGAACTTCCCCAAGACGAACCCCATCTTCATGATGGTTGACTCGGGTGCCCGAGGAAACATGATGCAGATGCGACAGATCGCCGGTATGCGTGGTCTGGTGTCGAACGCGAAGAACGAGACCATCCCGCGTCCGATCAAGGCGTCCTTCCGTGAGGGCCTCACCGTTCTGGAGTACTTCATCTCCACGCACGGTGCCCGTAAGGGTCTGGCGGACACCGCCCTGCGTACCGCCGACTCGGGTTACCTCACCCGTCGTCTGGTGGACGTCTCGCAGGACGTCATCATCCGCGAGGAGGACTGCGGCACCGAGCGCGGCCTGAAGCTGAAGATCGCCGTTCGCGGCGAGGACGGCGTGCTGCGCAAGGCCGACGACGTCGAGACCTCGATCTACGCCCGCATGCTGGCCGAGGACGTCGTCATCGACGGCAAGGTCATCGCGCCGGCCAACGTCGACCTCGGTGACGTGCTCATCGACGCCCTGGTCGCCAACGGCGTCGAGGAGGTCAAGACCCGCTCGGTCCTGACCTGTGAGTCCGCGGTCGGCACCTGTGCCTTCTGCTACGGACGCTCGCTCGCCACCGGCAAGCTGGTCGACATCGGTGAGGCGGTCGGCATCATCGCCGCCCAGTCCATCGGTGAGCCCGGTACCCAGCTGACGATGCGTACCTTCCACACCGGTGGTGTGGCCGGTGACGACATCACGCAGGGTCTGCCGCGTGTCGTCGAGCTCTTCGAGGCCCGTACCCCGAAGGGTGTCGCCCCGATCTCCGAGGCCGCCGGCCGCGTGCGGATCGAGGAGACCGAGAAGACGAAGAAGATCGTCATCACGCCGGACGACGGCAGCGAGGAGACGGCCTTCCCGATCTCCAAGCGCGCCAAGGTCATCGTCGGCGAGGGCGACCACGTCGAGGTCGGCCAGAAGCTGACCATGGGTGCCACCAACCCGCACGACGTGCTGCGCATCCTCGGCCAGCGTGCGGTCCAGGTCCACCTGGTCGGCGAAGTCCAGAAGGTCTACAACTCGCAGGGCGTGTCGATCCACGACAAGCACATCGAGATCATCATCCGGCAGATGCTGCGCCGCGTGACGATCATCGAGTCCGGCGACGCGGAGCTCCTGCCGGGCGAGCTGGTCGAGCGGTCGAAGTTCGAGACCGAGAACCGTCGTGTGGTCACCGAGGGCGGTCACCCCGCCTCCGGTCGTCCGCAGCTGATGGGTATCACCAAGGCCTCGCTCGCGACCGAGTCCTGGCTGTCGGCGGCGTCGTTCCAGGAGACGACCAGGGTTCTGACGGACGCGGCGATCAACGCCAAGTCCGACTCCCTGATCGGCCTCAAGGAGAACGTCATCATCGGTAAGCTCATCCCGGCCGGTACGGGCCTCGCCCGCTACCGCAACATCCGGGTCGAGCCGACCGAGGAAGCCAAGGCCGCGATGTACTCGGCCGTCGGCTACGACGACATCGACTACTCGCCCTTCGGCACCGGCTCCGGCCAGGCCGTCCCGCTGGAGGACTACGACTACGGCCCGTACAACGGCTGAGCTCGTTAGGTAGTACGAAGAAGCCCCCCGCCGCTCCGAGAGGAGAGGCGGGGGGCTTCTTCGTGTCGTGGCCCGTGGCCGCGAGGCCGTGGTGGCGGGCTCCGCGGGTCAGGCCCGCCGGCGGCGGCGCCAGCCTGCGACGGTGACCGAGGTGAGGGCCAGGAGGGCCAGGGTGGCGGCGGCGAGGCCGGGGGTGAGGCCCTTGGGGGTGAAGGTGCAGGAGAGCTTGTTCGTGCCCGGGGGGATGGTCAGGGAGACCAGGCCGTGGAAGCTCTTGACCGGGGCCGAGCACTGCCAGCCGGGGACGTCGGTCATGGCGATGACGGCGGTGCCGGAGGATCCCTTCGGGAGGGTGGCCTCGATGGTGTGGCCGCCGGTGCTGACCCGGGTGGCGCCCGTGACGGTGAGGCGGTCGACGGCCTGGGTGAGCGCGGTCCGGTTCAGGCAGCCGATGGGGTGTTCGCCGGCGGTGGCGCCCTGGGTGCGGGTGTCCACGGTGACGTCGACCGTGCCGGACGCGGGGACCTCGCCGAGGCCGACGACCCCGGTCATCTTGTCCTCCAGGGGCCTTGAGGTGCCGCCGGAGGTGAGGGTGCCGTACAGCTCGGGGGAGTACCAGAAGGCCTCGGAGCCGGGCTCGCAGCGGGCGGCGTAGGTCTGCCGCGTGGCGCTCCCGGCCCGGGTGACGGGCGGGACCGCGTAGACGGTGGCGCCGAGGACCTGCTCCTGGTGGGCGTAGACGCTGGCCGGGGGGTTGGGGGAGGTGTAGGGGGCGCTGCGCACGGTGACCAGCGGCGGGGCGGGGAAGGTGCGGGCCGTCCAGCTGCCCTTCTCGGGACCCGGTTCGGCGCGGGCGCCGATCGAGAAGATCGCGTCCAGGACCGGGTTGTTGGCTCCGAAGATGGTGCGGCCGTCGTTCTTGTAGCCGTAGCCGAGGGGTTCGAGGGCCTGGTACGTGGTCTCGGGGAGGTAGCTGCTGTAGTACTGCGGGCCCTCGGCCCGGAGCGAGAGGGCGTCGTTGTACGAGGTCTGCGGGGCTCCCGAGTCGGTCCGGTAGGCGGGCCAGCCGTCGACCGAGCGGACGGCGTCGAAGTGGTTCGTGATCGACTTGCTGGACGTGGCGATCGGCTTCGCCCAGCGTTCGCGTCCGCGGCGCTCGTCCGCGTTGACCGCGGAGGCGGTGGATTCGGCGAAGACGACGCCGACCATCAGGACCGCGGCCACGGGGATGAGGAAGCGGCGCTTGTCGCCCTGCGTCAGCAGGATCAGGGCCAGGAGCGAGACCGCGCCGCCGGCCAGGACGGCCGGCCAGGTGGCGCCGCCGAAGTCGTTGGTGTGGCGCAGCACGAAGGTCGCGACGACCAGCAGGGCGGCGCTCAGCGCCAGGTGCAGCGGGCGCGGCCGGTTGGCCAGCGAGAGCCAGGCGACGATCACCACCATGCCGCTGAAGACGAAGGCCTCGCGGTAGGGATTGCCGTTCGGCACCGCCAGCCCGTGCCACACGAACTGGGTGGGCGGGAACTGGAAGGACAGGACGACGAGCAGGGTCGCCGCCGCCCACACCAGGCGGGTCCTGCGGGCGATGCCCGTGTTGAGCAGGAAGGCTCCCGCCAGGATCAGGCCGAGCGAGGCCACGTACAGCCGCGGCCGGCCGCCCCACAGATAGGTGCCGGGGAGCATGCCGGTCAGGAAGACCTCGATCCGGACGGGATCGAAGGAGGCCGCCTTCGTCGGCTGGGCGGCTCCGCTGGAGAGGAACGAGGGCAGCAGGAGGGGGAGCGTCAGCAGGATGCCCGTCGCGGCGGCCGTCCCGGCCCGCCAGACGGCGCGCAGCCGCTGGGACCGGCTCAGGTCGAGGACGATCAGGCGGACGGCGAGCAGCACGCAGGCGGCCATCGTCGCCATCATCGCGGTGTAGAAGTTCCCGAACCAGGCGAGTGCGACCAGCAGCGCCACCCCCGGCCAGCGGCGTTCCTCCAGGCACCATTCGACGGCGATCCCCAGCAGCGGGAGCGCGACCAGGCCCCACATCCACATGGGGATGTACGAGGCGTCGCTGAGCGCCCAGCCGCACAGGCCGTAGACGGCTCCGAGGACGCCCCGCTGCCACCAGGGGCCGGGCTGGAGCTTGCCCAGGTAGACGGCCATCAGGGCGGCGGCGGTGCCCATCGTCAGCGGCGTGATCATGAAGACGGCGAGGTCCACGTGCGCGCGGGGGACGAGGACGGCCAGCCAGGAGAAGGGGTTGCCGAGGTAGGTGTAGTAGTCGGACAGGAACTGCTGGCCGAAGCCGCCGCGCCAGGTGAACAGGAGGTCGCCGGCGGCCTGGCCGTGGACCAGGTCCCACAGGGCGCGGTGGAACGGCACGTACTGGTTGGCCTGGTCGTTGAGGGCCCGGGCGGTGTTCCCGAAGGGGAAGGTGCCGCGGGCCGCCCAGGACGCGCAGAAGGCGCCCGCGGCGATCACGAAGGCGAGGAGCGGTCCGTACAGGCGCGCGGCGCGGCGCGGGGCGGGCCGGTCGGGACCGGGGGGCGGACTGTCCTGTGTTGTGGGCTCCGGGGCCACGGTCCCCAATGCTCTGCTCCCCTGCTGATCGACTGCGAAGTACGGCGGGTTGGTTTGTCCCGGCTCGTCAGTCTAGGTCTGCGGGGAGGGTCCGCCGGGCGCCGCGGGGGGCCGCCGGGGCGGCGCCCCCACGGAGCGGTCGGGTCACCGGGCGGTGATCTGCCAGGCGGTCATGGCGATCGCCGAGACCGCCGCCATGGCGGTGACGCTGGCCAGCGGCCAGCGGGCCCGCTCCAGGGCGTCCAGCCGGGACTCGTGGTCCGCGAGCTGGCGGTCGGTCTGGTCGCTGCGCTGCACGAGCAGCGCGAGCGAGCCGTCGACCCGGGCGAACCCCGCCTCCATGGTGCCGCGCAGCCGTTCCAGTTCGACGGCGACGGACAGCGGGTCGGGCAGGTGCGGGTCGGTCATGCGCGCTCGTCCTGCGGCTCCGGGCGCTCGTCGCGGGCGATGAGGGCCAGCAGCGTGCGGTCGGCGTCGTACGGCCACTCGGTGCGCAGCCAGCCGGGCAGCACGGCCTGTACGCCGGGCAGCGCCATCACCCGGGTGAGGGCGCCGGCGGCGGTGAGGGCGGCGGCCACCCAGGGCAGGGCGGCGGGGATGCCGGACGCGTCGACCAGGGCGGGCAGCAGGACGGCTATCGCCAGGGCGGTCTGGACGAGCGTGCGCAGGGTGCGCTTGGCGGCTTCGGACATGGCGGGGCCTTCTTTCGGGCGGTGCGGGGGGTGGGGCGCGGGGGTATGGGGGCGCGGTCGGGGGGTGCGGGTGCTTCAGCCCGTGTACGGGACCTTCAGCGCGTCCCAGGAGGTGCGGCCCGGCCAGCCGTCGGCGTCGGCCCCGGTGAAGCCGAGCTTGCGCTGCCACTTCGCGTAGGAGCGGCGGTCCGCCTGCGACCACTGCGGGCCGGGGCCCACGGAGTAGTCGGAGCAGCCCTCGGCGACCAGGCGGCGGCCCATGGCGGTGACGAGCGGGGAGTTCGGGGCGGCGGTGAAGAAGCCGGCGCCGGGGAAGGGCTGGTGGCGGGCGCCGTTGCCGTCGGCGGGCGGGGTGGGGCGCTGGCCGCCCGGGGCGGCCGAGAGCCGGGCCGCGATGCGGGCGCGCAGGTCGGCCATGGCGAAGCCGCGCGGGTCGACCTTGGTGTTGGTCCACTCCTTGTGCCCGATCACGGACGGGGCGCTCCAGCCGTGGGACCGGCACAGGGCGGCGGAGGCGCGCTCGATGGCGTCGAGCTGGGCGGCGGGCCAGGGATCGCTGCCGTTGCCGAGGTTGACGCACTCGAAGCCGTAGAAGTGGGCGTTGCCGTCGGTGTCGTTGCGGCGGGGCGCGGGCGGCGGGGTCTCGGCGGCGACGGCCGCAAGGACGGCGCCGTCGCCGAGGCCGGCGTGATTGGTGCGGCCGTGGCCGATCAGGTGCACCGTGCCCGCCTTGTCGATCACGCCGTGGCAGAGCGGGCCGGGCAGCTCGGCGTATCCGTCGCGGCAGAGGGCGACACTGCTGTCGCTGCCGGTGGAGACGGTGTGGTGGATCACGATGCCGTTGACCGGGCCCCAGGCGCCCTTGTGGTTGCGGTTGTGCGTGCGCCAGCCGGGGTGCTCGACGACGTTCACGCCTTCGGCGCGGAGCGCTGCCAGCAGGGTGTCGGCGGTGAGGGGGGTGGCCATGTGGATCTCCTTCGGGCATGAAGAAGCCCCGGCCGGGTGGTCGTCCGGCTCGGGGCGGGTGGGTCGTGGGGCAGGGTCGGGTGCGGGGGCGGGCTCGCGGGGCGGTGGGTTCGGGGTGGTGCGGTTGCCGGGGCGGTGGGTCCGGGGCGGTGCCGTTGCCGGGGCTCCGCCCCGGGCCCCGCGCCTCAAACGCCGGCGGGGCTGAAGGACCGCCCTGACCGCTGGCGGCGGGGCGGGATCGGGCGGAGCCGGACGTTGCCGGGTGGGAGCGCGCGGGCTGGATCCGGCGGGGTGGGAGCGCGCGGGCTGGATCCGGCGGGGTGGGGTCGGGTGGGCTGGATCCGGCGGGGTGGGATCGGGCGGGCTGGGTCCGGTCCCGATGGGGCTCAGGTGGTCGGCGGTGCCTGCGGGAGCCAGGCTTCGCACAGGGCCGCGTAGGCCTCGGTGCGGCTCTGGAAGTCGGCCAGGGCGGCTGCGACCGCCGTGGCCACCGCGGTCTGGTCCGGGGTCACCGGGCCGGTGCCGGCCGGGTCCAGGACCACCTGGCCCGAGCCGCGGAGCTGGGTGCCGAGCTCGCCGGTCTCGGTGAACTGGGCGGTGACGTAGACGGAGGGGTAGCCGCTGACCGGGTCGGGTTCCAGGGCGCCGCCGAGGCCGGCGTCGTAGACGCGGACCTGGACGGTGTGGCCGGCCTCCGTGACGACGGCGCGGCCCGCGTAGTCGATGGCCAGGCCCCAGGGCTGGGTCGGGTCGATGTTCATGGGGAGGTTCTCCTCGGCTAGCTCTGGGTGCCGTACATCATCAGGGGCTGGGCGTAGACGAGTCCGGTGCCGCTCGTGACCATGGCCTGGATCTCCACCTTGACCAGGGAACCGAAGCGGGCGTTGAAGTCGTCGGTGACCGGGGCCGTGCGGTCGAAGACGGTGCCGGTGGTGACGGGGTCGCCCCACGGCGCGCCGTCGACGAGGACCCGTACCTGGCCGGTGACGCCGGAGGCGGCGGCGGTGGTGAAATAGAGCCGCAGCCGGGGCTGCCACAGGGGGTTGAAGGAGCGGGCGACGGTGGTCCAGGCGGTCGCGTTGGTCTGGGGCCAGCGGACGGTGCTGGTGTCCTGCGGCGGCAGCATGGCCAGCCACGGGCGGGCCAGGCCGCCGGTGACCACGTCGCAGGAGAGGATCTCGTGGTTGTACGAGTCGAAGATGCGGACGGCCTGGTCGTAGTTGTTGGCGGAGCCGTTGCGGATGCTCAGCGCGGTCTTGCCGCTCTGCCGCTTGATCTCCATGCCGTACTCGGTGGAGGACCAGAAGCCGACGCCCAGGATCCGGGTGCCCTTCGGCTCCTCCACGGCCAGCGAGCCGCCGTCCTTGATCGTCAGCGTGCCGCCCGTGACGGTGTCGAGCGCGGGACGGGTGTTGACGGCGGTGGACAGCTGCTGGATCCGGCGTTCCATGGCGGTCAGCCGGTCGATGATGTCCTCGGGCAGCTGGGGCATCAGGCCTCCTCTAGGTAGAGCTCGGCGGTGTCCGGGCGGCCCCGCTCGGGCGGGGTGACCTTGACGCCGATGATCCGGAACCGGGCGTCCAAGCCCTGCGGATGCCATTCGTCGGTGATCCGGATGCGGACGGTGCGGCCCAGCAGGGCCGGCGGTATCTCGCTGCCGAGGCGGACGGTGATCTCGGGGATGACCACGGCCCCGCGGGCCTGGGCGAGTTCGTTCGCCGCCAGCCCGGTCAGGACGGCCTTGTCGGTGACCGTGTTGTGGTCGGAGGACAGGTCGATGCGCGGCCAGCCTCCGGCGATCAGGTCCTCGGCGACGAGCTCGTCCGAGTAGAGCGGCCGCGATTCCTCGGCCTGATTGCTGTTGACGGACGCGCCGCGGGCCCGGACGGTGGTGCCGCCGCGGGTCGCGTCGCGCGGGAAGGTGTACGAGAGGATCGCGCCGGGCCGGTCCAGCACCAGGTCGGTGGAGCCCGTGTGGATGCGCGGACTGCCCAGGCGCAGCAGCCGGGTGCGGGCTCCGGAGACCGGGTCGCGGAAGACGGAGATCTGGTGCTCGAACCCGTTCTCGGAGGCGGCCAGCGCCTCGATCGCCTCGGAGTACAGGGTCTCGTCGCCGTCGCGCCAGGACTCGGTGCGCAGCATGCCGGAGGTCTCCTCGCCGTAGGTGACGCCGATGTCGCCGCCCACGGTGGACTGCATCCGGCGCCACAGCTCCCGGACCAGCTCCAGCTGGTCGGTGGGGGTGGCGGAGCCGAAGGTCTCGCGGATGCGCCGGCGACCCGCGTACGAGTCGAAGGTCGCCGCCTGGAGGCTGAGGCTGATCACGCCCCGGCCGCTGCTCTGCAGGGTGCTGGTCCAGACGATCCCGCCCCACCACAGGTCGCCGCCGCGCTCCAGGTAGACCGCGGTACGGCCCTCCTCGATGCGGCTGACCCGGGCGGCGAGGGCGGCGTCGGGCACCGGGATGGTGCCGGAGAGGGAGCCCGGCTTGCCGATGTAGTCGTCGATGGAGACGTCGCGCAGCGGGAGGATGTCGATCGTGCTGTCGGTCCGCACGTCGCAGAAGATCGCGCGGTACGGGGTGTCGGTGCTCACTGGGTGGCCGCCTCGTAGGTGGCGGTGCCGGTGATGGTGTGGCCCGCGGCCCAGGTCCACGGGCTGACGGCGTCGGCCAGTCCGAAGCCGGCGACGGCCTCGCCGGCCGGGGTGCCGGAGGCGATTTCCATCTCGAAGACGCTCGTTGAGGTGCAGCGGAGTCGGGCGGTGACGCGTTTGCGCAGGTCCAGGGTGAGGTCGGCGAAGCCGATGCCCTTGATCACGGAGGCCGCCTTGACGGGCAGGGTGAACCGCCAGTTGTCGTTCGTGTTGGCTCCGGCGCCGAAGTTGGTGGTGGTGCCGAAGGTGATGGCGAAAGCCATGTGCACGGTCGGGCCCTGCTGGATCCAGCGGGCGTTGACCTCGGCGTTGCCGAAGGAGGGCGTGGCGCTGCCGGTGGCGGTGGTCCACACCGGCGTCCAGTTCTGCCAGGCGGGCTTGGGCGGGTACGACAGCCAGGCGGTGCCGTCCCAGCGCTGCAGGCCGCCGTCGATGTCGCGGTACTGGCCCGGGTAGGCGCCGATCGCGGTGTCGGTGGTGACCGGGAGGATGCCGCCGAGCGCCACGGTGGCCGTGCGCAGGCCCAGCAGGGCGGTGGTCCAGGCGATGCCGCCGGTGCCGGCGCTGGTGCCCGCGGGGACGGCGACGGTGTAGAGGGGGAGTGCCAGCGGCGGGGTCGCGGGGACGGCCGGGGTCGCCGCCGGAACGCCGCGGACGATCTCGACGGCGGCTTCGGTGCGTCCGGAGGCGTCGTACTCGTCGTCGTAGACGCGCAGCACGATGAGGTCGACGCGGCCGAACTGGGCGTGGCCGTCGGCGAAGGTCAGGTTGACGGGCTGGGTCAGGGCGACAGGGTAGGCGCCCTGGGCCTCGGCGCCCTGGATGAGGGCGCGTCCCGGGTAGACGGTCGCGCCCATGGCGGTGGAGCCGGTCACGGTGAATCCGGAGATCCGCCACTTGCCGTCGCTGGAGCCGGGCAGGATGCCGGACCGGCTGGCGACCGGGGAGGTGGGCGTGAGGGCGCCGAGCGAGGCGACGCGGGTGTCGGAGCGGGTCTGGCCGGTGACCTGGAGCCAGGCGGAGCGCACGTTCACGGACTTCTCCTTGAGAGCTGTACGGGGTGGGGCGAGGTGGGGCGAGGTGGGGCGAGGTGGGGCGGGGCGGGGTGCGGCCGGGGCGGCGGCGGCTCAGAACAGGGGGTCGACGCGGAGGAAGATGTTGTCGAACCAGGCCTTGACGCCGGCGACGGAGACGCGGTGCATCAGCGTCACGGTGTACGGGAGTTCGGCGGTGAGCCCGCCGATCCGCGTGGTGGTCGACGCCGAGGTCGCCGGGTCGCCCGGGCTGGACACGGCGCGCTCGTCGTCCGGAGCCCACACCTCGGTGGCCCCCTGGGTCACCCGTACGCAGGTGAAGGCGCAGGCCGTGGCGTTGCCGACGGCCGACATGCGGGCCCCGTACGTGAGCAGCACGGCGCCCGAGACCGGCGCGGGGAAGGTGACGCGGACCGCGGCGACGGAGGTGTCCTGCAGGGTCTCGCTGTAGGTGGTGGAGGTGGTGAAGCCCGCGTCGAGGTTCTCGGCGAACAGCGGTGCGGGGAAGGCCGGCAGCCAGGCGCTGCCGCTCCAGCGCTGGAGCACGCGCTGCGGGGTGTCGCGGTACTGGCCCGCGTAACTGGCGGTGGTCAGGGTGCCCTTGGGGGCGATGCCGCCGATCGCGGCCGGGTACGGGACCCAGGCGGAGCCGTCCCAGCGCTGCAGGGCGGTGTAGCCGTCCTGGTACTGGCCCGGGTAGGCGCCGCTGCCGGTGTCGCCGTAGGCGGGCACGATGCCGCCGATCGCGACGGTGGTGGTGCGCAGGTCCTTCAGGGCGGTGCTCCAGACGATGCCGCCCTTGCCCGCGCTGGCGCCGGCCGGGACGGCGATCTCGTACAGGGGCAGGGACAGGACCGGGGTGGCCGGGGCGACGGGGGTGGCGGAGGGGGTGCCGCGAATGATCTCGACGGCGGCCTCGTACTTGGCGGAGGTGTCGTACGAGGCGTCGTAGATGCGCAGGACGAGCAGGTCGAGGCGGCCGAACTGGGCGTCGCCGTCGGCGACCGTGAGGGCGACACCGCCGTCGAGGGTCACCTGGTAGACACCCTGGGAGTGCAGGCCCTGGATGACGGCCCGGCCGTTGCTGACGTTGAGGGTCATCGCGGACGTGCCGTCCGTCCAGAACCCGGAGACCCGGTGCAGACCGCCGTACGAGCCCGGGAGGATGCCCGAACGGGCCTGCTGCGGGTTGAGCGGGGTGGTGGCGCCGATCTGGCTGAGCCGGGTGTTCTCGCGGGTCTGGCCGGTCGGGGCGAGCCAGCTGGTGTGCAGCGGCATGGGGGACTCCGTTCAGGAGGGGGCGGATGGGAGGGGAGGGCGGGAAGCGCGGGGGCCGGGGAGAGCGCGGCGGCCGGGTGGGCCGGGTGGACCGGAGGGACCGTGCGGGTTGCCGGGGCCCGCGGCTACCACTCCGCGCTGCGCCAGCGCACGGACATCACGGCGCCGGCTGCGGCCGTGTCGGGGCGGAAGGACAGCTCGGCGCGGCCCGGCTCGAAGGTGAACAGCTCCTCGGGGCTGCTGTCCGGGGTGGCCGTGTGGCGGCGCGAGGCGTTGCCGTTGAGGGTGACCGTGCCCGCGGCGGTGTCCACCACCAGCTCGTCGCCGGCGGCCAGGTCGATCGCGTACCGCAGCCGGCGGCGGCTGCCCCGCTCCGTGACGGAGGGCGTGCCGCAGGGGCCGCGGAAGGTGATGACCGGGTGGGCGGGCGCGGAGCCGGCGTTGTCGGCGCCGGCGTCGCCCGTGCGGGAGGCCGTGCCCCAGTTGAGGGGCCAGACCAGCGGCCAGGTCAGCCCGCTCTCCGGCTCCGGCGCGTAGACGATCGCCGTCTGCTCGTCGACCAGGTAGCGGCGCGGGTCGGTGGCCAGCCACTGCACGGAGGCCTTGGCCGCGCCCTGGGTGGCGTACACCCGGTCGGCCGGGACGATGCGCTGGCTGACCCGGGCCCGTACGGCCAGGACCTCGCCGTGCAGCCGGACCGCGAGCCAGCGCTCCTCCTCGCCGAGGGTCAGCGCCTGGCGCAGGGCGCGGACGGTGGCCAGGGAGGCACCCCGCTCGGGGACCATCCACAGCGTGGCGCCGACCTTGCGGGGCTTGGCGTAGCGGGCGCCCGGCCAGGAGCCGTGGCCGGTGGGGCGTTCGGCGTCGGAGCTGTCGAACTCGGGCAGGTCCTCCCAGCCGCTGAGCCCCGACTTCTCGATGGTGTAGGGGGTGCCGGGGCCGAAAAGAATCCCGGCCCACTGCATCTGCCCGTCCTGGGTGATGAGTGAGCCGGGTGCGAGATCGGCGGTGTATGTCTGCGTGGTCTCGGCCATGACGGGCCGTCACCTCATCTCGGGTGGGGGCGGGGGGTCCGCGCGGGGGGTCATGCGTGGGCGGCGGCGAGGAACAGCAGGTCCTCGGCGATGGACCGGGGACCGGCTCCCGCCTCTTCCCGGAACTCCGCGACGCGGTACGGCTCCTGGCGCGGGGCGCCGGGGCCGGCGGCCGGGACGCGGCGGTGGTCGAGGTCCGAGACGGGGTTGATGCGCGGGGCCGAGCCCATGGAAGTGGGCCAGACGACGCCGCCCTCCGCGAGCATCGGGATCTTGTCGAGGTCGACGCCGAACTTCTTGCCGAGGATCGAGAAGGAGAGGTCCTCCAGGCCGTCGATGATCCAGTTGGCGAAGGCGATCATGCCGTTGAAGGGGCCCGTCACCACGGCCAGTACGGCCTGGAGCCCCGTGGTCACCATGCGGCCGATGCCGCCGAGCGAACCGGACAGCGAGCCGCTCACGCGGGAGAAGGAGCCGGGCAGGGTGCCGGTGAGGAAGGTGATGACCGTCCGGATCGGCGCCATGATCGCGTTGAAGGCGCCGGAGGCGATCCCGTGCAGGGCGCGGGTGGCCGAGCCGACGGCCGTACCGACGCGGGAGATCCCGCTCACGTCGCCGCGCAGCAGGCCGAGGACGCCGGAGACGACCGCGAAGTACCCCTTGAAGTACGTGCTCACGATCTCGCCGACGGTCTTGAGCACGGGCAGCAGGAACTTCAGCTGCTCCTCGAACACCTTCCCGACGTACGTGAAGAGCTGCTCGATGAGCCGCTGCCCGGTCTCGGAGTTCAGCGCGAGCTCGATCAGCCAGGCGCCGACCGGGATCAGGATCCCGAGCAGGAAGCCGAGCGGGTTGGCGCGCATGGCCACGTTGACCGCGGTCATGACGACGGAGCCGACGGTCATGGCGATGCCGAAGGTGCTCATGACCGTGCCGACGATCCCGCTCAGGTCGAGCAGCCGGCCGAGCAGGGCCAGCACTCCGCCGGAGCCGCGGCCCAGCTTGAGCAGAGCGGAGCGGGGCCCGTTGGCTCCCGTTCCGGTGCGCTTGACGCCGGTGGCCGCCCGGGTGGCCGACCGGGAGATCCGGGTCGCGGACTGGGCGGCGGTGCCCGCCTGGGTCTTCAGCCCGGCCAGCACCTTGGCGGCCTGGGCCGCCGCCGGGGCGAGCCGTGCGGTGTCGGCCGCGGCCTTGCCGGCCGCCGAGGTGAGCCCTTTGAGCGAGGAAGTGGCCTGCCGTGCGGCATCCCCGGCCCGGCGGGTCTGGCCGCTGAGGCTGCTGAACCCCCGGGTGAGGCCGCCGAGGGGTCTCGTCGCCGCGGCGGCCGCACTCATCCGCGTGCCTTCGCCAGGTACATCAGCGCGTCGGCGGTGCGCTGGGGGTCGCTCGACTGGTGGGCGTAGTAGTTCTCGATGTGGAGCGCGGAGCCGTTGCCGTTGCCGGTGGCCGTCATCCGGGCGCGGGCGGCCGTACGGGCCAGCAGGCGGTCGAGCTTGGACAGCGGCAGGACGGCTTCGGCCTCGCCCGCCTCGGCGATGATCGCCGGGACGCCGCCGCTGCGCGGCATGACGACGCCGCCGGTGGCGAGCATGGGGATCGTGGGCAGGCTGACGCCGAAGCTCTTGCCGCCGACGAAGGGGACCCAGCCCGGGACGCTGACCCGGATTCGGTTGATCCGGCCGATCATCGAGTTGATCAGGCCGATGACGGAGTTGATGGGGGACTTGACCGCGCCGACGATGGCGCCGAAGGCTCCGGACGCGATGCCCTTGAGGCCGTTCCACGCGCTCGACATCCGGTCCTTGACCGCGTTGAAGGCGTTCGGGACGACCGACTTGATCCAGTTGACCACCGGGGTGATGACGGCCTTGATGCCGTTCCACACGCTGCTGATGACCGAGCGGACCGCGTTCATCACGGTGCTGATGGCCGACTTGATGCCGTTGAACGCGGACTTCACGGCGTTGCCGATGGCCGAGAGGATCGGCATGACGGCGCCCTTGACGCTGTTCCACACCGACTTGATCAGGTTGCCGGCGCTCTTGATGATCGGCCCGATGGCCTTCATCACGGCCGAGATCACGGTGCGGATGGCGCCGAAGGCCGTCTTGATCACGGCCTGCATGGTCTTCGAGCGCATCGCCATTTCGACGATCTTCTCGATGAGCGGCATGAACAGGTCGAGCAGGCGGGCGAGGAAGTTGCCCTTCATGGACTTGTTGAGCTTGTCCTGGCCCGAGGCGGCGCGGTCGGCGCCGGTCTTGAACTTCCCCAGCTGGGTTCCGCTGCGCTGGCCGGTCTGGCCGGCCTTGGACAGGGACTTCTCGGCCTGGTCGGAGGCCGTCTTGAGGTTCTTGAGCTGGCCGGTGGACCCCTGGGCGGAGGTCCGGAGCGTCTTGAGCTGCCCGGACGTCTTGCTGCCGGCGTCGCCGACGCGCTTGAGGGGGGCGGCGGCGCCGGAGGCCTGGGTCTTGAGGTTGCGCAGGGAATCCGAGGCGCGCTTGGTGGCACTGACGAGACTCATGGTTCTTACACCTCCTTCGTGCGGTGGGGTCGTGGATCAGGGCGCGCCGACGGCGCTGGCCGCGCGGCCAGCCGCCGTGCCGAGCTCGCCCAACTTGGTGGCCAGGGTCCCGGAGGCGCTGGAAACCCGGCCCATGGCGGTCGCGGTCTGCCGGAGCAGCTGCGGCTTCGGCAGCTCGCGCGGGTTGAAGCCCGTGAGGGCGTCCTTGAGCTTTCCGAGCTCGGTGGCGACCTCCTTGATGGTCTCGGGGACCATGCGGGCCAGGGCGCTCGCGATCTTCTCCAGGGCGGAGGCCGTCTGCTTGAGCGAGCGCGCGGACGGCATCTTGTCGATCTCGACGTTGAACTTCTCGATCTTCGGATTGAGGATGGAGAGCTTCTCGCGCAGCGGCTCCAGGGTCGCGGCCGCCGGAAGGGACTGCATGGACGCGAGGAGCGGGTTCTCGACCGACTGCCGGTTCTGCAGGCTGGGTATTCCGTTCGGGCCCGGGGCGAGGATGCGTCTCCCGCCCCCAGTGCGGCTGGTGGCGAGCTCCGTGAGGCTCTTGAACATGGCGCCGAAGTCGAGGAGCTTGAGCCCGAACGCGGTGAGGGCGACGCCGAGGCCCGCCAACACGGCGTAGACCATTCCCAGCTTTCCGGCGTCCTTGATGATCGCGGCGAGATCCTTCAGGCCGAGGAACTCCAGCAGCCCCTCCCACCAGGACTTGGGCTGCGGGTCCGGTCCTGCCTTGATGTCCTTCGTGAGCTGTTCGAGCTTGGCCGTCAGGAAGGCCTCGGTGACGAGGTTCGACGGCGACTTGTGCATGACGTAGGTCTTGAGTGGCGCCACGAGGCTGTTCTTGAGGTCTGTGATCAGCGCGTGGATTTCCGCGTTGGTGGGATCGGCCATGGGTTCCTCCGCTTCTGGCCTGGTGCGACGTCTGAACGCCGACAGCCCCTGCCGCATCGAGCGCGGCAGGGGCTGGGGGGCGTACGAAGGGCTAGGCGCGGCGCAGCTCCGAGACGGCGTCGTTCCAGCCGGCGGTGTACGCGCGTGCCTCGCGTTGGGTGATCTCGGCGTGCAGGGTGCCGAGCAGGGCCCTCTTGTCGAGGGGGGCGGGTCCGTCCAGGAGCTGGCTGAGGCGTTCGTGGAGCGTGATCTGCGGTGAGCCCTCAGCCTGCTGGGTCATGGACGCCTGCCTTCCAATTGCTTGCCCTTGCTGCGTGGTGGCGCCGCGGATCGGAGCGGGGGCACCTGGTAGTCGAATGTGTGTACGAGTTGAGTTTGGAACATCTGTTCGACTTTTGTCGAGCTGGAAACCCCGCACGGCGTGTTCGCTCCGCCACCCCCGGGGCCTGGTTGATGCCGGAACGGGAGGTTTCCGGACGACCGGGTACGCTGGATCACTGTTCCCCCGCCTGGGAAAACGTGAGTCACGTAGGGCGCGAGGGGGGCCCGGGGGCGGGAAGGCAGTGCTGAGGCGTGGACAAAAACACCGGTACCAGGGGGCGTGAGCATGCCGTCGACTGGCTTGAAACAGCGTCTGACCTGCCTCATCTGTTCGCCAGGCTTTCGGAACTCGTTCACGCGCGGGGCTACGCGCCCGACGACCTGGTGCTGATACCCCGCTCCGAGCTCGACCGCCGCGAGACGGCCGCCTTCACCGCCGGCTGGGCCGAGGCGACGGCCGAGGAACTGCCCCGGATCCGCCGGGAGTACGAGAAGCGGGTCGCCGAGGCCTACGCCGCGGGCAGCGGGCGCGGCTCCGACCCGGCCGCCCGGAGCACCCCCGGCGAAGGCCGGGGGGCCACCGTGATCCGGCTGCCGTTCGCCACGCTCCTCGAACCGTCGCCCCTCGTGAGGGAGACCGAGGAGCGGATGCGCCGGGCACAGGAGATCCTGGGCCTGCGGCCCGACGACACCGGCCACGAGCACGCCGCCGAGGCGGATGCCGGTGCGGATGCCGAGCGGGCCCAACCGCATCGGGACGGGGACGAGGAGACCGCCGCGTACGGGGGGACCGAGTCGGAGTCGGAGGGGGACCCGGAGTCGGATACCGCGCCGGCGGAGACCGGCCCGGCGGCTGACGACCCCGCCGCCCCTCCCGCCCCCGCGTCGCGCGCGAGCGGGAAGCGTGCGGCGCCGGCCGGCCGGAAGGTCGTACGGCGCAACGGGCGGCCCATCGTGCCGCCGCTGAACTCCGTACCCGTACAGCCCCGTACGCACGGCGCCCCCGCCGACACCCCGGCGGACGGGCCGGGGGCGGCGGGGGACACGGGGCGGCCGAGCCTGGCCGCCAAGGCCCGGGCCCTGGCGCGGGACATGGAGTCCCGCGGCCGGCCCGACGAACCCCGGGACGGCGGCTGACCCGGCCGGCCTTGGAACCGCCCGGTCAGCCGAAGAAGCGGACCAGGGTGTCCGGGGACACGGCATCGGTCCCGGCGGATGCCGAGGCCGAGGCCGATTCCGGGTCCTGTTCCGTGCCCGGATTCGCGCCCTGGTCGGCGTACGGCTTGTTGTCCGGCCGCGGCACGGGCTCCGGAGCCTCCGGGGCGTCTCCGTCCTCCGCCGCGTTGACGCAGGCGAACATCCAGTTGGCGGCCGCCAGATGGTCCACGGTGGCCGCCAGCAGGTGGTCGGTCACCGACCAGTCGGCGGCCTCGCCGAACAGCTCCCGGTTGAGGGAGCTGTCCCGTGGCAGGTGTTTGACCAGGACCTGGAGCCGGCGCGAGGAGAGGTCTCCGCGGTGCCAGTCCAGGATGTCCTTGCCGTAGTAGCGGAGCAGGTCCGCTTCGAGGGCCTCGGCGTGTTCGTCGACGAACTCGGCGAGGCTCAGCCTTCCCCCAGGCCGAGCCCCGTCTCCTTGCCGTAGGCCTCCAGGATCGCGGCGATGTCCTGCATCGTGATGTCGTGCTCTTCGAAGCGGGTGAACTGCTTCTCGCCCAGGAGGAGCCTGAGCAGACCGTCCACGTCGTTGTCGTCGAGCTTGCGCAGCCCCTTGGCCGCGGCGCGGGTGAGCTCGGTGGGAAGGGTGTACGTCTCGTCGTCCAGCTGGAACGACCAGGTACGGCCGAGGGCCTCCTGGCGCTGGGCGCGGGCCGCGTTGACGTCGAAGCCTGCCATGGTGATGGGTTCTCCTCTGGGTACTGGTGGAGGGAAGTCGTGAGGGGGTGGGGGCGGGGAGGCCTGACGGCCGCCCCGCCCCCGTCAGGGCCTGTCGGCCGGTCAGACGAGCGCGTACGCGCCGTCCTTCATGACGAAGCTCGCCAGCGGCTTGTCGTCACCCGCCGTCAGGGCGGTGAAGGTGATGCCCAGGGTGGAGGCCGACTTGCGGGCCAGCTTGATGTCGTCGGAGGCGGTGACCTGGCCGCGCGGGATGTAGAAGCGGTAGGTCACGACCGAGCCGTCGGAGGCCTTGGTGTCGGTGAACTCCAGGCCGAGGGCGCGGGCGTCGGACTTCGGGGAGTCCGCGATGTCGTAGCGGTAGATGCCGTTCGAAGGGGTCGCCTCGTCGGCCACCGCGCCGCCGCCCATGAAGAACGGCAGCGTCAGCTCGTTGAACTGCAGCATCGCGAACTTGATGCTCAGGTCCCGGTCGGAGTACGTGAAGTGGACCGGGCTGACCGCCTGCCACGAGTCGACCGGCTCCAGCTTGTCCTTCTTGGAGAAGGTGACGCCGTCGGCCGTGGTGAAGCCGAGGTCCTTCCAGTTGGCGCCCCAGTCGGTGTCCGGCTTGCCGGTGAAGGCGGTCGGAAGGGCCGTGCCGGCGGCGGCGACGAAGAGGCGACCGTTACCGGCTACGCGGATCTCGGACGAGTTTCCTGCCATGGTGATGCTTCTCCTTATATAGGGGTCTGCCGCACCGGAACTCCGGTGTGCCCGGGGCCGGGTACGGCAAAGGCCCCGCCGGACGGCAGGGCCTTGGTCTGTGGGGCCGGGGCGCGGGAGGCGCCCGCCGGCGGGCGCGTCAGAAGACGCTGAGGGACACCTGGATCACGCAGACGTAGCGGTTGGCGGCGCGGTAGAGGTAGTCCGGGAGCCAGCGCGGCCCGTCCTGCTCGATCACGTCGGTGAAGGTGTTCGAGCCGTACGTCTTGCCGAGCGCGGCGAGCAGGGCCCGCCGGGCGGCGTTGGCCAGCGTGTGCGCGGCGGCCTTGGTCGGGCCGTACACCTCGAACTCGATCAGCGGCATGTCCACGTGCAGGTCGCCCGTCCAGGCCCCGCCGCGGCGGTTGACCATGACGGCCCGCTGGGTGCCGTCGAATCCGGCGGGCGGGCTGACGGCGACGACGGCCGTGGACAGGGCGGGATCAGCTTGGAGGACGTCGACGACCAGGGCCTCGACGTCGGGGAAGGCACTCGGGGGAGTGGTCACGACGATTCACCTCGGGCTGATGGGTGGAAAGGGGGCTGTCGGGCGGTGCCCGGAAGGGGGGCGGGGGGCGGACACCGCCCGACGCGGAGCGGCCCGGCCGCGTCCCGTCCTGCGGGCGCAGCTCTGCCGCTGCACCAACTGTGACACGTTGCGTGCGCGCGCGCAACAAGTTCGAGCGGGGAGTTCTCGGCGGGCCCGCGCCGAACCGCGAACGCCGGATGCCCGGCCTCCCGGAGGGGAGGCCGGGCATCCGGCGAAGGCGAGGAGAGGGGGAGACTGAGGAGGGGGGGGAGACTGAGGAGGGGGGGAGACTGAGGAGGGGGGGAGAGGGCGCGGGCTCAGACCGGTGCCACCCCGGCCGCCCCCGGGCCCGCCCTGCGGCTGGCGTCGCGTTCGGCGGCGAACACGTCCTCCAGTCGGAACAGCTGCGCCCGCCCGGCCTTGCCCGCCGCCCGCAGCCGGCCCAGCTGGACCCACTTGCGGATCGTGGCGGGCGCGACCCCGGCCTCCTGGGCGGCCAGCGGCCCCGGAATCAGGGCGGGGAGGTGCGGCAAGGGGGAGGACGGGGACAACAGCGAGGACGGGGACGGCAGCGAGAACGGGGCGGACAGGGAGGGGAATCCAGCGGTCACTTCGGGTCGCCTTCCATCGCGGTGTCGAGTTCCTCGGTACTGCAGCCCGCCTCGGAGACCAGCGCGGTCCACTCGGACTCGGGCCACAGGTGCCGGTAGGCGGGATCGTCCCCGCAGCCGCACTCCTCGTCGGTGCAGCGGCAGGCCGGGTTGACGCAGAGCACGGCCCGGCGGTCGGGGAAGGCCCGCAGCGAGACCGAGTCGCACCACGGGCAGCGGCCGGACACCCGCACCACCTGCTCGGTGTCGCCGAGCGCGCGGGCGCAGCGGCGGGCCATGCGGCGCAGCTCGTCGCGCACGTGCCGGGCCAGCACCGGCTGGGCGGTGATCTCGTCCAGCAGCGCGGCGAGCCGGCGCAGTCGTACGGGGACCGGGGCGCGGCGGGGCCGCGGGATCCCGAGCCGGGCGCACACCGCCTCCTCCAGTTCGACCACCCCGTCGGTGATGTCGCGGATGGCGTCGGAGACGTGCAGCCGGAGGGGGGCGGCGCTGTGGCCGGGGGCGGACAGGCCGTGGCGCTGCTGGACGAGCAGGGCCTCGCGCCGTTCCTCCCGTAGGAGCGCGTCGTCGCGCGCGGTACGGGGGGCGGGGACGGAGGCGAAGGGGGCGGCGCGCCCGGGCGCGAGCTCCTCGGCGAGTTCGGGGAACTGGCGGATCAGGGACGCGGTCCAGAGTGCGATGTCGCTGGCGGTGCGGTCAGGCACGGAGGCTCCCGGAGGACGTGGGGATGGCGGCGGGCCGGCCGTTGCGCCACAGGCGTCCGGCGCAGACCCCGTCGAACAGGCTCTCGGCGGGCGCGACGGCCGCCTCGCACTCGCGCCGTACGGGGCAGGAGGCGCAGGCGCTCAGCGCGGGGGCGGCGTCCTTGGCCCGCCGGGCGAAGACGACGTCCGGGGGGAGGGCGGCGCACGCGGCGGAGGCCTGCCAAGGCCGGCGGAAGGTGTCGGGCGGGGCTGTGTACGGAACAAAGGGCATGGTGACTCCGCGACGTGGGACTGCCGTGGATCACGGCGCGTTCACTGTGACACGTTGCGTGCGAGCGCGCAATCAAGATCCCTTTACCTAAGGTGTGCCTATTTAGTGGAGGGTATAATTCTGTGCGCGCAAGCACGGTAGGCTGTGATCTCATGGAGCGGACTGCGAACTTGAGGAGCGGCACATGAGCACTCTCGAATTGGACGCGTTCGCGGCCTGGGTCGAAGGACTGATGCGGCAGCGCGGGTACGACATCGACAGCCCCAGGGGTGGCGGCAAGTCGAGGATCGCCGACGAGGCGGGGGTCCACCGGGCCGCCGTCACCCGGCTGCTCCAGCGCCAGAGCATGCCCGACCTGGAGACCATGCGCCGGATCGCCCCGCTGCTGGGCGTCTCGGTGCGCGACATGCTGATCCGCTCCGGCCGGGTCAGCCCCGAGGAGCTCCCGCTGCCCTCGCAGGACCTGCCGCCCGGTGGCGGGACGCCGACCATCGAGGACTTCGCCCGCTGGCTCGGGGTCCCCGAGGGGCGCCGCGAGGTCTTCGTCAAGGTGGTCAGCCAGTTCCTGGAGCCGGACGGCACCGGCGCGGACGCGTCCTCCGAGGCGCCGGAGCCGCCGGCCACCGCACCGGGGCGCCGCCGGGCACGGGAGTGACCCCCTCCGGCAGTTCGACCGGCCCCTTTCCCGCCGTCGCCTAGCACACGCACACCACATCCGCACATCGGACGGACCACGCCCCGGTCTCGGCCGTGCGGCTACTGGCCTGCGGGTACTTCGGACGGTGGGGGCGGGGGCTTTTGTTTTGACCGGAGTGGATGCGGTCGGTACGCTCAGACCTTGTGCCTGGGGTGTGCCTGGGCTCCTGTGCGTGTCCATCAACCGCACCTGAGCCGTACAAGCCACCGCGATTCATGCGTTTCCACGCTTGCGTGGAGGTCCGCCGGATCCGACACACCCGACCGCGTGGGTCGGCAAATGTTCCAGGTTAGCTTCACTACACGGCACACAGAAACCGGAGAAGTAGTGCCTACGATCCAGCAGCTGGTCCGTAAGGGCCGGCAGGACAAGGTCGAGAAGACCAAGACCCCCGCGCTTGAGGCTTCGCCCCAGCGTCGTGGCGTCTGCACGCGTGTGTTCACGACCACCCCGAAGAAGCCGAACTCGGCGCTGCGTAAGGTCGCGCGTGTGCGTCTGACCTCTGGCATCGAGGTCACGGCCTACATTCCGGGTGAGGGACACAACCTGCAGGAGCACTCGATCGTGCTCGTGCGTGGTGGCCGTGTGAAGGACCTGCCGGGTGTTCGTTACAAGATCATCCGTGGTGCGCTTGACACCCAGGCTGTCAAGAACCGCAAGCAGGCCCGCAGCCGCTACGGCGCCAAGAAGGAGAAGTAAAAAATGCCTCGTAAGGGCCCCGCCCCGAAGCGCCCGGTCATCATCGACCCGGTCTACGCATCTCCTCTGGTGACGTCGCTCATCAACAAGATCCTCCTGAACGGCAAGCGCTCCACCGCCGAGCGCATCGTTTACGGCGCCATGGAAGGCCTCCGCGAGAAGACCGGCAACGACCCGGTCATCACGCTGAAGCGCGCGCTGGAGAACGTCAAGCCGTCGCTCGAGGTCAAGTCCCGCCGTGTCGGTGGCGCCACCTACCAGGTGCCGATCGAGGTCAAGCCGGGTCGTCAGTCGACCCTCGCGCTGCGCTGGCTCGTGGGTTACTCCCGCGCCCGCCGCGAGAAGACGATGACCGAGCGCCTCATGAACGAGCTGCTCGACGCGTCGAACGGTCTTGGCGCTGCCGTCAAGAAGCGTGAGGACACGCACAAGATGGCCGAGTCCAACAAGGCCTTCGCGCACTACCGCTGGTAGTCCCAACCCACATCGAGACCGAGAGAAGACTGAGCCGATATGGCTACCACTTCGCTTGACCTGGCCAAGGTGCGCAACATCGGCATCATGGCTCACATCGACGCGGGCAAGACGACCACCACCGAGCGCATCCTGTTCTACACCGGTGTGTCTTACAAGATCGGTGAAGTCCACGACGGCGCTGCCACGATGGACTGGATGGAGCAGGAGCAGGAGCGCGGCATCACGATCACGTCTGCCGCGACGACCTGCCACTGGCCGCTCGAAGACGTCGACCACACCATCAACATCATCGACACCCCGGGTCACGTTGACTTCACGGTCGAGGTGGAGCGTTCGCTCCGCGTCCTCGACGGTGCCGTCACCGTGTTCGACGGTGTCGCCGGTGTGGAGCCGCAGTCCGAGACCGTTTGGCGTCAGGCGGACCGCTACGGCGTCCCGCGCATCTGCTTCGTCAACAAGCTGGACCGCACCGGCGCCGAGTTCCACCGCTGCGTCGAGATGATCAAGGACCGCCTCGGTGCGGTTCCGATCGTCATGCAGCTCCCCATCGGTGCCGAGATGGACTTCCAGGGCGTTGTCGACCTGGTCACCATGAAGGCGTTCGTCTGGTCCGCCGAGGCGACCAAGGGCGAGATGTACGACATCGTCGACATCCCGGACACCCACAAGGAAGCCGCTGAAGAGTGGCACGCCAAGCTGGTCGAGACGGTCGCCGAGAACGACGACCAGATCATGGAGCTGTTCCTCGAGGGCGTCGAGCCCACCGTCGAGCAGCTGCACGCCGCTGTGCGTCGCATCATCATCGGCTCCAAGGGTGACAACGGCGCCACCGTCACCGCGGTGTTCTGTGGCACGGCGTTCAAGAACAAGGGTGTTCAGCCCCTGCTCGACGCCGTCGTCCGCTACCTCCCGTCGCCCCTGGACATCGAGGCCATCGAAGGCCACGACGTCCGGGACGCCGAGGTCGTCGTGAAGCGCAAGCCCTCGGACGACGAGCCCCTCGCGGCGCTCGCGTTCAAGATCATGCGCGACCCGCACCTCGGCAAGCTCACCTTCGTCCGGGTTTACTCGGGCCGCCTGGAGGCCGGCACTGCGGTGCTGAACTCCGTCAAGGGCAAGAAGGAGCGCATCGGCAAGATCTACCGCATGCACGCCAACAAGCGTGAAGAGATCGAAGCGGTGGGCGCCGGTGACATCGTCGCCGTCATGGGCCTGAAGCAGACCACCACCGGTGAGACGCTGTGTGACGACAAGAACCCGGTCATCCTGGAGTCCATGGACTTCCCGGCCCCGGTCATTCAGGTCGCCATCGAGCCCAAGTCCAAGGGTGACCAGGAGAAGCTGGGTGTCGCCATCCAGTCTCTCGCGGAGGAGGACCCCTCCTTCCACGTTCACTCGGACGAAGAGACCGGCCAGACCATCCTCGGCGGTATGGGCGAGCTGCACCTCGAGGTGCTGGTCGACCGTATGAAGCGCGAGTTCAAGGTCGAGGCCAACGTCGGCAAGCCGCAGGTCGCTTACCGCGAGACGATCCGCCAGACGGTGGAGCGTCACGACTACACCCACAAGAAGCAGACCGGTGGTACCGGTCAGTTCGCCAAGGTGCAGATCGCGATCGAGCCGATCCTCGAGGCCGACGGTCCGGCGTACGAGTTCGTGAACAAGGTCACCGGTGGCCGCATCCCGAGGGAGTACATCCCCTCGGTCGACGCGGGTGCGCAGGAAGCCATGAAGTTCGGCATCCTCGCCGGCTACGAGATGACCGGCGTCCGCGTCATTCTTCTCGACGGTGGCTACCACGAGGTCGACTCCTCCGAGCTCGCCTTCAAGATCGCCGGTTCGCAGGCCTTCAAGGAGGCCGCGCGCAAGGCTTCTCCCGTGCTCCTCGAGCCGATGATGGCCGTCGAGGTCACCACGCCGGAGGAGTCCATGGGTGACGTCATCGGTGACATCAACTCCCGCCGTGGCCAGATCCAGGCCATGGAGGAGCGTCACGGCGCTCGCCTCGTGAAGGGCCTCGTGCCCCTCTCGGAGATGTTCGGCTACGTCGGAGACCTCCGCAGCAAGACCTCGGGTCGCGCCAGCTACTCGATGCAGTTCGACTCCTACGCCGAGGTTCCCCGGAACGTCGCCGAGGAGATCATCGCGAAGGCCAAGGGCGAGTAACTCTTCCGAGTACACGCTTTAGGCTTGTCACCGGAGCCTCAGGGGCAACAGGAGTAACCCTCCCGTTGCCCCGGGGTACCGGCTATCCAGCAAAGATCACCTGGCGCCGATCTGTAAGGCGTACAGAACCACTCTCCAGGAGGACCCCGTGGCGAAGGCGAAGTTCGAGCGGACTAAGCCGCACGTCAACATCGGCACCATCGGTCACATTGACCACGGTAAGACGACCCTCACGGCCGCCATTACCAAGGTGCTGCACGACGCGTACCCGGACCTGAACGAGGCCTCGGCCTTCGACCAGATCGACAAGGCTCCCGAAGAGCGCCAGCGCGGCATCACCATCTCCATCGCGCACGTCGAGTACCAGACCGAGGCGCGTCACTACGCCCACGTCGACTGCCCCGGTCACGCGGACTACATCAAGAACATGATCACCGGTGCCGCGCAGATGGACGGCGCGATCCTCGTGGTCGCCGCCACCGACGGCCCGATGCCGCAGACCAAGGAGCACGTGCTCCTGGCCCGCCAGGTCGGCGTTCCGTACATCGTCGTCGCCCTGAACAAGGCCGACATGGTGGACGACGAGGAGATCCTGGAGCTCGTCGAGCTCGAGGTTCGTGAGCTCCTCTCCGACTACGAGTTCCCGGGCGACGACCTTCCGGTCGTCCGCGTCTCCGCGCTGAAGGCGCTCGAGGGCGACAAGGAGTGGGGCGAGAAGCTCCTCGGCCTCATGGCTGCCGTCGACGAGGCGATCCCGACCCCGCCGCGTGACACCGACCTGCCGTTCCTCATGCCCGTCGAGGACGTCTTCACGATCACCGGTCGTGGCACCGTCGTCACCGGTCGTATCGAGCGTGGTGTCCTGAAGGTCAACGAGACCGTCGACATCATCGGTATCAAGGAGACCAAGACCACCACCACGGTCACCGGTATCGAGATGTTCCGCAAGCTGCTCGACGAGGGCCAGGCGGGCGAGAACGTCGGTCTGCTCCTCCGTGGCATCAAGCGCGAGGACGTCGAGCGCGGCCAGGTCATCATCAAGCCCGGTTCGGTCACCCCGCACACCGAGTTCGAGGCCCAGGCCTACATCCTGTCGAAGGACGAGGGTGGCCGTCACACCCCCTTCTTCAACAACTACCGTCCGCAGTTCTACTTCCGTACCACCGACGTCACGGGTGTTGTCACCCTGCCGGCCGGCACGGAGATGGTCATGCCGGGCGACAACACCGAGATGACGGTCGCGCTGATCCAGCCGGTCGCCATGGAGGAGGGCCTCAAGTTCGCCATCCGTGAGGGTGGTCGTACCGTGGGCGCCGGCCAGGTCACCAAGATCACGAAGTAATTCGTGTTCTGACCTGGTAGCTCGTGCGAGCGAGCACCATGTTTGACAGGAGGGCCCCTTCCCCGTCGTTCACGCGACGGGGAAGGGGCCCTTCGTCGTACGGAGCTTCTCCCCAGGGCCTGCCTACGCGCCTGCGTGCCGCGGCCGGGCATGCGAAGAGGGCCGCACCCCTCGGGGTACGGCCCTCTTCGCGCTCCGTCGTGCCTACTGCTTCACCCGCAGGGACTGCGTGAACTCCATGCAGGCGGTGTAGTCCGGCAGCAGGCCGGACGCGACGGCGTCGGCCAGCGAGGGGGCCGCGTCATCGCGGGCGGACAGCAGCGGGACGTCCGCCGGCCAGTCGATGCCCAGGTCGGGGTCGAGCGGGTGGACCGAGTGCTCGCCCGTCGGGTTGTACGTCTCCGAGCAGAGGTAGGACAGCGTGGCGTCGTCGGTCAGCGCGCAGAAGCCGTGGCCCATGCCCTCGGGGATGTAGACGGCGCGGCGGTCCACGTCGTCCAGCCGGACGCCTTCCCAGCGGCCGAAGGTCGGGGAGCCGACCCGGATGTCCACGATGATGTCCAGCACGGCGCCGCGCACGCAGGTGACGTACTTGGCCTGGCCGCGCGGGACGTCGGCGAAGTGGATGCCGCGGACCACGCCGCGCTGGGAGACCGAGAGGTTCGCCTGCGCCAGGTTCAGCGGGTGCCCGACGACCTCGGCGAGGTGGTCGAAGCGGTACCACTCCATGAACATGCCGCGCGGGTCACCGTGCTGCTGGGGCGTTATCTCGAAAACGCCCTCGATGGAGAGTTCGCGGAACTTCATCGTGCGGCCTCCTCTTCGAGCAGACCGATCAGGTAGGTGCCGTAACCGCTCTTGATCAGCGGCTCGGCCAGCTCGCGCAGCTGCGCGGAGTCGATCAGGCCCGCCCGCCAGGCGGCCTCCTCGATGCAGCCGATCTTGAAGCCCTGGCGCTCCTCGATCACGCGCACGAACTCCGAGGCCTGCACCATCGAGACGAAGGTGCCGGTGTCCAGCCAGGCGGTACCGCGGTCGAGGATGGTGACATTCAGCTCACCGGCCTGGAGGTACGCGTCGTTGACGGCGGTGATCTCCAGTTCGCCGCGGGCGCTGGGCTTCAGGCCGCGGGCGATCTCCACGACCTGGTTGTCGTAGAAGTACAGACCGGGCACGGCGTAACGGGACTTGGGCCGGGCCGGCTTCTCCTCGATGGAGATGGCCTGGCCGTTCTCGTCGAACTCGACCACGCCGTACGCCGTCGGGTCCGCCACCGGGTACGCGAAGACCCGGCCGCCCTTGGAGTCGGTGTGCTCCGCCAGCCGCGTGCCGAGGCCGCTGCCGTGGAAGATGTTGTCGCCGAGGATCAGGGCGACGGAGTCGTCCCCGATGAAGTCGGCGCCGAGCACGAAGGCCTGGGCGATGCCTTCGGGGCGCTCCTGGACGGCGTACTCCAGCCGGATGCCGAACTGCGAGCCGTCGCCGAGCAGGCGCTCGAACTGGTCGCGGTCCTCCGGGGTGGTGATGACGAGGATCTCGCTGATCCCGGCCATGACCAGCGTCGAAAGCGGGTAGTAGATCATCGGCTTGTCGAAGACGGGCAGCAGCTGCTTCGACACTGCCCGCGTCAGCGGCCAGAGTCGGGATCCGGTGCCGCCGGCCAAGAGAATTCCACGCATAGGCACAACCCTATGCGAGACCGGTGGAGGCGCGCCGTCCGGGCCCGGGCGGGAGCGGGCGGGCGGCCTTTGCGGAGTAGGCGAGCGGCTAGACTGTTTGTATTATGCGCATCCTTGTGACCGGCGGCGCCGGCTTCATCGGTTCAGAATTCGTCCGCCAGCAGCTCGGTTCGGACCCCACGGCCCAGATCACCGTCTTCGACAAGCTGACGTATTCCGGCGTCGAAGCCAACCTCGCCCCGGTCGCCGGTCATGCCGGCTACTCGTTCGTCAAGGGTGACATCTGCGACGCCGAGGCCGTCGACCAGGTGATGCCCGGCCACGACGTCGTCGTGCATTTCGCGGCGGAGTCCCACGTGGACCGCTCGATCGCCGGCGCCGGCCCCTTCGTGATGACCAACGTGGTGGGCACCCAGGTCCTCCTGGACGCCGCCCGCAAGCACGGCGTCGGCCGCTTCGTCCACATCTCCACCGACGAGGTCTACGGCTCGATCAGCGAGGGCTCCTGGACCGAGGAGTGGCCGCTGGTGCCCAACTCCCCGTACTCCGCCTCGAAGGCCTCCTCCGACCTGCTCGCGCTGGCCTACGCCCGCACGCACGGCATGGACGTCGTGGTCACGCGCTGCTCCAACAACTACGGGCACTACCAGTTCCCGGAGAAGGTCATCCCGCTGTTCGTCTCGAACCTGATGGACGGCAAGAAGGTCCCGCTGTACGGCAACGGCGGCAACGTGCGCGACTGGCTGCACGTCTCCGACCACTGCCGCGGCATCGACCTGGCCATGCGCAAGGGCCGCGGCGGCGAGGTCTACAACATCGGCGGCGGCGTCGAGCTCACCAACAAGGAGCTCACCGGCGTGCTGCTGGAGGCCGCGGGCCTGGGCTGGGAGATGGTCGAGCGCGTCGAGGACCGCAAGGGCCACGACCTGCGCTACTCCATCGACATCAGCAAGATCGGCTCGGAGCTCGGCTACGCCCCGCAGGTCACCTTCGAGGAGGGCATCGCGTCGACCATCACCTGGTACCGCGAGAACCGCGCCTGGTGGGAGCCCCTGAAGGCCAAGGCAGCGCTGCAGAAGTGACCGCCGCGGACGTGAGCAAGAGCACCGAGAGCGCCGAGAGCGCCGAGAGCGTCGAGAGCGTCGACAGCACCGGGCGGATCGAGAGCGCCGAGCAGGCCACCGGCAGCGCCTCCGGCGCCCGATGGGTCGTCACCGGCGCCGCCGGCATGCTCGGCCAGGACGTCCTGGCCGTCCTCAAGGACGCCGGCATCGCGGCCACCGCCCTGCGCCGCACCGACCTCGACATCACCGACCCGGCCGCCGTCCGGGCCGCCGTCGAGGGCGCCGCCGTCGTCGTGAACTGCGCCGCCTGGACCGACGTCGACGGCGCCGAGAGCGCCGAAGAGGCCGCCACCGCCGTCAACGGCACCGGCGTGCGCGTCCTGGCCGAGGCCTGCGCCGCGGCCGGAGCCCGCCTCCTGCACGTCTCCACCGACTACGTGCTGCCCGGCGACGCCGAGCAGCCGTATACCGAGGACTCCGCGACCGGCCCGGTCAACGCGTACGGCCGCTCCAAGCTGGCCGGCGAGCAGGCCGTGGCCGAACTGCTGCCGCAGCACGGCTACGTGGTCCGCACCGCCTGGCTGTACGGCGAGCACGGCCCGAACTTCGTCGCCACGATGCTCAAGCTCGCCGCCCAGCGCGACACCCTCGACGTGGTCGACGACCAGCACGGCCAGCCCACCTGGTCCTACGCGCTGGCCGGCCGCCTCGTCGAACTCGGACGGGCCGCCCTGGCGGGCCGCGCCCCCGGCGGGGTCTACCACGGCACCGCGAGCGGCCGGACCACCTGGTTCGGGCTGGCCCGCGAGACCTACCGGCTGAGCGGCCTGGACCCCGAGCGGATCCGGCCCACCGACTCCTCCGCGTTCGTACGGCCCGCCGTGCGGCCGGCGTTCAGCGTGCTCGCGCACGACCGCTGGGCCGAGGCCGGCCTGCCGCCGCTCGCCGACTGGCACGAGCAGCTGGCAGCGGCCCTGGCCCTGCCCGCCTTCGCAGCGCCCGAGGGCGCGGACAGGGACGGCACCGCGGGATGAAGAGCCTGCTGAGCAAGATCAGCGCGGCCCTGCCGCCGGGCACCGTCGCGGTGGCCGGCGGCACCGTCGTGCTCGGGGCGGCCTCGTACGTCCACCTCGGCGTGGCCGGGCACAGCCTGTCCACGGAAGCCATGGCGAACGTCTCGGTGCTGTGGACGATCGTGATGGCCATCGGGCTCGGCATCTTCTTCCCCATCGAGCAGGAGCTCACCCGGATCGTCGCCGCCCGCGCGGTCGACGGCCACGGGGCGGCCCCCGTCCTGCGCCGGGCCACCCTGCTCACCGCGGCGATCCTCGGCGCCACCCTGCTCGTGCTCGCCGCGGCCGCCGGACCCCTCGCGGACCTGCTCTTCCACGGGGACCGGGCCCTGGTGGCGGCCCTCGGCGCGGCCTTCGCCGGCATGGCCGTCTGCTACCTCACCCGCGGGGTGCTGGCCGGCCTCGGCCGGTTCGGCGCGTACGGCACCCAGCTCGCCGTCGACGGCGGGCTGCGCATCGTCCTCGCCTTCGGCTGCGCCGTGGCCCTGCCGCACTCCGCGCTCGCCTTCAGCCTCGTACTCGGGGTGGCGCCGGTCGTCGCCGCCCTGGTCACGCTGCCCGCGCTGCTGCGCGTGGTCGAGCCCGGCGAGGAGATCGCCTGGCGCGAGCTGACCTCCGGGCTGGGCCTGCTGATCTGCTCGACCCTGCTCTCCCAGGTCGTGGTCAACGCCGCCGTGATGAGCACCAAGCTGCTCGCCCCCACGGACAGCGTGCTGATCGCGGCCCTGCTGAACGCCCTGGTCCTGGCCCGGGTCCCGCTCTTCGTCTTCGGCTCGCTCCAGGCCTCCCTGCTCAACGGGCTCAGCGCCGCCTTCCAGGCCGGCGACCGGGCCGCGTTCTCGGCGATGCTGCGCAAGATCGCCATGGTCGTCGGAGCACTCGGCCTGCTCGGCGGCATCCCCGCCACGGTGCTCGGCCCCTGGCTGATCGGCGTGCTCTTCGGGGCCAAGCCGGCGCTGGGCTGCTTCGACTTCTTCCTGTTGTCCGCGGGGACCGTGGCGTACATGTTCGCGATGGTCCTCGGACAGGCGCTGATGGTATTCAAGCGACACAACCTGCAGCTGCTCTGCTGGGCCATCGGTACCGCCGTGCTGGTCGGCGTCACCTTCGCCCCCGGCGACGTGGCCCTCCGTGTGATCCTGGCCTATGCTCTCGGCTCCGTTGCCACCGTCGTGGCTATGCTGACGGCGCTGAGACTGAAGTTCCCGGAAGCCGGTCCGGGAGCCGGCGACGGCCCCGGGCGGACGGACGTCGCGAGCCCGCTGGGCGCCGGCGCGGCAGGGACGTGACCGTGCCCGCCTCCGAAGTCCCACAGACCCCCGAGCACTCGTATGTGCCACATTCCGCTGGAGCTACCGTGTCCCAATACGACGATGTCTGGCTGGTCATACCGGCCTATAACGAGGGCCAGGTGATCGCCGGTGTCGTCGAGGGAGCGCGCAAGACCTTTCCGAACATCGTCGTCGTCGACGACGGCAGCTCGGACGACTCCGCGCAGCACATCGCGTCCACCGGCGCCCACTTGGTGCAGCACCCGGTCAACCTCGGCCAGGGCGCGGCCCTTCAGACCGGTCTGAAGTACGCCCTCTCCCAGCCGGGAGCCCGCTACTTCGCGACCTTCGACGCCGACGGCCAGCACCAGACGCACGACGTCGAGAAGATGGTCGCCGTACTGCGCGCCGACGAGGCCGACGTGGTGCTCGGCTCCCGCTTCATCGAGCAGAACGGCCAGGTGCCGTGGATCAAGCGGGTCGTGCTGCGCACGGCCGCGGCCGTCAGCCCGACCGCCCGCAAGCTCAACCTCACCGACGCGCACAACGGTCTGCGCGTGCTGGGCCGCGCGGCGGCGGAGAAGCTGCAGATCACGCACAACGGCATGGCCCACGCCTCCGAGATCGTCGGCTACCTGGCGGGCTCCGGGCTGCGCGTCGTCGAGGTCCCCGTGGACATCCTCTACACCGAGTACTCGCGCGCCAAGGGTCAGTCCCTGATCAACGGCGTCAACATCCTCTTCGACATCACCCTGCGGGAGCGTGGCCGCCGATGAAGTACTTCTGGATCCAGCTGGTGCTCATCCTGGGCTCCGTGTCCCTGGCCCTCATGTTCATACGCAACTGGGACCAGGCGAAGACCCGTGCCTGGAAGCGCATCGCCTTCTCGGTGTTCGTCCTCGTCAACGTGTACGCCGTCCTGCGGCCCACCGACGTGACCTGGCTGGCCCACCAGCTCGGCGTCGGCCGCGGCACCGACCTGGTGCTGTACGTGATGGTGCTGGCCATGGGCTTCCTCACGCTCAACACCTTCCTGCGCTTCCGCTCGCTCGAGAAGAAGATCACCGACCTGGCCCGGACGGTGGCGCTCAGCGAGGGCGCGCGCCACAACGACGAGCGCCTCGGCCCGGACGCCGTCCGCCAGCCGGCCCCGGTCGAGCCCGCGCCGCCGGCCGCCGAACCCGCAGACTCCGTCAAGGCCTGAGGAATCACCGTGGTGACCTTCGACTTCATGCTCCCCTACTACGGGGACGTCAAGCTGATGCAGGATGCGGTCCTCAGCATCCTGGCGCAGACCGACCCGGACTTCCGGCTCGTCGTGATCGACGACGGCAAGGAACCGGACGTCCCGGGCTGGTTCGCGGAGCTCGGCGACGAGCGGGTCCACTACACCCGCAACGAGCAGAACCTCGGCATCAACGAGAACTTCAAGAAGTGCGTGCACCTCTCCGAGGCCGACTACGTCGTCATCATGGGCTGTGACGACGTGCTCCACCCGCACTACCTGGAGACCGTACGGGGCCTCGCCGAGGCCCAGCCGGGCATCGGCATGATCCAGCCCGGCGTCGAGGTCATCGACGGCGAGGGCCGGGTCACCGCCGGTCTCGCCGACAACGTCAAGCGCAGGCTCTACGCCCCGCAGGTCAAGGGCAACCGCACGATGGCGGGCGAGGAGCTGGCCGTCAGCGTGCTGCGCGGGAACTGGCTGTACTTCCCGTCCATCGCCTGGCGCGGCGAAGCCCTGCGCAAGGTGAACTTCCAGTCCGAGTACTCGGTGGTCCAGGACCTCGCGCTCGTGGTCGACCTCCTCGAACTCGGTGAGGCGATGGTGATCGACGCCTCGACCACCGCCTTCCAGTACCGCCGGCACGCCGTCAGCGAGTCCTCGGTCCAGGCCTTCACCGGCACCCGCTTCACCGAGCAGGCGCGCTACTTCGAGGCCGTCGCCGAGCGGATGGAGGCCCGCGGCTGGCCCAAGGCCGCGCGCGCCGCCCGCGTCCACAGCGCCTCCCGCCTCCACGCGATCACGATGCTCCCCGGGGCGCTGCGCCGCGGGAACCGCGAGGGTGCCAAGAACCTGGCCCGCCACGCCTTCACCTCCGGGCAGAGCTGAGCCTGCCCGGCAGTCCAACCAGAACAGGAAGTGCCAGGGGTGCAGTCGGGAACCGAAACGATGGACGCGTCGGCAACGCGGGACGCGTCCGCCCCTGAGCGGTCCGGCAAGCCCGCCGGGACCGAGCGGCTGCTCGCGCTGCGGGACTCCGCCCTGCGCCGGCGGTGGTTCTGGCCCGCGGCGCTGGTCACCGGGTACCTGACGCAGGTGCTGTTCCGGCTCTCCCTGGTGTGGGGCAACAGCTACCCCTCGGTCCACGCGGACGAGCCCTCGTACCTCGTCCTGGCCCGGGTGCTCGCGGGGCGGCCGGCGACCGAGATGCCGGTCGGCTCGGTCATCCCCGGCGGCTACCCGCTGCTGCTCTCCCCGGCGCTGCGGATCGCGAACGACCCGGTCACCGCGTACCAGCTGGTCATGGGCATCAACACGGTGCTCAACGCGCTCGTCTTCCCGCTGGCCTACGTGGCCCTGCGCAGGCTCGACCTGCCCCGCGGGCTGTCGTTCCTGATCGCCACGGCGGCGGCGCTGATGCCGCCCGTGGTCTTCTACTCCGAGTTCGCGATGTCGGACACCGTGCTCCCGGTGATCCTCCTCGGCTGGCTGATCACCCTGCACGGCTGGCTGAGCGAGGGCGACGCACGCCGCCGCACCTGGTACGGAGCGGGGGCCGGCCTGCTGGCCGGGTACTCCATGGCGGTGCACGACCGCGGCGGCGTGGTCGTGGCCATCACGGCGGCGGTCTTCCTCGGGGCCCTGGTCTTCCGGTGGGCGCCGCTGCGCTCCACGCTCGCCGCCTGGGGCGGCCTCGCCGTCTCCGTGCTGGGCGCCAAGCTCCTCGCCGGCTGGCTGGAGGCGCAGTTCAAGGACACCCCGCCCAGCTCGGTCGGCACGCAGGTGATGGACAACCTCGTCGAGCCCGAGCTGCTGCGCCGCACGGTGACCCGGACGATCGGCCAGCTCTGGTACTTCTCGGTCTCCTCCTGGGGCTTCGGCGCGATCGCCGTCGTCCTGTGCGTGTTCGCGGTGTTCAGCCCCCGCTTCACCCGGGCCTCGCGGGTGGTCTCCTTCGCCATGGTCGCCCTGCTGTGCGGGATCGCGCTGGCGGCGGCCGCCGGACTGCCCGGGGACAAGCGGATCGACAACTGGGTCTACGCCCGGTATCTGGCCGTGCTCGTGCCGGCGTTCTTCGTGGTCGGCGTCGCCGCGCTGTGGCGCGCGCGGAGCGGGGCGCTGCTGCGGCTGGTGCTGGGCGCGGTGGTGTTCACCGTGGTCACCGCCGAGTTCGTGATCATGGTGGTCGGCAAGGGCCTCTACGCCCGCTGGATCATCCCGTGGGCCATGCCGGACGCGCTGTTCCTGGCCTCGGAGTGGACCAAGCTGCACATGTGGCGGACCATCGCCGGCGCCCTGCTGGTGCTCGCCGCCTGCGTGATGTTCAGGCTGGCCGGCGGGCGCCGGGTGGTGTGGGCCGTCGCGGTGTCGCTGGCCCTGTTCGCCACGTACGCGACGACCACGGTCACCTCGAACGTGGCCGAGCCGCACCGCAAGATCCGCAAGTACCTGGCCACCGGCTTCACCCAGTCCGCGGAGCTCAAGCCGGGCGAGAACCTGGTGATGGACGAGGACGTCGACTGGGGCCTGCGGATGGCCCAGGCGTTCGAGGTGTACGACGGCCGGGTCTGGACGCGGAAGCTGGAGCACGGCGACCGGCCGCCGGCCGGGGCCGACGCGGCCGTCCTGCGGCTGACCCCGAAGGACGCGACGCCGGAGGCCTCCTGGCCGGACGCCCCGCAGGGCTGGTACGTCTCCAAGGTGAACAAGACACACGAATGGGTGCTCTGGCGCCACCGCTGAGGCCGCCGCACGGCCCCCGGGCCCGACGCCCCGACCCCGGTCAGCCCCTCGGGGCGGGCCGGGGTCCGTGCTTCACCCGACCGGCCCCCGCTCGCCTCCTCCCGCACGTCTGCCCGTAGCATCCGGGCGATCAGGTGGGGCACCTGAGCTGTTCGGAACTGGGGCCGGGGACAAGTTGAGACTGGGTCGTGTGCGCGGTACGGCGCTGGCCACCGCATTCGGGGTGGCAGCGGTGCTCGGTTTCCAAGGGGTGGCGGGCGGATCGGGCCCGGGCGCCGCAGGGGCGAAGGCATCGGGGGAGGCGCCGGGGAAGGCGAGGGCCTACAGCGCCGCGGCCGGCGGGCAGCCGGGCAGGGCCAAGGCCGGGGTGGACCGGCTCGCCCTGAAGTCCGAGGGCTCCGGCGGGGCCGTGCTCGCCCAGCAGGACACGGACCTCTTCGGCCTCCTCGGCGTGTCCTGGACGGACCCCGAGGCCACGGTGAACGGCGCCATCGAGGCCCGTTCCCGCAGCTCGGAGACCGGTAAGTGGTCCCGGTGGATCACCCTGGACCCGGTGCGGCCCGGGCTCGACGGCAAGCGTCCGGGCGCGCCCGGCGCCACCGAGCCCGTGTGGTTCGGCCCGTCGAACGGCGCCGAGGTGCGCGTGAAGGGCGGCGCGGCCCTTCCGGCGGGCCTGACCCTGAACCTGGTGGACCCCGGCACCGCCGGCGCCGCCAGGAAGAAGGGCGAGCTGCCCGCCGAACCGGCCGCCCTCGCCACGGAGGCGCTGCCGCCCGGACCGCCCTCCACCGCCCCGCAGCCCCCGGTGGTCACCCGGGCCGAGTGGCAGGCGGACGAGAGCCTGAACGACGAGGCCCCCGGCTACCTCCCCGGCGGCAGCGTCAAGGCCGTCTTCGTCCACCACACGGCGAGCGCGCAACCGTACGACTGCTCGCAGTCCGCGGCCATCGTGCGGAGCGTCCACGAGTACCACGTGAAGGTCGAGCTGTGGCGCGACCTCGGCTACAACTTCCTGATCGACAAGTGCGGCACGGTCTTCGAGGGCCGCAAGGGCGGCATCGACCAGCCCGTCCAGGGCGCACACACCTTCGGCTGGAACGCCGAGTCGATGGGCATCGCCGTCCTCGGCGACTACCAGACGGCCGGAGCTCCGGCCGCCGCCCTGGAGTCGGTCTCCCGCATCGCGGCCTACAAGCTCGGCCAGTACGACGGCGACCTGAACGGTACGACCACGCTGGTGGCCGGCAGCAGCCAGAAGAACTACTTCGGCACCTCGTTCACCGGGGGCCAGCCGTATCCGTTCAAGACCCTCTCGGGCCACCGGGACGGCTTCAACACCGTCTGCCCGGGCGGCGGGCTCTACGACCAGCTCGCCGCGATCCGGACCAGCGGTCCGGCGCAGCAGCTGAAGATCGCCAAGGTGAACGGCACGGTCCCCGGGCCGGGCACGACCCCGAAGTCCACCGGCCCCCTGAAGGTCGACTGGACCACCAGTACGGCCAACGGCCTGCTGGGCTCGTTCGAGATCCTGGTGGACGGCACATCGGCCGGGACGGCCGCGGGCACGGCCCGTACGGCCGGCGTGGTGCTCACCACCGGAACCCACACGGTCCAGGTCAAGGCCACCGCGGCGAACGGCAAGGTCTCCACGAGCCTGCCGGTCACCGTGGTCGCGGAGGTCCCCGTGCCGAAGTCCGCCACGTTCGTTCCGGTCACCCCGAAGCGGCTGATGGACACCCGCGAGGGCCTCGGCGTACCCAAGGCGAAGGTGGGCGCGCAGGGCGTGGTGACGCTCCCGGTGGCGGGTACGGCGGGGATCCCGGCCGAGGACGTCACCGCGGTCGTCCTGAACGTGACGGCGACGAACCCGACGGCCGCGAGCTATGTGTCGGTGTACCCGAGCGGGACGGTGCGCTCCAGCGCCTCGAACCTGAACGTGACGCCCGGGCAGACGATCCCGAACCTGGTGGTCGTCCCGGTGGTGGACGGCAAGGTCAGCTTCTACAACAACGACGGCACGGTCGACCTGATCGCGGACGTCACCGGCTACTTCGCCAAGGCCGACGGGGGGTCGACGCACGTCAGCATCGGCCCGAAGCGGCTGATGGACACCCGCGAGGGCCTCGGCGTACCCAAGGCGAAGGTGGGCCGGCAGGGCGTGGCGACCCTGCCGGTGGCGGGTACCGCGGGGATCCCGGCGACGGGCGTCACCGCCGTCGTCCTCAACGTCACCGCGACGAACCCGACGGCCGCGAGCTACGTCTCGGTCTACCCGAGCGGCACCACCCGCTCCAGCGCCTCGAACCTGAACGTGACGCCGGGGCAGACGATCCCGAACCTGGTGATCGTGCCCGTGGTGCACGGCAGGGTCAGCTTCTACAACAACGACGGCAGCGTCGACCTGATCGCGGACGTCACCGGCTACTTCACCTCGGCCGGCGGGGGATCGGCGCACGTCAGCACCGGTCCGAAGCGGCTGATGGACACCCGCGAGGGCCTCGGTGTGGCGAAGGCGAAGGTGGGCGCGCAGGGCGTGGTGACGCTCCCGGTGGCGGGTACCGCGGGGATCCCGGCGACGGGGGTCACCGCGGTCGTCCTCAACGTCACCGCGACGAACCCGACGGCCGCGAGCTACGTCTCGGTGTACCCGAGCGGGACGGTGCGCTCCAGCGCCTCGAACCTGAACTTCACCCCCGGCCGGACGATCCCCAACCTGGTGGTCGTCCCCGTGGTCGATGGGAAGATCAGCTTCTACAACAACGACGGCAACGTCGATCTGATCGCGGACGTCACCGGCTACTTCGCCGAGTGACACGGGGCTCCGCAGGCGGGGTGGGGGACATGGGGAAGAACGACGAGGGCATACCGGCCGTCTCCGACGAGGAGTGGGCGCAGTTCCTGGCCCAGGCCGAGGCGGGCACGGGGGAGGCCCCCAAGGAGCCGTCGGCGCGGGCGCGCATGGTGGCCGCGCGGCTGCGCGAGGAGGACGCCCGGCGCGGCTCCGCCGGGCCGCCCGCCTGGCGGGCCGGTGTCGCGGCGCGGCAGCGGGGGAGGGGCGGGCGCCGGCTCAAGGCGGGGCTGGCCATCGCCTTCGTCGCCGCCCTCGCGCTGATCGCCGTACGGCCCGAGCTGGTCATCGACAAGCTCACCGGGAAGGCCGACCGGGACGCGCAGGCGCGGCAGCGCCTGTCGGCCGAGACGGAGCGCCCGAGCGCCCCGCCCACCCCGGTGGACCCGGACCGGCCGACCCTCACCGACCCCTTCCGGGGCTCCCCGGCCCTCGCGTGGGCGGACGGGGCGGCCGGCATCGAGGTCCCGGAGGCCCAGGCCGTCGGCGGCATGAGCAAGGAGCAGGTCGCCGGCGCGCTGGCGAAGGCCAAGCAGTTCCTGGTCGCAGCCAACCTGGACCCGGCGACCCTGCGCGGGGAGCGCCCCACGGCGGTACTGGAGCTGCTCGACCCCAAGCTGAAGAAGAGCCCGGGCCACCTGGAGCAGGCCCTGGCCGCCCCGAGCGCGGAGAACGACCCGCTGGAACTGCTCACCCGGGCGAACCCGGCCGAGCTGATGCCCGTGGGCGACGTGGTCAAGGTCCGCGGCCGCATGTGGGTGGAGCCCGGGCAGGGGCCGGGCAGGGTCCGCGTGCTGGTCGACTACACGTTCGTGTACCCGTTCGTGAAGGCGAAGCCCGGCGCGGACGAGGTCAGGCGCACCATCGTGCGGCGCACGATCACCTTCGGCGTGGCCGACCCGCACAAGTGGCAGGCCACCGAGGGGAAGCTCTGGCTCGACGAGGTCGACGTGAGCCTGGGCAACAGCGCGTGTGACGTCCACGACGGCTTCGTGCACCCCGTCTTCGACGAGGACGCCGGCGCGGGGCCCACGCCCTCCGGAACTCCGGTGGATCCGTACGACCGCAGCAAGGACCTGGAAGCCGAGCGGCAGAAGGGCTGTGGCGCGCTGACCCGCTCCTGAGCGGGCGCCGGACCAGGGACCGGGACCCCCGCCGCGTGGTGCAGTTTGACCACTCAGCGTGGCGGGGTATTCTCTTCGGCCCGATTGGCGCCATACGTGTCTCGTATGGCAGACTACTCAAGTTGCTCGGCCGTGTGCCGATGCTGCGCGCCTCCCGCCGGGAGGACCGGAAGCGAGTCCCACAGTACTCGTCGCCTTACCTGCCTCTCGGGGCAGCAATGGGGCGGACGTACGGGAATCTTCTGGGAAGCGTCAGCACGGTGCCTGCCAGGTACTCGGTGGGTGTTTGCCCCCGATCTGCGGTCTTGGGACCGCGCCCCCTTGGACGAGGGAATTTCCGTATGGGAATTTTCTGTAGAGGGAGCGCGACACGCCCGACCGCGTGGGTCGGAGGAGAGCGGCGGAGAGATCCGCAGCCGGCCGAGGACCAGAGCGTTTCCACAACAGACAGGACTACGGAGTAGCCATGGCGGGACAGAAGATCCGCATCCGGCTCAAGGCCTACGACCACGAGGTCATCGATTCGTCGGCGAAGAAGATCGTCGAGACGGTGACGCGCACTGGTGCGTCGGTCGCGGGCCCGGTGCCGCTGCCCACTGAGAAGAACGTGTACTGCGTCATCAAGTCGCCGCACAAGTACAAGGACTCGCGCGAGCACTTCGAGATGCGCACGCACAAGCGCCTGATCGACATCCTCGACCCGACGCCCAAGACCGTTGACTCGCTGATGCGCCTGGACCTTCCGGCCGGCGTTGACATCGAGATCAAGCTCTGAGAGGCACGGAGAAGATGGCAAAGCAGATCAAGGGCGTCCTGGGCGAGAAGCTCGGCATGACCCAGGTCTGGGACGAGAACAACCGTGTCGTCCCGGTGACCGTGGTCAAGGCCGGGCCCTGCGTTGTTACCCAGGTCCGTACGAACGACGTCGACGGCTACGAGTCGGTCCAGATCGCCTTCGGCGAGATCGACCCGCGCAAGGTGAACAAGCCCCTCAAGGGTCACTTCGCCAAGGCTGACGTCACCCCCCGCCGCCACCTGGTGGAGCTCCGTACCTCCGACGCCAGCGAGTACACGCTCGGCCAGGAGATCACGGCTGCCGTGTTCGAGTCCGGCGTCAAGGTTGACGTCACGGGCAACAGCAAGGGCAAGGGCTTCGCCGGTGTCATGAAGCGTCACAACTTCAAGGGCCTCGGCGCCGGCCACGGCGTCCAGCGCAAGCACCGCTCCCCCGGTTCGATCGGTGGCTGCGCCACCCCTGGGCGTGTCTTCAAGGGCATGCGCATGGCCGGTCGTATGGGCAACGAGCGCGTCACCACCCAGAACCTGACCATCCACGCGGTTGACGCGGAGAAGGGTCTGCTCCTCATCAAGGGTGCAGTTCCCGGTCCGAACGGCGGCCTCGTCCTGGTCCGTACCGCGGTTAAGGGGGCTTGAGTTAATGAGCACCATTGACATCCTTTCGCCGGCAGGCGACAAGGCCGGTACCGTCGAGCTCCCTGCGGAGATCTTCGACGCGAAGACCAGCGTTCCGCTGATCCACCAGGTCGTCGTCGCTCAGCTGGCTGCTGCCCGTCAGGGCACGCACAAGACCAAGCGTCGTGGCGAAGTCCGTGGTGGTGGCCGCAAGCCGTACCGCCAGAAGGGCACCGGCCGCGCTCGCCAGGGTTCCACCCGCGCTCCGCAGTTCGTCGGCGGTGGCGTCGTCCACGGCCCGCAGCCGCGTGACTACTCGCAGCGGACCCCGAAGAAGATGAAGGCCGCCGCCCTCCGCGGTGCCCTCTCGGACCGCGCGCGTCACTCCCGCATTCACGTCGTCACCGGCGTGGTCGAGGGTGCCGCCTCCACGAAGGCCGCCAAGACGCTGTTCGGCAAGATCTCGGAGCGCAAGAACCTGCTCCTGGTCGTCGAGCGCGCCGACGAGGCTGCGTGGCTGTCCGCCCGCAACCTGCCCCAGGTGCACATCCTGGAGCCGGGCCAGCTGAACACGTACGACGTGATCGTCTCTGACGACGTGGTCTTCACTCAGGCCGCTTTCGAGTCCTTCGTGTCTGGCCCCAAGGCCGATGAGACCGAAGGGAGCGACGCCTGATGTCTGAGGCGACCGTTACCAGCAAGACCTTCACCGACCCGCGCGACCTGCTGATCAAGCCGGTTGTCTCGGAGAAGAGCTACGCGCTGCTGGACGAGAACAAGTACACGTTCATCGTCGCGCCCGGCTCCAACAAGACTCAGATCAAGCAGGCCGTCGAGGCGGTCTTCGGGGTCAAGGTCACCGGGGTCAACACGATCAACCGTCAGGGTAAGCGCAAGCGCACCAAGACCGGTTTTGGCAAGCGCGCTGACACCAAGCGCGCCATCGTGACCCTCGCTGAGGGCGACCGAATCGACATCTTCGGCGGCCAGGCCTCCTAACGGAGGTCTAGTCGTCCGGAATCGGACGAGGACTGAGAAATGGGTATCCGCAAGTACAAGCCGACGACCCCGGGCCGTCGTGGCTCCAGCGTCGCCGACTTTGTCGAGATCACGCGGTCCACGCCGGAGAAGTCGCTGGTCCGCCCCCTGCACAGCAAGGGCGGCCGTAACAACACCGGTCGGATCACGGTTCGACACCAGGGTGGCGGCCACAAGCGCGCCTACCGTGTGATCGACTTCCGTCGTCACGACAAGGACGGCGTGCCGGCCAAGGTCGCGCACATCGAGTACGACCCCAACCGCACGGCGCGCATCGCGCTCCTGCACTACGCCGACGGTGAGAAGCGCTACATCATTGCGCCGAAGAACCTGAAGCAGGGCGACCGGATTGAGAACGGCCCCACGGCCGACATCAAGCCCGGTAACAACCTGGCGCTCCGCAACATCCCGGTCGGTACCACGATCCACGCGATCGAGCTCCGTCCCGGTGGCGGCGCCAAGTTCGCCCGCTCCGCTGGTGCCTCTGTGCAGCTGCTCGCGAAGGAGGGCGTCATGGCCCACCTCCGCATGCCGTCCGGCGAGATCCGTCTCGTCGACGCGCGCTGCCGCGCCACCGTCGGTGAGGTCGGCAACGCCGAGCAGTCGAACATCAACTGGGGCAAGGCCGGCCGCATGCGCTGGAAGGGCGTTCGCCCCTCCGTCCGCGGTGTCGCGATGAACCCGGTCGACCACCCGCACGGTGGTGGTGAGGGTAAGACCTCCGGTGGTCGTCACCCGGTCTCCCCGTGGGGTCAGAAGGAGGGTCGTACTCGCTCGCCGAAGAAGGCTTCGAGCAAGTACATCGTCCGCCGCCGCAAGACGAACAAGAAGCGCTAGGAGCGGGTTTAGATGCCGCGCAGTCTCAAGAAGGGACCCTTCGTCGACGGACACCTCATCAAGAAGGTGGACGTACAGAACGAAGCCGGTACCAAGAACGTCATCAAGACCTGGTCCCGTCGCTCGATGATCATCCCGGCCATGCTGGGTCACACCATCGCGGTGCACAACGGCAAGATCCACGTCCCGGTGTTCGTCACCGAGTCGATGGTCGGCCACAAGCTCGGCGAGTTCTCGCCGACTCGCACCTTCCGCGGCCACGTCAAGGACGACCGGAAGTCGAAGCGCCGCTAAAGGCGGGGTGGTTACGACTATGACTTACACCGAAGGGACAACCATGGAAGCCAGGGCCCAGGCGCGGTACATCCGCGTCACGCCCATGAAGGCCCGCCGAGTGGTGGACCTTATCCGTGGCATGGATGCCACGGAGGCTCAGGCGGTCCTGCGTTTCGCCCCGCAGGCCGCGAGCGTGCCGGTTGGCAAGGTGCTCGACAGCGCCATTGCCAACGCCGCACACAACTACAACCACCCGGACGCCTCCACGCTGGTCATCAGCGAGGCGTACGTGGACGAGGGCCCGACCCTGAAGCGGTTCCGTCCGCGTGCGCAGGGCCGTGCCTACCGGATCCGCAAGCGGACCAGCCACATCACCGTGGTCGTCAGCAGCAAGGAAGGTTCCCGGTAATGGGCCAGAAGGTAAACCCGCACGGGTTCCGGCTCGGCATCACCACCGACTTCAAGTCGCGTTGGTACGCCGACAAGCTGTACAAGGACTACGTCAAGGAAGACGTCGCCATCCGCAGGATGATGACGTCCGGCATGGAGCGCGCCGGCATCTCGAAGGTTGAGATCGAGCGCACCCGTGACCGCGTGCGTGTGGACATCCACACCGCTCGTCCGGGCATCGTCATCGGTCGCCGTGGCGCCGAGGCCGACCGCATCCGCGGTGACCTCGAGAAGCTCACGGGCAAGCAGGTGCAGCTGAACATCCTCGAGGTCAAGAACCCCGAGGTCGACGCTCAGCTCGTCGCGCAGGCCGTTGCCGAGCAGCTCTCCTCCCGCGTCTCCTTCCGTCGCGCCATGCGTAAGAGCATGCAGGGCACGATGAAGGCCGGCGCCAAGGGCATCAAGATCCAGTGTGGCGGTCGCCTCGGCGGCGCCGAGATGTCCCGCTCCGAGTTCTACCGCGAAGGCCGTGTGCCGCTGCACACCCTCCGCGCGAACGTGGACTACGGCTTCTTCGAGGCCAAGACCACCTTCGGCCGTATCGGTGTGAAGGTCTGGATCTACAAGGGCGACGTCAAGAACATCGCCGAGGTTCGCGCCGAGAACGCTGCGGCCCGTGCGGGTAACCGCCCGGCCCGTGGTGCCGCCGGCGCTGGCGACCGTCCCGCCGGCCGTGGTGGCCGTGGTGGCGAGCGCGGCGGCCGTGGTGGCCGCAAGCCGCAGCAGGCTGTTGGTGCCGAGGCCCCCAAGGCCGACGCTCCTGCCGCCGCTCCGGCTGAGAGCACCGGAACGGAGGCCTGACCGACATGCTGATCCCTCGTAGGGTCAAGCACCGCAAGCAGCACCACCCGAAGCGCCGCGGTATGGCCAAGGGCGGTACTGAGGTCTCGTTCGGCGAGTACGGCATCCAGGCGCTTACCCCCGCCTACGTGACGAACCGCCAGATCGAGGCGGCTCGTATCGCGATGACCCGCCACATCAAGCGTGGCGGCAAGGTCTGGATCAACATCTACCCGGACCGTCCCCTGACGAAGAAGCCTGCCGAGACCCGCATGGGTTCCGGTAAGGGTTCTCCCGAGTGGTGGATCGCGAACGTGCACCCGGGCCGGGTCATGTTCGAGCTGTCCTACCCGAACGAGAAGATTGCTCGTGAGGCGCTCACCCGCGCTGCTCACAAGCTTCCGATGAAGTGCCGGATTGTTCGGCGCGAGGCAGGTGAGTCGTGATGGCGACGGGAACCAAGGCGTCCGAGCTGCGTGAGCTCGGTAACGAGGAGCTCGTTGGCAAGCTGCGCGAGGCCAAGGAAGAGCTGTTCAAGCTGCGCTTCCAGGCGGCCACGGGTCAGCTGGAGAACAACGGCCGGCTCAAGTCCGTCCGTAAGGACATCGCTCGCATCTACACCCTGATGCACGAGCGTGAGCTCGGTATCGAGACGGTGGAGAGCGCCTGATGAGCGAGAAGAACGTGACTGAGACGACTGACCGCGGCTTCCGCAAGACCCGTGAGGGTCTTGTCGTCAGCGACAAGATGGACAAGACCGTCGTCGTCGCTGTCGAGGACCGCGTGAAGCACGCTCTGTACGGCAAGGTCATCCGCCGTACGAACAAGCTCAAGGCGCACGACGAGCAGAACGCTGCCGGCGTCGGCGACCGCGTCCTCATCATGGAGACGCGTCCGCTGTCGGCGAGCAAGCGCTGGCGCATCGTCGAGATCCTCGAGAAGGCCAAGTAATTATCTGAGGCCCTGGGCAGCAAGCCCAGGGGCCCCTCAGGTTCGTTCCGCCAGGCTCGGTGGGGGCGGTAGCTCTTCGGAGTGATGCCCCCGCCGGGAACCGGCAGACAAACAGGAGATAGACGTGATCCAGCAGGAGTCGCGACTGCGTGTCGCCGACAACACTGGTGCCAAGGAGATCCTTTGCATCCGTGTTCTCGGTGGTTCCGGTCGCCGCTACGCGGGCATCGGTGACGTCATCGTTGCCACCGTCAAGGACGCGATCCCCGGTGGCAACGTGAAGAAGGGTGACGTCGTCAAGGCGGTCATCGTTCGCACCGTGAAGGAACGCCGCCGCCAGGACGGCTCGTACATCCGCTTCGACGAGAACGCCGCCGTCATTCTGAAGAACGACGGCGACCCTCGCGGCACCCGTATCTTCGGCCCGGTGGGCCGTGAGCTGCGCGAGAAGAAGTTCATGAAGATCATCTCGCTCGCGCCGGAGGTGCTGTAAGCATGAAGATCAAGAAGGGCGACCTGGTTCAGGTCATCACCGGTAAGGACAAGGGCAAGCAGGGCAAGGTCATTCTGGCCATCCCTACTGAGAACCGCGTCCTCGTCGAGGGTGTCAACCGGGTCAAGAAGCACACCAAGGCCGGCCAGACCGCTGGTGGCTCGCAGACCGGTGGCATCGTGATCACCGAGGCGCCGATCCACGTCAGCAACGTTCAGCTGGTTGTGGAGAAGGACGGCCAGAAGGTCGTTACCCGCGTCGGTTTCCGCTTCGATGACGAGGGCAACAAGATCCGCGTTGCCAAGCGGACGGGTGAGGACATCTGATGGCTACCACTCCGCGTCTCAAGACGAAGTACCGCGAGGACATCGCGGGCAAGCTGCGTGAAGAGTTCTCCTACGAGAACGTCATGCAGATTCCCGGCCTCGTGAAGATCGTGGTCAACATGGGTGTGGGCGACGCCGCCCGCGACTCCAAGCTGATCGACGGCGCCATCAAGGACCTGACGACGATCACCGGTCAGAAGCCGGCCGTCACGAAGGCCCGCAAGTCCATCGCGCAGTTCAAGCTGCGCGAGGGTCAGCCGATCGGCTGCCACGTCACCCTCCGTGGTGACCGCATGTGGGAGTTCCTGGACCGTACGCTGTCGCTCGCGCTGCCGCGTATCCGTGACTTCCGTGGTCTGTCGCCGAAGCAGTTCGACGGCCGTGGCAACTACACCTTCGGTCTCACCGAGCAGGTCATGTTCCACGAGATCGACCAGGACAAGATCGACCGTACCCGGGGTATGGACATCACCGTGGTCACCACGGCGACCAACGACGACGAGGGCCGCGCGCTCCTCCGTCACCTCGGCTTCCCCTTCAAGGAGGCGTAAGCGAGATGGCGAAGAAGGCTCTCATCGCGAAGGCTGCCCGCAAGCCCAAGTTCGGTGTGCGTGCGTACACCCGCTGCCAGCGCTGCGGTCGCCCCCACTCCGTGTACCGCAAGTTCGGCCTGTGCCGCGTCTGCCTTCGTGAGATGGCTCACCGTGGCGAGCTGCCGGGCGTGACCAAGAGCTCCTGGTAATTCCCTCTCGTCCGCAAGGACTTGAGGAGTACCAGGCACTCTCGGTAAGCATCTGGTCGGCGGATGCCCGGCCGCGCATGCCTTAGGCTTGTGTGGTTGGGCGTCCGCCGCCCATAACGACTTACTACGCCGTAGGTCCCCGCACCGCACCCGTCCCGCCACTGAGTGGGGAGAGGGATGGCGCATACAGGAAACCCCGGCGAGAGAGGCCGAAGGCCACTTCATGACCATGACTGACCCGATCGCAGACATGCTCACGCGTCTGCGTAACGCTAACTCGGCGTACCACGACTCCGTCGTGATGCCGCACAGCAAGATCAAGTCGCACATCGCAGAAATCCTCAAGCAGGAGGGTTTCATCACCGGCTGGAAGGTCGAGGACGCCGAGGTCGGCAAGAACCTCGTCCTCGAGCTGAAGTTCGGCCCGAACCGCGAGCGCTCCATTGCGGGCATCAAGCGGATCTCGAAGCCCGGTCTGCGTGTGTACGCAAAGTCCACCAACCTGCCGAAGGTGCTCGGCGGCCTGGGCGTGGCGATCATCTCCACGTCCCACGGTCTGCTCACCGGCCAGCAGGCAGGCAAGAAGGGCGTAGGTGGGGAAGTCCTCGCCTACGTCTGGTAGTCGGGAACGGAGGAAAAGCAATGTCGCGAATCGGCAAGCTCCCCATCCAGGTTCCCGCCGGTGTGGACGTCACCATCGACGGCCAGGCTGTGGCTGTGAAGGGCCCCAAGGGTTCCCTCGCGCTCACGGTCAAGGCGCCGATCGAGATCGTCAAGGGTGAGGACGGCGTTCTGAACGTCACCCGCCCCAACGACGAGCGTCAGAACAAGGCCCTGCACGGCCTGTCCCGCACGCTGGTGGCGAACATGATCACCGGCGTGACCACGGGTTACGTCAAGGCTCTTGAGATCAGCGGTGTCGGTTACCGCGTCGCCGCGAAGGGCTCCAACCTGGAGTTCCAGCTTGGTTACAGCCACCCGATCCTGATCGAGGCGCCCGAGGGCATCTCCTTCAAGGTCGAGTCGCCCACCAAGTTCTCGGTCGAGGGCATCGACAAGCAGAAGGTCGGCGAGGTCGCCGCCAACATCCGCAAGCTGCGGAAGCCCGACCCGTACAAGGCCAAGGGTGTCAAGTACGCCGGCGAAGTCATCCGCCGCAAGGTCGGAAAGGCTGGTAAGTAGCCATGGCATACGGTGTAAAGATCGCCAAGGGCGACGCGTACAAGCGTGCCGCCAAGGCCCGCCGCCACATCCGCATCCGCAAGAACGTCTCGGGTACGGCGGAGCGTCCGCGCCTCGTCGTGACGCGTTCCAACCGCAACATCGTTGCTCAGGTCATCGACGACCTCCAGGGTCACACCCTGGCGTCCGCGTCGACCCTGGACGCTTCGATCCGTGGTGGCGAAGGCGACAAGAGCTCGCAGGCCCAGGCCGTCGGCGCACTCGTCGCCGAGCGTGCCAAGGCCGCGGGTGTCGAGACCGTCGTGTTCGACCGCGGTGGCAACCGATACGCCGGGCGCATTGCCGCTCTGGCTGACGCCGCCCGCGAAGCCGGGCTGAAGTTCTAAGCCCCGTTTTCCGGGACTCACGGACGTAACAGAGAGAGGTAATCCAATGGCTGGACCCCAGCGCCGCGGAAGCGGTGCCGGTGGCGGCGAGCGGCGGGACCGGAAGGGTCGCGACGGTGGCCCTGCCGCCGAGAAGACCGCTTACGTTGAGCGCGTTGTCGCGATCAACCGCGTCGCCAAGGTTGTCAAGGGTGGTCGCCGCTTCAGCTTCACCGCGCTGGTCGTGGTGGGCGACGGTGACGGCACTGTAGGTGTCGGTTACGGCAAGGCCAAGGAAGTTCCCGCGGCCATCGCCAAGGGTGTCGAGGAAGCCAAGAAGTCCTTCTTCAAGGTTCCGCGCATCCAGGGCACCATTCCTCACCCGATCACGGGCGAGCGCGCCGCGGGCGTCGTGCTGCTGAAGCCGGCCGCCCCTGGTACCGGTGTTATCGCCGGTGGCCCGGTGCGCGCCGTTCTGGAGTGCGCCGGCGTTCACGACATCCTGTCGAAGTCGCTCGGCTCTTCCAACGCGATCAACATCGTGCACGCGACCGTGGCGGCCCTCAAGGGCCTGCAGCGTCCCGAGGAGATCGCGGCTCGCCGTGGTCTGCCCCTCGAGGACGTCGCTCCCGCGGCTCTGCTGCGTGCACGTGCCGGGGCGGGTGCGTAATGGCTCGCCTCAAGGTCACGCAGATCAAGTCGTACATCGGCAGCAAGCAGAACCACCGCGACACGCTGCGTTCGCTCGGGCTCAAGCGCCTGAACGACGTCGTCGTCAAGGAGGACCGCCCCGAGTTCCGCGGAATGGTTCACACCGTCCGCCACCTCGTGACGGTTGAGGAGGTTGACTAACATGGCTGAGAGCAGCCCGCTGAAGGCCCACAACCTCCGTCCCGCCCCCGGCGCCAAGACCGCGAAGACCCGTGTCGGTCGTGGTGAGGCGTCGAAGGGTAAGACGGCCGGTCGTGGTACGAAGGGCCAGAAGGCCCGCTACCAGATCCCGCAGCGCTTCGAGGGTGGGCAGATGCCCCTCCACATGCGTCTGCCGAAGCTCAAGGGCTTCAAGAACCCGTTCCGCACCGAGTTCCAGGTCGTGAACCTGGACAAGCTCGGCGCTCTCTACCCCGAGGGTGGAGAAGTCACGGTGGCCGACCTGGTCGCCAAGGGCGCGGTTCGCAAGAACAGCCTCGTCAAGGTCCTGGGCCAGGGCGAGATCTCCGTGGCGCTGCAGGTTTCGGTTGACGCCGTTTCCGGCTCCGCCAAGGAGAAGATTGCCGCCGCTGGTGGCTCTGTGACCGAGCTCGTCTAAGACGAACTCAGTGACAAATAGCTAGAAACCCGACCGGGGATGCCTCACATATGGGGCATCCCCGGTTGGTCGTTCCGCGGGAGGTGCAGACGCCGGTAAGGTGGCCTGCACCTTTGCTTGTACACATTCGTCGATCCCTCAGACCGTCACCTCTGACGCAGTAGCGCGGGGGTCGCAGGAGGCACCGTGCTCACCGCGTTCGCCCGGGCGTTCAAGACGCCCGACCTGCGCAAGAAGCTGCTTTTCACGCTCGCCATCATCGCGCTGTACCGACTCGGTTCCCACGTGCCGGTACCCGGTGTGAGCTACAAGAACGTTCAGATCTGCGTGGACCAGATGGGGGCCGGTAACAACAGCCTCTTCGGTCTCGTCAACATGTTCAGCGGTGGCGCGCTGCTCCAGATCACGATCTTTGCGCTCGGCATCATGCCGTACATCACGGCGAGCATCATTCTGCAGCTGCTGACCGTGGTCATCCCGAAGCTGGAGAACCTCAAAAAAGAGGGTCAGTCCGGCACGTCGAAGATCACTCAGTACACGCGCTATCTGACGGTCGCGCTCGCGATCCTGCAGGGCACCGGCCTCGTCGCCACCGCCCGCAGCGGCGCCCTCTTCCAGGGCTGCCAGGTCAAGGACCAGATCGTCCCCGACCGGTCGATCTTCACGACCGTGGTCATGGTGCTCACCATGACGGCCGGTACCTGCCTCGTCATGTGGCTCGGTGAGCTCATCACCGACCGGGGCATCGGCAACGGCATGTCGATCCTTATGTTCATCTCGATCGCCGCCGGCTTCGTCGGCTCCCTGTGGGCCATCAAGGAGCAGGGCAAGATCGCGGACGGCTGGGTCGAGTTCGGCGTGGTCATCCTGGTCGGCCTCGCGATGGTGGCCCTGGTGGTCTTCGTCGAGCAGGCGCAGCGGCGGATCCCGGTCCAGTACGCGAAGCGCATGATCGGCCGGCGCGCCTACGGCGGCACCTCGACGTACATCCCCCTCAAGGTGAACCAGGCCGGTGTCATCCCGGTCATCTTCGCCTCGTCGCTGCTGTACATCCCCGCGCTGATCGTCCAGTTCAGCGGTTCTACCGCCGGCTGGGCGACCTGGATCAGCAAGCACTTCGTCAAGGGCGACCACCCGTACTACATCGCGACCTACTTCCTCCTGATCGTCTTCTTCGCGTTCTTCTACGTGGCGATCTCGTTCAACCCCGAGGAAGTTGCAGACAACATGAAGAAGTATGGTGGGTTCATTCCGGGCATCCGCGCCGGTCGGCCTACCGCCGAGTACCTCAGCTACGTACTCAACCGGATCACTTGGCCGGGGTCGCTGTACCTGGGTCTGATCGCTCTTGTGCCGACGATGGCGTTGGCCGGCTTCGGAGCGAACCAGAACTTCCCGTTCGGCGGGACGAGCATCCTGATCATCGTGGGTGTGGGTCTGGAAACCGTGAAGCAGATCGAGAGCCAGCTCCAGCAGCGTAATTACGAAGGGTTCCTCCGCTGATGCGAATCGTCCTCGTCGGCCCGCCGGGCGCGGGCAAGGGAACGCAGGCGACTGTGCTTGCCGAGACCTTGTCGATCCCGCACATCTCCACGGGCGACCTGTTCCGGGCCAACATCAGCCAGGGCACCGAGCTCGGCCGGCGTGCGAAGGCGTTCATGGACGCGGGTGACCTCGTCCCGGACGAGATCACCATCGGCATGGCGAAGGACCGCATGGAGCAGGAGGACGCCGCCGGCGGTTTCCTGCTCGACGGTTTCCCGCGCAACGTCTCCCAGGCGGAGGCGCTCGACGTGATGCTGAAGGCCGGGGCGATGAACCTCGACGCCGTCCTCGACCTGGAGGTCGAGGAGGACGAGGTCGTCAAGCGCCTCGCCGGCCGCCGGACCTGCCGCAAGGACAGCGCGCACATCTACCACGTGGACTACCGCCCCTCGCAGGTCGAGGGCGTCTGCGACATCGACGGCGGCGAGCTGTACGTGCGCGAGGACCAGACCGAGGAAGCCGTGCGCAACCGGCTGGAGGTCTACCACACCCAGACCGAGCCGATCATCGACTACTACAAGGCCCAGGGCCTCGTGTCGACGATTCCGGCCCTGGGTGAGGTCAAGGACGTCACGAAGCGCGCGCTGGACGCCCTGAAGAAGTAGCAAGAAGCAGTTCACCTGTAGTGCAGCCCCGGCCGCGGTGTCCCCAGGACGCCGCGGCCGTACTGTTGAAAGACCCGATTCCGAAGGTGGCAGGTACGTCATGGTCCAGATCAAGACCCCCGAGCAGATCGCGAAGATGCGTGAGGCGGGGCTGGTCGTCGCGGCGATCCACGCGGCGACCCGTGAGGCGGCCGTGCCGGGCGCCACGACGCGGGATCTGGACATGGTGGCCCGCAAGGTCATCGCGGACGCCGGCGCCAAGTCGAACTTCCTCGGCTACGGCGGGTTCCCCGCGACCATCTGCACCTCGGTCAACGAGGTCGTGGTCCACGGCATCCCCGACGACAAGACGGTCCTCAAGGACGGCGACATCATCTCGATCGACGCCGGCGCGATCGTCGACGGCTGGCACGGCGACGCCGCGTACACCGCCTTCGTGGGCTCTGGACACGCCCCTGAGCTCGTGGAGCTCTCCCGGGTGACCGAGGAGTCCATGTGGGCCGGTATCGCCGCCATGAAGCTCGGCAACCGCCTCGTGGACATCTCGAAGGCGATCGAGACCTACATCAAGCGCCAGCCGCGTCCGACGACGGGCGAGCACAGCCTCGGCAAGTTCGGGATCATCGAGGACTACGGCGGCCACGGCATCGGGTCCGAGATGCACATGGACCCGCACCTGCTGAACTACGTCTCGCGCAAGCGGGGCAAGGGCATCAAGCTCGTCCCCGGCCTGTGCCTGGCGATCGAGCCGATGGTCTCCCTGGGCACCGCCCAGACGGAGGTCCTGGCGGACGACTGGACGGTCATCACCACGGACGGCACCTGGTCCTCGCACTGGGAGCACTCCATCGCCCTGACCGAGGCGGGCCCGATCGTCCTGACCTCCCCGGACTGCGGCAAGGCGAAGCTGGCGGAGTACGGGGTCACGACGGCTCCGGACCCGTTGGGCTGACGCACAAGGGGTTGGGCCGACCGGTATGGGCAGGATTGATGATCTATCCTGTAGGGCACACTTTCCGGATTCGTCTTTCGGAAGCCCCTGACGTAGACTGACTCGTCGGCTCCTTTGCACCCGCATGTCCTCATGCGAAGGCGGGGAGCTGATCAAGGTAGCCGATTCGAAAGGCGAAGCGTGGCCAAGAAGCAAGGTGCCATCGAAATCGAGGGCACCGTGATCGAGTCCCTCCCGAACGCGATGTTCAAGGTGGAACTCCAGAACGGTCACAAGGTCCTCGCGCACATCAGCGGCAAGATGCGCATGCACTACATCCGCATCCTCCCTGATGACCGGGTTGTGGTGGAGCTTTCTCCCTACGACCTGACGCGTGGCCGGATCGTCTACCGATACAAGTAGATCTTGTCTTCACTCCCGTCCGGACGTCCTGTCCCGGCGCGGGTGGTGGCACTGACCCGGAGAACCTCACCAACATGAAGGTCAAGCCGAGCGTCAAGAAGATCTGCGACAAGTGCAAGGTGATCCGCCGTCACGGTCGGGTCATGGTCATCTGCGACAACCTGCGCCACAAGCAGCGCCAGGGCTGACGCACGCCGACCGACCTGCACTACGCAGTTCTTCGCGCGACGTAAGAAAACGTACATACGCAGAACCCGCCCAGCCCTGACCAGGGCCGGCGGCACCTCCGGCGGGGGCCGGGGACCCGGGCGTACCACCACCCACTCAGGAGTGGTCGGCGGTCGGGGTTCGGTTCTGCGGAAGACCCCCGAACACACAGGAGCCATTGAATGGCACGCGTTTCCGGTGTTGACATCCCGCGCGAAAAGCGTGTGGAGATCGCACTTACCTACGTCTTCGGTGTCGGTCGCACCCGGTCCAAGGAAATCCTTGCGGCCACCGGTGTGAACCCCGACACCCGCGTTCGTGACCTGGCCGAAGAGGACCTGGTCAAGATCCGCGAGTACGTGGACGCCAACCTCCGCACCGAGGGTGACCTCCGCCGCGAGATCCAGGCCGACATCCGCCGCAAGGTCGAGATCCAGTGCTACCAGGGTGTTCGCCACCGTCGTGGCCTGCCCGTGCACGGTCAGCGCACCAGCACGAACGCCCGTACCCGCAAGGGTCCGCGTCGCGCGATCGCCGGTAAGAAGAAGCCGGGCAAGAAGTAGTCCTGTTCAGCGGTCTTGCGCTGTAGGACCGACCACCTCCCGTAGGAGATTTAGATGCCCCCCAAGGGTCGTCAGGGCGCTGCCAAGAAGGTGCGCCGCAAGGAAAAGAAGAACGTCGCTCATGGGCACGCCCACATCAAGAGCACGTTCAACAACACCATCGTTTCGATCACGGACCCCGCGGGCAACGTGATCTCCTGGGCCTCCGCCGGCCACGTCGGCTTCAAGGGCTCGCGCAAGTCCACCCCCTTCGCCGCGCAGATGGCCGCCGAGTCGGCCGCCCGTCGCGCGCAGGAGCACGGCATGCGCAAGGTCGACGTCTTCGTCAAGGGTCCCGGCTCCGGCCGTGAGACCGCGATCCGCTCCCTCCAGGCCACCGGCCTCGAGGTCGGCTCGATCCAGGACGTCACCCCCACCCCGCACAACGGCTGCCGTCCGCCCAAGCGTCGCCGCGTCTGATTCGGCGGCGCCGGGCTTCGCGCCTGTGCGTCTTTGAGTGTCCGGGCGGTACGAACCCCTCGCGGGGGACGTACCGCCCGTACCCTTCTAGTTCGCAGCCTCCGTGCTGCACTCCGTCGGGCGTCAAATAGTGGGCGTCCACGAATGAAGGAATCCACATGCTTATCGCTCAGCGCCCCTCGCTGACCGAAGAGGTCGTAGACGAGTACCGCTCGCGGTTCGTGATCGAGCCGCTCGAGCCGGGCTTCGGTTACACCCTCGGCAACTCGCTCCGCCGCACGCTCCTGTCCTCGATCCCGGGTGCCGCTGTCACCAGCATCCGCGTGGACGGCGTCCTGCACGAGTTCACCACCGTGCCCGGTGTCAAGGAAGACGTCACCGACATCATCCTCAACATCAAGCAGCTGGTCGTCTCCTCGGAGCACGACGAGCCGGTCGTGATGTACCTGCGCAAGCAGGGTCCCGGCCTGGTCACCGCTGCCGACATCGCGCCCCCGGCCGGTGTCGAGGTGCACAACCCGGACCTGGTCCTCGCCACGCTCAACGGCAAGGGCAAGCTGGAGATGGAGCTGACCGTCGAGCGCGGTCGCGGCTACGTCTCCGCCGTCCAGAACAAGCAGCTGGGCCAGGAGATCGGTCGCATCCCGATCGACTCCATCTACAGCCCGGTCCTCAAGGTCACCTACAAGGTCGAGGCGACCCGAGTCGAGCAGCGCACCGACTTCGACAAGCTGATCGTCGACGTCGAGACCAAGCAGGCCATGCGCCCGCGCGACGCCATGGCGTCCGCCGGCAAGACCCTGGTCGAGCTGTTCGGTCTGGCCCGCGAGCTCAACATCGACGCCGAGGGCATCGACATGGGCCCCTCGCCGACGGACGCGGCCCTGGCCGCCGATCTCGCCCTGCCGATCGAGGAGCTCGAGCTCACCGTTCGGTCGTACAACTGCCTCAAGCGCGAGGGCATCCACTCCGTGGGTGAGCTCGTCGCCCGCTCCGAGGCCGACCTGCTCGACATCCGCAACTTCGGTGCGAAGTCGATCGACGAGGTCAAGGCGAAGCTGGCCGGCATGGGCCTGGCCCTCAAGGACAGCCCGCCCGGATTCGACCCGACCGCCGCCGCCGACGCCTTCGGCGCCGACGACGACGCGGACGCCGGTTTCGTCGAGACCGAGCAGTACTAAGCACCACCGCACGCTTTCCCGCGGCATCCGCCCCGGGGGAACTGTCACCGGTACCTGACACGGCCGGTGCAGATATGAAGGAGTAAGACCATGCCGCGTCCCGCAAAGGGTGCCCGTCTGGGCGGCAGCGCCGCGCACGAGAAGCACCTCCTCGCGAACCTCGCGAAGTCGCTCTTCGAGCACGGCCGCATCACCACCACCGAGGCCAAGGCCCGCCGCCTGCGTCCCTACGCCGAGCGTCTGGTGACCAAGGCCAAGAAGGGCGACATCCACAACCGTCGCCTGGTGCTGCAGACGATCACGGACAAGAGCATCGTGCACACGCTGTTCACCGAGATCGCCCCGCGCTACGAGAACCGCCCCGGTGGTTACACGCGCATCACCAAGATCGGCAACCGTCGTGGCGACAACGCCCCGATGGCCGTGATCGAGCTGGTCGAGGCCCTTACGGTCGCCCAGCAGGCCACTGGTGAGGCCGAGGCCGCCACCAAGCGCGCCGTGAAGGAGGCGGAGGCCGCCGAGGCTCCCGCCGCCGAGGAGACCAAGGAGGCCTGATCCCTTCCGGGATCACGCTGAACGGCTCTGAACGGGCCCGCCCCCTTCCGGGGCGGGCCCGTTCTGCATGCGTGCCGAAGGCGTTCGCGCTGAGGGCATTCGCGCCAAAGACGCAGCTGAGAGGATCTGTCACGTGAGTGACGAGGTGGAGCCCGGGCACGTCCGGGTCAGGCTGGACCTGAGTTACGACGGCAAGGACTTCTCCGGCTGGGCGAAGCAGCGCGTGCTGCGGACCGTCCAGGGAGAGCTGGAGTCGGCCCTGCAGACCGTGATGCGGCTGCCCGACCCGGTGGAGCTGACCGTCGCCGGCCGGACCGACGCGGGCGTGCACGCGCGGGGGCAGGTCGCGCAGTTCGACGTGCGCGACGAGGTGTGGGCCGAGCACCGGGACAAGCTGCTGCGCCGCCTCGCCGGACGGCTGCCGCACGACGTCCGGGTGTGGAAGGCCGCCGAAGCCCCCGCCGGGTTCAACGCGCGGTTCTCCGCGATCTGGCGCCGCTACGCCTACCGCGTGGGCGACCACCAGGCCGGCGTGGACCCGCTGCGCCGCGGGCACGTGCTCTGGTACCAGTGGCCGCTCGATGTGGACGCCATGAACGAGGCCGCCGCCGCGCTGGTGGGCGAGCACGACTTCGCCGCGTACTGCAAGAAGCGCGAGGGCGCCACGACCATCCGCACCCTCCAGCAGCTCAGCTGGGAGCGGGACGCGGAGGGGATCATCACCGCCACCGTGCGCGCCGACGCCTTCTGCCACAACATGGTCCGCTCGCTGGTCGGCGCCCTGCTGCACGTCGGCGACGGCCACCGGACGACCGACTGGCCCGGCAAGGTGCTGGCCGCGGCCGTACGGGACTCCTCGGTGCACGTGGTCAAGCCGCACGGGCTGACCCTGGAGGAGGTCGGCTACCCGGCCGACGAGCTGCTGGCCGCCCGCAGCAAGGAAGCGCGGAACCTGCGGACGCTGCCCGGAGCCGGCTGCTGCTAGCCCTCGCGGCCGGGTAACTCGTTTGGGCGGATCGGGGCCGGACCTGGACAATGCCCCGCATGGGACATCTCGAAGCCAGCCACCTGGAGTACTACCTTCCCGACGGGCGGGTCCTGCTCCCCGACGTCTCCTTCCGGGTGGGGGAGGGGTCGGTCGTCGCCCTGGTCGGGGCGAACGGGGCCGGCAAGACCACGCTGCTGAAGATGATCTCCGGCGAGCTCCAGCCGCACGGCGGCGGCGTGACCGTCACCGGCGGGCTGGGCGTGATGTCGCAGTTCGTGGGCTCGGTCCGCGACGAGACGACCGTACGGGACCTGCTGGTCTCGGTGGCCCAGCCGCGGCTGCGGGAGGCCGCCAAGGCGGTGGACCGCGCCGAACAGCTGATCCTGACGGTGGACGACGAGGCCGCCCAGATGCAGTACGCGCAGGCGCTGAGTGACTGGGCCGACGTGCAGGGGTACGAGGCGGAGACGCTGTGGGACGTCTGCACGATGGCCGCGCTGGCGATCCCGTACGACTCGGCGCAGTTCCGCGAGGTGCGCACGCTCTCGGGCGGTGAGCAGAAGCGGCTGGTCCTGGAGGCGCTGCTGCGCGGGCCGGACGAGGTGCTGCTGCTCGACGAGCCGGACAACTACCTCGACGTCCCCGGCAAGCGGTGGCTGGAGGAGCAGCTGGCGGCCACCCGCAAGACGGTGCTCTTCGTCAGCCACGACCGGGAGCTGCTGACCCAGGCGGCCGAGAAGATCATCAGCCTGGAGGCGAGCCCGAACGGCTCCGACGTCTGGGTGCACGGCGAGGGCTTCAGCACGTTCCACGCCGCCCGCAAGGAGCGCTTCGCGCGCTTCGAGGAGCTCAAGCGGCGCTGGGACGAGGAGCACGCCCGGCTGAAGGCCCTGGTGCTGCGCCTGCGCGGCCAGGCCGCGAGCAGCCCGGACATGGCCTCGCGGTACCACGCGATGCAGACCCGCTTCAAGAAGTTCGAGGAGGCCGGCCCGCCGCCCGAGCCGCCGCGCGAGCAGGACATCAAGATGCGGCTCAAGGGCGGCCGTACGGGCGTGCGCGCCCTCACGGTGGAGAACCTGGAGCTCACCGGGCTGATGAAGCCCTTCTCCCTGGAGGTCTTCTACGGGGAGCGGGTCGCGGTCCTGGGCTCGAACGGCTCCGGGAAGTCGCACTTCCTGCGCCTGATGGCGGGGGAGGACGTCAAGCACACGGGCACGTGGAAGCTCGGCGCCCGCGTGGTCCCCGGCCACTTCGCGCAGACCCACGCCCACCCCGAGCTGTTCGGGCGCACGCTCGTCGACATCCTGTGGACGGAGGCGGCCAAGCCGCTCGGCCAGGCGATGGGCGCCCTGCGCCGCTACGAGCTGGAGCGCCAGGGCGAGCAGCCCTTCGAGCGGCTCTCGGGAGGCCAGCAGGCGCGTTTCCAGATCCTGCTGCTGGAGCTGGCCGGTACGACGGCGCTGCTCCTCGACGAGCCGACGGACAACCTGGACCTGGAATCGGCGGAAGCGCTGCAGGACGGGCTGGAGGCGTACGACGGCACTGTGCTGTGCGTCACGCACGACCGGTGGTTCGCGCGCACTTTTGACCGTTACCTGGTCTTCGGTTCAGACGGTGTTGTACGGGAGACTACGGAGCCCGTCTGGGACGAACGTAGGGTCGAGCGAAAGCGCTAGGGGTAGACCGCCCCCGGCTTGGGTCGAGGGGACTTCGTTGTGGGGCTGCGGCCGAGTGTCTGGGTCATGAAGTGGGACAGCCCGTCCTCCTGGGACCGGGGGGTGGCCTGGCTGCTGCGGCCGGCCCCCCGGTCCTGGCGTTTCGTGGGCCTGGTGATCCTGCTGTCGGTGGCGGTCTCGGCGAGCCTGCGGGAGAACTGGGGCTCCGACAACGCCTTCGTGGTCAAGGCGGCCGACGCCCTGCTCTCCGGGGTCTCCCCGTACGAGGACAAGCGGTTCCTCTACCTGCCCAGCGCCGTGATCATGGCGATCCCCGAGGCCCTGCTGCCGGCGCCGCTGCTGCGCTGCGTGCTGCCGCTGGGGATGACCGGGCTCGTGGGCCTCGGCTGGTGGGCCTCGCTGCGGCTGTTCTCCGTACCGGTACGCTCGCGGCTCGCGGTCGGCGGTTTCGCGCTGTTCGCGCTGGCGTACAAGCCGTACATCAACCTCGTGCAGATCGCGAACTGGACGGCCATCTCCGCCGCCGCCCTGCCGGTGGCGCTGCTGCTGGCGCACCGCAAGCACTGGGCCGCGGCCGGGCTGGTGGTGGGCCTGGCCATCGCGTGCAAGCCGATGCTGGTGCCGGTCGGGCTGCTCTTCCTGCTGGCGCGGCAGTGGCGGGGGCTGGCGCTGGCGGTGGGGGTGCCCGTGGGGCTCTCGCTGGCGGGGGCGCTGATGATGCCGCACCCGATGTTGTTCTTCACCAAGACCCTGCCGTTCCTGCTGCAGGGCCAGGATTCCTACGCACTGCCCTGGGACGCCTCGCCGATCGCGGCGCTGCCGCGGCTGGGGGTGCCCGCCGGGGTGGCCGTGACGCTGGCCTTCGCGGGGGCCGGGTGCGGACTGTGGGCGACCTGGCGGCGGTGGCGCCGGCCGGTCGAGGCGGACGGCGACGCGGGCGAGCTGCGGCTGGTGGAGACGGCCTGCATGGTGATGCTCGCCGCATTCCTGGTCTCGCGGCCCTCCTTCGACCACTACCTGATCGTGGTGCTCCCGCTGCTGCTGGCCTCGGGGGTGCGGCCGGGCTCGATGCCGCGCTCGCCCTGGTTCTGGGTGGCCCTGGTGCCCCAGACCGCGGGCATTCCGTGGCCCTCGGAGTTCGAGGCCAAAAGGCGGGCATTCCGGGACATGGTGACCCTGTGCTCCCTCGCGGGTCTGCTGGCGCGTCGGGCACTGCGTCCGATCCGGGTTACTCTGGAACCCGTAACAACTACGGGGTCCCCACCCAGGACCGAACCGGAGTGCGCCGCGAAGCCCGTCGAGACGGGATCGCGGACCGCGTTTTGACCCTTCCAGGTCTTCAGGGGTACCCTGCTGGTTCGTTATGCGTATTGGCTTTCTCATTCTCACGTGAATTTGCCTTGCGCCGGTCCACCGGGCCGATGACCAGCGGTACACACGGGTTGCGTCTCCGATGTGAACCAGGGCTGTCGTGATCGTCCGTGGTGACCCATGTCAGGACCCGTCCCTCGGGCTCACCCCCCGGGGATGACCCACCACTGAAGAAGCGAAGGCATACGCGTGCGTACGTTCAGCCCCAAGCCCGGCGACATCTCGCGCCAGTGGCACGTCATCGACGCCCAGGATGTTGTCCTCGGCCGTCTGGCGACCCAGGCCGCTACCCTCCTGCGGGGTAAGCACAAGCCGACTTACGCCCCCCACATGGACATGGGCGACTTCGTCATCATCATCAACGCCGACAAGGTTCACCTGTCCGGCAACAAGGCGACCCAGAAGATGGCGTACCGCCACTCCGGCTTCCCGGGTGGTCTGCGTTCGGTCCGCTACGACGACCTCCTGGCGAACAACCCGGAGAAGGCCGTCGAGAAGGCCATCAAGGGCATGATCCCCAAGAACACCCTGGGCCGTCAGATGCTCTCGAAGCTGAAGGTCTACTCGGGCGATGTGCACCCCCACGCTGCCCAGCAGCCGGTGCCGTTCGAGATCACCCAGGTCGCGCAGTAGTTCCGGCCACCACACCCCCTAAGACAAGAAACTTCTGAGGAGCATCGTGGCCGAGACCACCGCCGAGACCGTCGTCGAAGAGTTCGAGGGCAACGTCGAGGAATACACCACCGAGACCGCGGACGTAGTCGAGGGTGACTACACGTCCGAGTCCCTTGCCGGCCGCTTCGGCGACCCCCAGCCGGCCGCCGGCCTGGGCCGTCGCAAGAACGCCATCGCCCGCGTCCGGATCGTTCCGGGCACCGGCAAGTGGAAGATCAACGGTCGCACCCTTGAGGACTACTTCCCCAACAAGGTGCACCAGCAGGAAGTCAACGAGCCGTTCAAGCTGCTCGAGCTCGACAACCGCTACGACGTCATCGCCCGCATCTCGGGTGGCGGCGTGTCCGGCCAGGCCGGCGCCCTGCGCCTCGGTGTGGCCCGTGCGCTGAACGAGGCGGACGTGGACAACAACCGCCCGGCGCTGAAGAAGGCCGGCTTCCTCTCCCGCGACGACCGTGCGGTCGAGCGCAAGAAGGCCGGTCTCAAGAAGGCCCGTAAGGCTCCGCAGTACAGCAAGCGTTAATTTCGCCTGCTGTTCAGCACGAATCCGCCCCGGCAGCACTCTGTGTGCTGCCGGGGCGGTTCGTTTACCGCCAAAAGCGGCAAAATAACTTGCACAACTGGTCATAGCGAAGTGTGAACTCGGGAGGACAACAGTGGGACGACTCTTCGGGACGGACGGTGTACGAGGCGTCGCCAACGCGGATCTGACGGCCGAGCTCGCGCTCGGTCTCTCCGTGGCGGCCGCGCACGTACTGGCCGAGGCGGGCACCTTCGCGGGCCATCGGGCCACCGCCGTCGTCGGCCGGGACCCCCGGGCCTCGGGTGAGTTCCTGGAGGCCGCAGTCGTCGCGGGCCTCGCGAGCGCGGGCGTGGACGTCCTGCGCGTCGGTGTGCTGCCCACCCCGGCGGTGGCGTATCTCACCGGTGCGCTGGGCGCCGACCTCGGCGTCATGCTCTCGGCCAGCCACAACGCCATGCCCGACAACGGCATCAAGTTCTTCGCGCGCGGCGGTCACAAGCTCGCCGACGAGCTGGAGGACCGGATCGAGGCGGTCTACGAGGACCACCGCACCGGTGCTCCGTGGGACCGCCCGACCGGCGCCGGCGTCGGTCGCGTCTCCGACTACACCGAGGGCTTCGACAAGTACGTCGCCCACCTCATGGGCGTCCTGCCGAACCGCCTCGACGGCCTCAAGGTGGTCCTGGACGAGGCGCACGGCGCGGCGGCCTACGTCTCGCCCGAGGCCTTCACCCGGGCCGGCGCGGAGATCGTCACCATCGGTGCCGAGCCCGACGGCCTGAACATCAACGACGGCTGCGGCTCCACCCACCTCGGTCTGCTCAAGCAGGCCGTCGTCGAGCACGGGGCCGACCTCGGCATCGCGCACGACGGGGACGCCGACCGCTGCCTCGCCGTGGACGCCAACGGCGAGGAGGTCGACGGGGACCAGATCCTCGCGGTGCTCGCGCTGGCGATGCGCGAGGCCGGGCACCTGCGCGAGGACACCGTCGTCGCCACCGTGATGTCGAACCTGGGCTTCAAGCTGGCCATGGAGGCCGAGGGCATCAACGTCGTGCAGACCGGCGTCGGCGACCGGTACGTCCTGGAGTCGATGAAGGAGCACGGGTACGCGCTGGGCGGCGAGCAGTCCGGCCACGTGATCATCCTCGACCACGCGACCACCGGCGACGGCACCCTGACCGGCCTGATGCTGGCGGCCCGGATCGCGGCCACCGGCAAGTCCATGGCCGAGCTGACCGGGATCATGACGCGGCTGCCGCAGGTGCTGGTCAACGTCCCCGACGTGGACAAGTCGCGGGTCACCACCTCGGGCGAGCTGGCCGCGGCCGTCGCCGAAGCGGAGCGGGAGCTCGGTACGACCGGGCGCGTGCTGCTGCGTTCCTCGGGCACCGAGCCCCTGGTCCGCGTGATGGTGGAGGCCGCCGACATCGAGCAGGCCCGCTCGGTCGCCGGCCGCCTCGCGGACGTGGTGAAGTCGGCGCTCGGCTAGAGCCCGCCCGACCGTCGGGGGGGGGGGGGGGGGGGGGGGGGGCGGGGCGCGCCGGGGGGGGCGGGGGGCGCCCCGGGGCGGGGGCGGGGGCGCGCCCGCGGGGGGGGGGGGTTGGTGTCGCGCCCCGGCTCTCCGGGGCCCGGGGGCTGTGCGGGGCCCCCCGCCCCCCCCCCCCGGGGGCGGGGGCCCCCCCCCCACGACGTGTGACGGGGGCTCAGGCCTTGGCCGGCGTCCGGCGCCGCCAGCGGCCCCGCTGGGTGCGCCACAGGAGCTTTTGGGCGAGCAGGGTCAGGACGCCGGCCAGCATGATGCCGAAGAGGTTCAGCAGCAGCTGCTGAACCGAGCCCCACATCTGGCCGAACTCCCCGTAGGCGAGCGCCACGGCCGCGTTGGCGCCCGCCGGGACCGTGGTCACCGAGATCGCGACGCCGACCAGCGCGCCGGACTTCGCCGAGGTCAGGGAGAGCACCCCGGCCACGCCGGCGAGCACCGCCACGACGAACGAGAACAGGTCCGGCTGCCAGATGAAGCTGGTGTTCGGCCGGGGCTTGTCCAGCATGCCGTGGTGGAAGAGGCCGAGCGCGTCCATGGCCAGGGTGAACACGGTGGTCGCGGCCATCGCGGCGGCGAAGCCCACCAGCAGGGCGGTCAGCGAGCGGGCGGCCAGCCGGGGGGTGCGCTGCACCAGGCCCGTGCAGACCCCGGCGAGCGGGCCGAACTCCGGGCCGACGGCCATCGCGCCCACGATGAGGATCGCGTTGTCGAGGACCACGCCGCAGGCCGCGATCATCGTCGCGACGATCATGAAGGCGCTGTAGGTGATGCTGAGGGTGGACTCCTCGTGGGTCGCCTCGCTCAACTGCTCCCACAGGACGGCGTCGGCCGCCTCGCCCGGGGCCTCCTCCTCGGCCCGGTCGGCGCGGTCGGAGAGGGACAGGTCGATGTTCTCGACCGCGATCGAGCCGTCCTTCTCGATGCCGAGCGCGCGGAGCTCGTTCAGGAGCTCGTCACCCGCCTCGCGCGCGACGTCGCACAGGACGATGTCGCCCGCCGGGATGCGGGCGGCGCCGGGCAGCACGGCCAGATGGGTGGTCCCGACCGTCCTCTCGACGATCCGGACCACGGCGTCGGTCCGGTCCGACGGAATGATCATCCGTAGATGCAGCATGGCCGCACCCTAGCCTCCGGCGGCCTCCGGTTTCCCGTGGCGTGGCGGCTCAGAGCTTGCGCAGACTCAGCTTCTGCACCTTGTGGTCCGGGCCCTTGCGGACGACGAGGGTGGCGCGGCCGCGGGTCGGAGCCACGTTCTCCAGCAGGTTGGGCTTGTTGATGGTGCGCCACATCGTCTGCGCGTACTCCAGCGCCTCCTCCTCCGACACCTGCGTGTACTTGCGGAAGTAGGAGAAGGGGTTCTGGAACGCCGTCTCGCGCAGCTTGCGGAACCGGTTGAGGTACCAGCGCTCGATGTCCTCGGGGCGGGCGTCCACGTACACGCTGAAGTCGAAGTAGTCGGCGAGACCCACCCGGGTGCGGCCGTCCTTGCCCGGCATGGCGGGCTGCAGGACGTTGAGCCCCTCGACGATCAGGATGTCGGGACGGCGCACGACGAGCCGCTCGTCGGGGACGATGTCGTAGATCAGGTGGGAGTAGACCGGGGCCGTGACCTCGTCCTTGCCCGCCTTGATGTCGGCGACGAAGCGGGTCAGCGCGCGGCGGTCGTAGGACTCGGGGAAGCCCTTGCGGGCGGTCAGGCCGCGGCGCTCCAGCTCCTTCATCGGGTACAGGAAGCCGTCGGTGGTGACCAGCTCCACGCGCGGGTGCTCCGGCCAGCGGGCCAGCAGCGCCTGGAGGAGACGGGCCACGGTGGACTTGCCCACGGCGACCGAGCCGGCGACCCCTATGACGAAGGGGGTGCCCGTCTGGGCGCCGTGGCCGTTGCCGGCGTCGCCGAGGAAGGTGTTGAGGGTGCCGCGCAGGTTGCTGGTGGCGCCGACGTACAGGTTCAGCAGGCGCGAGAGCGGCAGGTAGACGTCGCGTACCTCGTCGAGGTCGATGACGTCGCCCAGTCCGCGCAGCCGCTCGACCTCGTCGGCCGTCAGCGGGAGCGGGGTGCGCTCGCGCAGGGCGCTCCACTCGGCACGGGTGAGGTCCACGTAGGGGGAGGCCTCGTGGCCCCGGCGGCGCGTGGGGTGCGCGGCGTGCTCGGGGCGCGGGGCGTGCTCCGGATGCACGGCGTGCTCCGGGTGCGCGGCGTGCTCGGGGTGCGCGGGCTGCGGGGCGTGCTCGGGCTGCGTCGGGTGCTCCGGTCCGTCGGGGCGCTCCGTTGCGCGGTCCGGCGTGCTTCGTGGCGGCGAAGAGATCACACGGCCATTGTCACGGGTCACGGGCCGCCGTGGGTGGTGTGGTCGGTCACGTGGACCCGGGTCCTATGTCCCGAGCCGGGTGGGTTGTGCGCGGGGCGGTATCGATCGGAGGGCCGTGAGGTCTCGTGGGCATCACGATGCGTGGGGCGCGCACATATCGGTGGAGCACGGGCACGGGGGCCCCGTACGGTGGTGATCACGGCGGCTCCGGCCGCCGTGAACCGTAGATCATTTCCTGTGGGGGGAACACCACCGTGCGCACCGCATTCTTCCGCCGTACCGTCCTGTCCGCCTCGGCCGTGTCGCTGGCACTGCTCGCCACGGCCTGCGGCGGCTCCTCCGGCACGGCCGACGGGAAGTCCGACGCGAAGCCCGACACCAAGCCCGCCACCTCCGCCCCGGCGGCCGCGGGCGCCAAGGGCAAGACGGCCGCCGAGCTCGCGCCGCTGCTCGTGGCCCAGGCCGACCTGCCCGACCACGTCCTCAAGCCGGCCACCGACGAGGAGATCAAGGCCGGCACGGACCTCGCCAGCGACGTCGCCGCGTGCCTCCCGCTGGTCCAGGCGCAGTCGATGGCCCCGGTCGGCGCCCCCGCGGGAACCGCGCGGATCAAGGGCGTGGCCAAGCCGAAGCAGGACGCGGACCCGGACGCGAGCGAGGCGGAGAAGGCGAAGGCGGGGCTGAACGCCCTCGGGTCGACCGTCACGGCCGTCGCCCTGTCCTCGTACGACGGCAAGGGCGCGGAGGAGGCCTTCGCCTCCCTCAAGAGCGCGGGCACGACCTGCGCGGGCGGGTTCGGGATCCGGACGGGCGGGGACGCGGGCAAGATCAGCAAGGTCTCCCCGGCCGCCCCGGTGACCGCGGGGGACGAGGCGCTCGCCTACACCCTCGAACTGGACGACTCGGGGGACAAGGCCACGACGGAGCTCGTGGTCGTGCGCAAGGGCAGCTCCCTCGTCACCTTCTCCGCCATCAGCCTGGCCGGTACCGCCGAGCAGCCGAAGGCCGTCGTCGCGGCGCAGGTCAAGAAGCTCGGCTGACCACCCGTTCGAACACGCGTCACCCCCGCCCCACCCTCGCCCCACCCCCGCCCCGGCTCATTCGCCGGGGCGGGTTTTTTCGTCCGGTTCAGGTACCGGGCGCCGAGCCAACTACGGCGTACCCTGCGGCTTATGTGCGGAATCGTGGGTTACGTGGGAGCGCAGTCGGCGCTCGATGTGGTCATTGCCGGACTCAAGCGGCTGGAGTACCGCGGCTACGACTCGGCGGGTGTCGCCGTGCTCGCCGACGGGGAACTCGCCGCCGTCAAGAAGGCCGGCAAGCTGGTCAATCTGGAGAAGGAGCTGGTCGGGCACCCGCTGCCGGCCGGTTCCACGGGGCTCGGACACACCCGGTGGGCCACCCATGGCGGGCCCACCGACGTCAACGCCCACCCGCACCTCGACAATTCGGGGCGCGTGGCCGTCGTGCACAACGGGATCATCGAGAACTTCGCCGCGCTGCGGGCCGAGCTCGCCGAGCGCGGGCACCGGCTGGAGTCCGAGACGGACACCGAGGTCGTGGCCCACCTGCTGGCCGAGCGGTTCGAGGCCGCGGGGGACCTGGCGGAGGCCATGCGGCAGGTGTGCCGGCGTCTCGACGGGGCCTTCACCCTGGTCGCCGTGCACGCCGACCAGCCGGACGTGGTGGTCGGCGCGCGCCGCAACTCGCCGCTCGTGGTGGGCGTCGGAGAGGGCGAGAACTTCCTCGCGTCCGACGTGGCCGCCTTCATCGCCCACACCCGCTCCGCGATCGAACTGGGGCAGGACCAGGTCGTGGAGCTGCGCCGCGACGGGGTCACGGTGACCGACTTCGACGGCTCGCCCGCGAACGTACGGGCGTACCACGTGGACTGGGACGCCTCCGCGGCCGAGAAGGGGGGCTACGACTACTTCATGCTCAAGGAGATCGCCGAGCAGCCGAAGGCCGTCGCCGACACCCTCCTGGGCCGGATCGACGCGAACGGCCTGCTGACCCTCGACGAGGTGCGCATCCCCGACTCGGTGCTGCGCGAGGTCGACAAGGTCGTGATCGTGGCCTGCGGCACGGCGTACCACGCGGGCATGATCGCGAAGCTGGCCATCGAGCACTGGACGCGCATCCCCTGCGAGACGGAGCTGGCCAGCGAGTTCCGCTACCGCGACCCGATCCTGGACCAGCGGACGCTGGTGATCGCGATCTCGCAGTCCGGCGAGACGATGGACACCCTGATGGCGCTGCGCCACGCCCGCGAGCAGGGCGCCAAGGTGCTGGCCATCTGCAACACGAACGGCTCGACGATCCCGCGCGAGTCCGACGCCGTCCTGTACACGCACGCCGGGCCCGAGGTGGCCGTCGCCTCGACGAAGGCCTTCCTGACGCAGCTCGTGGCCTGCTACCTGGTCGCCCTCTACCTCGGGCAGGTCCGGGGCACGAAGTGGGGCGACGAGATCCGGTCCGTGATCCGGGAGCTGTCGGACATCGCCGCGGCGGTGGACACCGTCCTGGAGACCATGGAACCGGTACGGGAGCTGGCGCGCTCGCTCGCCGACAAGAACACCGTGCTGTTCCTGGGGCGCCACGTCGGCTACCCGGTGGCGCTGGAGGGCGCGCTCAAGCTCAAGGAGCTGGCGTACATGCACGCCGAGGGCTTCGCGGCGGGCGAGCTCAAGCACGGGCCGATCGCGCTCATCGAGAAGGACCTGCCGGTGGTGGTCGTCGTACCGTCGCCGCGCGGACGCTCGGTGCTGCACGACAAGATCGTGTCCAACATCCAGGAGATCCGGGCGCGCGGGGCGCGGACCATCGTGATCGCCGAGGAGGGGGACGAGGCGGTGGTCCCGTACGCCGACCACCTCATCCGCATCCCGGCCACCCCGACGCTGCTCCAGCCGCTCGTGGCCACGGTGCCGCTGCAGGTGTTCGCCTGCGAGCTGGCGACGGCGCGCGGCAACGAGGTGGACCAGCCGCGCAACCTCGCCAAGTCGGTGACCGTGGAGTGAGCGCGGCGAGCGGATCAGGTCGCCGACAATTGAGCACAGTGGTGACCGTGGAGTAGCTGGCTGGGCTGGAGCTGTTGTTGTGATTATCGGCGTCGGTATCGATGTGGCGGAGATCGAGCGGTTCGGTGCCGCACTGGAGCGCACGCCCGGCCTGGCCGGGCGTCTGTTCGTCGACGCGGAGCTGACCCTGCCGGGCGGCGAGCGGCGCGGGACCGCCTCGCTCGCCGCCCGGTTCGCCGCCAAGGAGGCGCTCGCCAAGGCGCTCGGCGCGCCCGCCGGGCTGCTGTGGACGGACGCCGAGGTGTACGTCGAGGCCAGCGGACAGCCGCGGCTGCGGGTGTCCGGAACGGTGGAGGCGCGGGCGCTGGCCCTGGGCGTGCGGTCCTGGCACATCTCGCTCAGCCACGACGCGGGCATCGCCTCCGCCGTGGTCATCGCCGAGGGATAGCCACCTTCTTCGGGCAGGCTGGTGCCATGCGTACTGCTTACAGCGTGGAGACCGTACGGGCCGCCGAGCGCGAGCTGATGGCCCGGCTGCCCGAAGGCACCCTGATGCAGCGGGCGGCGGCCGGACTGGCCGCCGTCTGCGTGCGGCTGCTGCCCCGCGTGTACGGGTCCCGGGTACTGCTGCTGGTCGGCCCGGGGGACAACGGCGGCGACACCCTCTACGCGGGCGCGAAGCTGGCCCGGCGCGGGGCCGGGGTGACGGCCGTCGCGATGGACCCGGACCGGGTGCACGCGGGCGGACTTGCCGCCCTGCGGGCCGCCGGCGGGCGCCTCGCCGCAGCCGTGCCCGACCGCGCCGACCTGGTGCTCGACGGGCTGGTCGGGATCGGCGGCCGGGGCGCGCTGCGGCCGGCCGCCGCCGCGCTGGTGGAGCGGATCCCGGCGGGCGCGGTGGTCGTCGCGGTGGACCTGCCGAGCGGGGTGGACGCGGACACCGGGGAAGTGGCCGGAGCCGCCGTGACGGCGGACGTGACGGTGACCTTCGGGGCGTACAAGCCGGGCCTGCTGATCGACCCGGGGGCCTCGCGGGCGGGCGTCCTGCACCTGGTGGACATCGGGCTGACCTTCGGGCCCCCCGAGGCGGAGGCCCTGCAGCACGCCGACGTGGCCGCGCTGCTGCCGGAGCCGACGGCGGCCAGCGACAAGTACCGGCGCGGCGTCCTCGGGATCGTCGCCGGGTCCTCGCGCTACCCGGGCGCGGCGGTGCTCGCGGTGGCGGGGGCGCTGCGGGGCGGCGCGGGCGCGGTGCGCTACGTGGGGCCGCCGGCGGTGGCCGACGCCGTACTGGCCCGGTACCCGGAGACGCTGATCGGGACCGGCCGGGTGCAGGCCTGGGTGGTCGGGCCGGGACTGGGCGACGAGGGCGGGCCGGAGGTGCGGGAGGCGCTGGCGCAGCCGGTACCGGTGCTCGTGGACGCGGACGGGCTGCGCGGGCTGGACCCCGGGGAGCTGCGGGCCCGGGCGGCCCCGACCCTGCTGACCCCGCACGCGGGGGAGGCGGCGGCGCTGCTGGGGCTCGCGCGGGAGACGGTCGAGGCGGGGCGGCTGGAGGCCGTACGGGCGCTCGCGGAGCGGTACGGGGCGGTGGCGCTGCTCAAGGGGTCGACGACCCTGATCGCCCCGGCCGGGCCCGGGCCGCTCCGGGTGAACCCGACCGGGACCCCGTGGCTGGCCACCGCCGGGAGCGGGGACGTGCTGTCCGGGCTGGCGGGGTCCCTGCTGGCGTCCGGGCTGCCGGCCCTGGACGCCGGGTCGGTGGCCGCCTACCTCCACGGCCTGTCGGCCCGCCTCACCGGAGGCCCCCTCCTGGCCCACCAGGTGGCCGAAGGCCTGCCCCGGGCGTGGCGGGAGGTCACCCGCGGCTAGGCCGTGGGCAGTCCGGTGCGGCGCCGTTGCCGGGGGCGCCGCCCCCGGGCCCCCGCGCCTCAAACGCCGGCGGGGCTGGATTTGGCCGGCGGCCGGCCTGGACGTGCGGGCAGGTTCCGGCGCAGCCGCCCCGGCTGACCGGCCCGCCGGGGGTGGGCGCCTGTTCGGCCCGGTGGGCGGGGCTCTGAGAGACTGTGGGGGATGAACGAGACAGCCGCGCGCGTGTACGCCGAGATCGATCTTGACGCCGTCCGGGCGAATGTACGGGCCCTGCGCGAGCGGGCGCCCCGTTCCGCACTGATGGCCGTCGTCAAGGCGGACGCCTACGGGCACGGGGCCGTGGCCTGCGCCCGGGCCGCACAGGAGGCCGGAGCGGGCTGGCTGGGGACCGCCACGCCCGAGGAGGCCCTCGCGCTGCGCGCCGCCGGGCTCGAAGGGCCCGTCCTGTGCTGGCTGTGGACCCCCGGCGGGCCGTGGCGGGAGGCCGTCGAGGCCGGTATCGACGTGTCCGTCAGCGCGCTGTGGGCCCTGGACGAGGTACGGGAGGCCGCCCGCGCCGCCGGACTGACGGCCAGGATCCAGCTCAAGGCCGACACGGGCCTGGGCCGCAACGGCTGCCAGCCCGCCGACTGGGAGGCCCTGGTGACCGCGGCCGTCGCCGCACAGTCCGAGGGGACCGTCCGCATCACCGGAGTCTGGTCGCACTTCGCCTGCGCCGACGAGCCGGGTCATCCGTCCATCCAGCTCCAGCTGACCGCCTTCCGCGACATGCTCGCGTACGCGGAGAAGGAGGGAGTCGAGCCCGAGGTCCGGCACATCGCCAACTCGCCGGCCACGCTCACCCTCCCCGAGTCCCACTTCGACCTGGTCCGCTGCGGCATCGCCGTCTACGGGGTCTCGCCCGCGCCCGAGCTCGGCACCTCCGCCCAGCTCGGACTGCGGCCCGCGATGGCCCTCAAGGCCTCCGTGGCCCTGGTCAAGACGGTCCCGGCCGGGCACGGCGTCAGCTACGGCCACCACTACGTCACCGAGGGCGAGACCAGCCTCGCGCTGATCCCGGCGGGCTACGCCGACGGCGTCCCGCGGCAGGCATCCGGGGCCGGCCCGGTGCTCGTCGGCGGCCGCATCCGCACCGTCGCCGGACGCGTCGCCATGGACCAGTTCGTCGTCGACCTGGAGGGCGGCCACGCCCGCGTCGGCGACGAGGCGGTCCTCTTCGGGGACGCGGAGCGCGGCGAACCCACCGCCGAGGACTGGGCTCGAGCGGCGCACACGATCGCGTATGAGATCGTCACCCGTATCGGGGTCCGGGTCCCCCGCGTGTACCTCAACGGCTGAGTGAGCGAGGCGGCGTGAGTGAGAACTGGCGCAAGGCGGGCTGGGCCGGCGCCGCCATCGGCGTGATAGCCGCCGGTGCGGCGGCCGGGGTCGCGGTCGAACGGATCACCGTCGGCCGCGGCATGCGGATGAAGGCGCGCCTCGCGCTCGACGCGACCGGGGACTACGGATCCCTGCGCGGCACCCCCGGCACCGCCCGGGCCGAGGACGGCACCGCCCTCTACTACGAGGTCGACGAGCTGCCCGAGGAGACCAAGCGCCGCCGGCTGCGCCGCAAGGCCCCGGCCCGCCCGACCGTGGTGTTCTGCCACGGCTACTGCCTCGCGCAGGACTCCTGGCACTTCCAGCGCGCCGCCCTGCGCGGTCTGGTCCGCGCCGTCTACTGGGACCAGCGCAGCCACGGCCGCAGCGCGCGCGGCCTGGCGCAGGCCGCCGGCGAGCCCGTCACCTTCGAACAGCTCGGCCGCGACCTGAAGGCCGTCATCGACGCCGCCGCACCCGAGGGCCCGCTGATCCTGGTCGGTCACTCGATGGGCGGAATGACCATCATGGGACTGGCCCAGGAGTTCCCCGATCTGATCCGGGACCGGGTGGCCGGGGTGGCGCTGGTCGGCACCTCCAGCGGCCGGCTGGACGAGGTCACGTACGGGCTGCCCTCGCTGGGCTTCTCGACGGTACGGAAGCTGCTGCCCGGGGTGCTCAAGGCCCTCGGCACCCAGGTGGAGCTGGTGGAGAAGGGCCGGCGGGCCACCGCCGACCTGTTCGCCGGCATGGTGAAGATGTACTCCTTCGCCTCGCGCGACGTGGACCCGGCCGTGGCCCGCTTCGCCGAGCGGCTCATCGAGGCCACGCCCATCGACGTGGTCGCCGAGTTCTACCCGGCCTTCCAGGCGCACGACAAGACGGCCGCGCTCCAGCGGCTCGCGGACATCCCCGTCACCGTCATCGCCGGGGACGGCGACATGGTCACCCCGCCCGACCACAGCCTGGCCATCAAGGAGGCGCTGCCCTCCGCGGAGCTGGTCGTCCTGGAGTCCGCCGGGCACCTGATGATGCTGGAGCGGCCGGACACCGTGACCCGGCTGCTCATCGAGCTGCTCGCGCGCACCGGGACGGTGCCCGCAGCGGCTAACGTTGGCGGGCATGGAAGAAGTACCTGAGACGCACACGCACGTCACCGTCGGCTCGCCCGACGCCATGCAGGACCTCGGACGCCGGATCGCCGGGCTGCTGCGCCCCGGCGACCTCGTGCTGCTGACCGGGGAGCTCGGCGCCGGGAAGACCACCCTGACCCGCGGCCTCGGCGAGGGGCTGGGCGTGCGCGGGGCCGTGACCTCGCCGACCTTCGTGATCGCCCGGGTCCACCCCTCGCTGACCGGCGGTCCGGCGCTGGTGCACGTGGACGCGTACCGGCTCGGCGGCGGGCTCGACGAGATGGAGGACCTGGACCTCGACGTCTCGCTGCCCGAGTCCGTCGTCGTCGTGGAGTGGGGCGACGGCAAGGTCGAGGAGCTGTCCGACGACCGCCTGCACGTGCTGATCCGCCGGGCGGTGGGCCACGAGGAGGTCCTGGACGACGTCCGCGAGGTCACGGTCCGCGGGATCGGTGCCCGCTGGTCGGCCGGGGCGGGTCTGGAGAGCCTCGCGGGCGTGCTGTCGGAGTAGCCCGCGGCGGGAAACGTTCCGACAAGTCGTCGGGAAGATATTGCGCGGGCGGCGGGGCGCGTGGTCACATGGTACAGAGGGCTGGTTAGGCGTACCTAAGTACGGGCTGGCCCCGGCCAGGAGGCAGCCATGTCGGCAACAGGAGCAGCGGGCGTCCCCCGTCCGTCCGCGGTGTCCGCGGTGTCCGCGGTGTCGATGAGGGCGCTGCTCGCCGCGGGCGCCGCCGCCAGCGCCGTGTCGACCCCGCCCGCGCGCGAACACGCCCCGGAGCCCGGTCCCGTACCGGACGGGGCGCAGGGTGCGCAGGAAGACGAACAGGCCGCCCCGGAGTCCGAAGCGGCCTGAAGCGGTCCGGAGAGGGCCCCGAACCGGGCGAGGGTCCCGGTGGCGCAGTCCCCGTACGAGTGAACTTGGCGTGTCGGAGCCGGTCGGTCGCGAGGACCTCCCGGCCGACCGGGCCGGGCCGGGTCAGGGAACGACGACGACCTTCGAGCCGATCGTCGCGAATGCCCACATCGCGTCCCCGTCGGCGCGCAGCATGCGGACGCCGCCGGTCTTCTTGGCCGGGTCGGGCGCCGGCAGGGTGTTGTCCACCCGGGCGCTGAAGCCGACCGTGACGCCCTGCGGACTCGCGAACCGGACGACGTGCTCGATCGGCACCCCGTCCGAGCCGGTCACCGCGCCCGTGCGGCCGCCCACCGTGTAGCTGCCCGGCGCCGGATGCACCGTGCTCGGCACCACCGCGAAGGACTTGGGCTCCCCGGTGGGTCCCACCAGCCACACGCGCTTGGCGCTCAGCGAGTACACGACCCGCACCCCGGTGCCGGATCCGGCCGGCAGGGCCACCGGCTTCGCCGGGTCCGTCTTGGCCGGAGCGGAGTCGCTGGGCGCGGGCACCGGGCTCTGGGCGACGGCCTTCGGCGGGAGCGCGGGAGCGGAGGCGGACGCCTGGTAGCCGAGGAAACCGACGACGGCGAGCGCCCCGACGGTGAGCCCGGCCACGATTCCCGAGCTGCTGCGTGCCACCTTGCTCCACCTCTCCGCATGGTCAGTCGATGCCAGTCCGGTGCCGGGCGGACGATCACACCCCGACACCTGGTCCGAAGGTAGCAGCAGGGGTGCCCGCAGACCGGCCGCAAAGGCCGGGGGCCCCGGAGTCGTAGGCTGTTCGCGTGCTCTTGCTCGCTGTAGATACCGCCACGCCCGCCGTCACCGTCGCCCTGCACGACGGCGAGTCCGTCCTCGCCGAGTCGAACCAGGTCGACGCCCGCCGCCACGGGGAGCTCCTGCTGCCCTCCGTGGACAAGGTCCTCACCGAGGCGGGGGTGAAGCTCGAAGCCGTCACCGGCATCGTCGTCGGGGTCGGCCCCGGCCCCTACACCGGACTGCGCGTCGGCCTCGTGACCGCGTCCACCTTCGCCTCCGTCCTCGGCGTGCCCGTCCACGGGCTGTGCACCCTCGACGGCCTGGCCTACGCGGCCGGCGCGGCCGGGATCGAGGGCCCCTTCGTCGTGGCCACCGACGCCCGCCGCAAGGAGGTCTACTGGGCGCGCTACGAGGACCCCCGCACCCGGTCCGGCGAGCCCGCGGTGGACCGGCCGGCCGACATCGCCGAGCGCGTCGCCGGACTGCCCGCCGTCGGTCAGGGGGCGCAGCTCTACCCGGAGGTCTTCACCGACGCCCGGGCCCCCGAGCACCAGAGCGCCGCCGCGCTGGCCGCCCTGGCCGCACACCGGCTGGCGGCGGGGGAGGCGTTCGAGAACGCCGACGGGATGCCGCCCGTCCCGCTCTACCTGCGCCGGCCCGACGCCGAGGTGCCCAAGAACTACAAGGTGGTCACCCCGCAGTGACAGCCACCTCAGCCGTCGTCCTGCGCGAGATGCGCTGGTGGGACATCGAGCCCGTGCTGGAGCTGGAGCACGAGCTGTTCCCCGAGGACGCCTGGTCGGCCGGGATGTTCTGGTCCGAGCTCGCCCACGCCCGCGGCCCCGGCGCCACGCGCCGCTACGTGGTGGCGGAGGAGGCGGGCCGGCTGGTCGGCTACGCCGGGCTGGCCGCCGCCGGTGACCTGGCCGACGTACAGACCATCGCCGCGGCCCGCGACCAGTGGGGCACCGGGCTCGGTGCCCGGCTGCTGACCGAGCTGCTGCGCGCCGCCACCGCGTTCGAGTGCGCCGAGGTGCTGTTGGAGGTGAGGGTCGACAACGTCCGGGCCCAGAAGCTCTACGCGCGCTTCGGCTTCGAGCCGATCGGCTTCCGGCGCGGCTACTACCAGCCGGGCAACGTGGACGCCCTCGTGATGCGTCGCGTGTCCGATCCGGCGGTGCCCGTGGAGCACGCGGACCCCGCGGACGCCGCAGACCAAGCAGACCCCGATTCCGCACTCCCCGACTCCGTACCCCTGCAAGGTGAGACGACCCATGGCTGACGAACCGCTCGTCCTCGGCATCGAGACCTCCTGCGACGAGACCGGCGTCGGCGTCGTCCGCGGCACCACGCTGCTCGCGGACGCCATCGCGTCGAGCGTCGACGAGCACGCCCGCTTCGGCGGGGTCGTGCCCGAGGTGGCCTCCCGCGCGCACCTGGAGGCGATGGTCCCCACCATCGAGCGCGCCCTGAAGGAGGCCGGGGTCAGCGCCCGCGACCTCGACGGCATCGCCGTCACCGCCGGCCCCGGCCTCGCGGGAGCCCTGCTCGTGGGCGTCTCCGCCGCCAAGGCCTACGCGTACGCACTGGGCAAGCCGCTGTACGGGGTGAACCACCTGGCCTCGCACATCTGCGTCGACCAGCTGGAGCACGGGCCGCTGCCCGAGCCGACGATGGCGCTGCTGGTCTCCGGCGGGCACTCCTCGCTGCTGCTGGCCCCCGACATCACCTCCGACGTACGGCCGCTCGGCGCGACCATCGACGACGCGGCGGGCGAGGCCTTCGACAAGATCGCGCGCGTCCTGCAGCTGGGCTTCCCCGGCGGCCCGGTCATCGACCGGCTCGCGCGCGAGGGGGACCCGAAGGCGATCAACTTCCCGCGCGGGCTGACGGGTCCGCGCGACGCCCCGTACGACTTCTCCTTCTCCGGGCTCAAGACCTCGGTCGCCCGCTGGATCGAGGCGAAGCGCAAGGCGGGCGAGGACGTGCCGGTGCGCGACGTGGCGGCCTCCTTCCAGGAGGCCGTGGTGGACGTCCTGACGCGCAAGGCGATCCGCGCGTGCAAGGACGAGGGCGTCGACCACCTGATGATCGGCGGCGGGGTCGCGGCCAACTCCCGGCTGCGCTCGCTCGCCCAGGAGCGGTGCGACGACGCGGGGATCATCCTGCGGGTGCCGCGGCCGAAGCTGTGCACGGACAACGGCGCGATGGTGGCGGCGCTGGGCGCGGAGATGGTCAAGCGGAACAGGGCCCCCTCGGACTGGGACCTGTCGGCGGACTCCTCGCTGCCGGTGACCGACCCGCACGTTCCCGGCCATTCCCACGGCCATTCCCCCGAGGACGGCGAGGGCCACGGGCACGCCCACGGCCACGGCCGTGCGCACGACCACGATCACGTGCACGAGCTGAGCAAGGACAACCTGTACTCGTGAGCACCATCGCGCTGATGTGGGAGGCCCGCTCCGTGCCAGGACGGGCCAACGAGCTGCTGGAGTGGGCCCGTTCGCAGATCCTGGCCCAAGACCCGCTGCGGCGCGAGGTGTTCAGCGCCCCGCAGGACCGGGTGCTCGTCATCACCTGGTGGGAGACCGACGGGGGGATCGGCGCCGATCTGCCGGAACTGCCGGAGCCCGCGGCCGACTTGATCACGCGGGCGGTCCACCGCTGGCGCTTCGAATCGGTGGAGGTCGGCGAGCCGGGCGGAAGCTGAGCCTCCGCCCGGCGGTCCTCCGGCCGCACTGGCGTGCGGATATGGTCAGGCGCATGCCCCGCCGTGACCTGCCGCCGCCGCCCCCTCCCGCGCACCTGCGCGCCTGGCTCGACGCGAATGCCGTACGGGCCGACCGTGCGCGTTTCCTGGAGGAGCTCGGGCGGCGCAGTCTGGGCTTGGGCCGGCTCCTGCTCCTCTGGGCGGTCTCGGGGGTCTTCGCCCTGGGCTGGTCCTTCGTCGGGATGGCCCTGATGGCCATCGAGACGCACGACCCGTTCGCGTACCTCTTCGGCCTGATCTTCGCCGTGCTCGGCGTGGGCGTGCTGATACCGGCCGGGTTCTGGTTCGCCTGGGGCGCCAAGCGGGACCGGCAGGTGCGCCGGCTGCTGTGCGCCTGGGCGGAGCTGGACCGCGACCCGCCCGTGGACGCCGCCGTACGGGCACCCGGGCGCAGCCTGGTCTGGCTGCTGTCCTCCTTCGCCCTGGGCGGGCTCGGACTCTGGGTGACCTTCGGCTCGGCGGCTTCGGCCCGGCCCGGCGACGACACCTACGGGGAGGTCGCCTACACCATGGGCCTCGGCATGATCCTGTGGATCACCGCCCTGCTGGGCCTGGGCAAGGCGGGCGCGCACTACCGGTGGGCGATCCGGGTCTTCGGAGGAGCCGGCCGGGGCCCCGAGGGGCCGTCAGGGGCGGCCGGCCGGTGAGCCGATCAGCATCGAGGGGGCTCCCGCGACCCGGGTCAGGAACACCGTGGCGGAGTTCGGCCCCTGCGGCTTGACCTTCTTGCGCAGTTCCTCGGGCTCGATGGCGGAACCGCGCTTCTTCACCGTGAGGATGCCGACCCCGCGCTCGCGCAGCAGCGCCTTGAGCTTCTTCAGCCCGAACGGCAGCACGTCGGTGATCTCGTACGAGGTCGCGTACGGGGTCTCGTGCAGCTCGTCGGCGGTGATGTACGCGATGGTCGGGTCGATCAGCCGGCCCCCCAGCTGCTCGGCCACCTCGGCCACGAGGTGGGCCCGGATCACGGCGCCGTCGGGCTCGTAGAGGTAGCGGCCGACGGGACCGGCCTCCGGGTCGGGCAGCGGATCGGCGGTCGCCAGCGCCCGCGGGCCGGGCAGCAGGGTGGCGCGGATCTCGCCGGGGGCCGTCCCGAACCACAGCACGGCCTCCTTCACATCGCCCTGGTCGGAGATCCACTCGGCCTGGGCCTCGGCGGGCACCGCCTCGTGCGGGATCCCGGGGGCGATCTTGATGGCGGCGATCTTCGCGGAGCGGGCGGTGGCGATCGCCCAGGACAGCGGCGGCGAATAGGACTCCGGGTCGAAGATCCGGCCCCGGCCGCCCCGGCGGGCCGGGTCGATGAAGACGGCGTCGTAGCCCGCGGTGTCGACCTCCGTCACATCGGCCTCCCGGACCTCGATCAGGTCCGCCAGCCCCAGCGCCGCGGCATTGGCGCGCGCCACGGCGACGGTCAGCGGATCGTGGTCCACCGCCAGCACGCGGATGCCGAGCCGGGCCAGCGCGAGGGCGTCGCCGCCGATGCCGCAGCAGAGGTCCGCGAGGCTGCGTACGCCCAGGGCGGCCAGCCGCTCGGCGCGGTAGGAGGCCACCGAGGCGCGCGTGGCCATCTCCCCGCCGCCGGGGGTGAAGTACATCCGGCCGGCGTCCTCGGCCCCGAACTTCGCGGCGGCCCGCTGGCGCAGCCGGGCCTGTCCCAGGGCCGCGGAGACCAGTGCGGCGGGGTGGTCGCGGCGCAGCCGGGTGGCGACGGCGAGCTCCTGGGCGGGGTCGTAGTCGCGGAGCGAGTCGAGGAGGGCGTGGCCCTCGGGGGCGAGGAGCGCGGCGAAGTCTTCGGGGGTCACGGGTCCATTGTCGGCCACGGTGGGCCACTCGGAGGAAGGTCGGATTCCCCTCGCGGTGTCGCCCGCGGCGCGTGCGTGAGGGGTGTAAAGATCCCGAACTATGCAGCTAGTCCGACAAAAGGAACATAAGACGCTTCACGGTCACCGGATCGCGGCAGTCACGCGCGGCCGGTTGGGTACGGCCGCGACGGCCGTACTGCTCGTCGCCGCCCTCGGCACGGGTTGCGGAGCCGGTGGGTCCCAGACTCCGGACAAGGCGGCGAAGGCGAAGGCCGCCGCGGGCGCCGCGGGCGAGCAGGCCGGAGCGGCCGGCGCGCTCGGCAACTACGCCGAGAAGCTGAAGGCCCTCCAGCAGGCGCGGATCGTCGCCGCGAAGAAGTGGGGGCTGGCCAAGCCCCCGCTGATCGCCCCGCAGGCGCCCAAGCAGAAGCCGGAGATCACCACCCGCGAAGGCTTCGAGGTCGAGGGCCAGGACGAGCTGCCCCCCGTCTTCACCACCATCCCCACGGAGGAGAAGGTCGTCTTCCTGACGATCGACGACGGGGCCGAGAAGGACCCCGAGTTCCTGAAGATGATGCAGGAGCTGAAGCTCCCGTACACCGCCTTCCTCAGCGACTACCTGGTCCGGGACAACTACCCGTACTTCAAGGAGATGCAGGCGGCGGGCGTCACGCTGAACAACCACACGCTCAACCACCGCTACATGCCGGCGCTGTCGTACGAGAAGCAGCGCCAGGAGATCTGCGGACAGCAGGACACGATCGAGAAGACCTTCGGCAAGCGTCCGACGCTCTTCCGGCCGCCGTACGGGAACTACAACGAGGACACGCTGCGCGCGGCCAAGTCCTGCGGGGTCAAGGCCGTTCCGCTGTGGGCCGAGGAGGCCTTCCCGAACCGGATGGACTGGCGGGAGTGGGACAAGGACCTGCACCCCGGTGACATCATCCTCACCCACTTCCGGGGCAAGGAAGACTGGAAGGGGAGCATGACTGACATGATCCGTCATGTCATGAAGACCGTCACGGACAAGGGCTATTCCGTGGGCCGCCTGGAGGACTACTTGTGAAGCACGCGCGCCGGTTCGTAGCCGGAACGCTGACGGCCGGCGCGCTCGCGCTGTCCCTGACGGGGTGCGGGGACAGCGTGGACCCCATCGAACGAATGGGGCGCAAGACCACGGAGGCCAGGGCGACCCCGTCGCCCTCCGGGGCGGCCTCCCCCTCCGCCCCGGGCGGGGGACCGGCGGCCGCGGCGGACGAGGCGTACAAGAAGTGGGGCCTCAGCGGCCCCCTCCAGTACGCGCCCAAGCCGGCCGCCAAACCCCTCATTCCGCCGGCCAAGGCGGGCCGGGTCCAGGTCATCGACCGAATACCCGTCCCGGCGGACGACAAGGTCGTCTTCCTGACGTTCGACGACGGAGCCGAGAAGAACCCCGAGTTCCTGAAGATGGCCGCCGACCTGAAGCTGCCGATCAGCATGTTCCTGACGGACGACATCGCCTCGTCGGACTACGGCCACTTCGAAAAGCTCCGCGACAACGGCTCCGGCAGCACGATAAACAACCACACGCTGACGCACCCGAATCTGCGCACCCTGTCCTTCGAGGCGCAGAAGAAGGAGATATGCGGGCAGCAGGAACGCCTGGAGAAGCGCTTCGGCACGAAGCCGACCCGCTTCCGGCCGCCGTACGGGAACTACAACGACGACACCCTGCGGGCCGCGCACGAGTGCGGCATATCGCAGCTCCTCCTGTGGCGGGTGTCGATGCAGATCAACAACTTCCAGTACGCCGAGGGCTCCGCCCTCAAACCGGGTGACATCGTCCTGGCCCACTTCCGCGGCCCCGCCGAGCTCAAGGGCGCGACGGAGATCCAGATGGCGACCCGGATGCTCCAGCGGATACAGGAGCAGGGCTACCGGATCGGGCGGCTGGAGGACTACCTCTAGGCGCCCCCGGCAGGGCATCTGGCGCCGCCGCCGGTTTTCTGACGCCCCGGCCGGGCCCTCTAGGGACCCGCCCCCGGGCCCGCCGCCGCCATCGCCGGCGTGATCGTCGTCTCCACCGGGCCCCGGGCGTCCGCCTCGCGTTGTCGCTCGGTGCTGTCGGAGATGCGCAGCAGCAGGGCGATCATGATCCAGTTGGCCAGGAGGGACGAGCCGCCCGCGGCCAGGAAGGGCAGTGCCTTGCCGGTCAGCGGGATCAGCCCCGTGACCCCGCCCGCCACGATGAAGACCTGAAGGGCCAGCGCCGACGACAGGCCCACCGCCAGCAGCTTGCCGAACGGGTCGCGGGCGCCCAGCGCCATCCGCAGCCCGCGCTGCACGAGGAGGGCGTAGAGGATCAGGACGGCCATGACCCCGGCCAGGCCGAGCTCCTCGCCCACTGTCGTCAGGATGAAGTCGCTGCGGCCCGCGAACTTGATCAGTTCCGGATGGCCCAGGCCGAGTCCCGTGCCGGAGATCCCGCCCGTGCCGAAGCTGAACAGGGCCTGCGCCGACTGGTCCGAGGAGACGCCCGGCGGCCTGACCTTCCAGTAGTACGACAGCGGGTTCAGCCAGGCAGCCACGCGGGCCTGGACGTGCGGCTCCGTCATGCCCACCACGAAGGCGCCCGCCGAGGCGAGGACCAGGCCGCAGACGATCCAGCTGGTGCGCTCCGTGGCCACGTAGAGCATGACCACGAAGACGCCGAAGAAGAGCAGCGAGGTGCCGAGGTCGCGCTCGAAGACCAGCACCAGCAGCGAGATGATCCACACCGTGATCAGGGGGCCGAGCTGGCGCATCGGCGGCAGCCGCATGCCCAGGAACTTGCGTCCCGACAGGGCCAGCGCATCGCGGTGGATCACCAGGTAGCCCGCGAAGAACACCGCGATCATGATCTTCACGAACTCGCCCGGCTGCACCGAGAGCCCGCCGAACTTGATCCAGCGCTTCGCCCCGTAGGTGTCCGCGCCGAAGAAGGCGGGCGCGATCAGCGCCACCAGCGCGACGGCCATCGTGATGTAGATGAACCGCTGGAGCAGCCGGTGGTCGCGCAGCAGTCCCAGCACCGCGATGCAGGCCGCGACGCCGATCACCGTCCACATCAGCTGGCCCGGCGCCGTCGCCGGTGAGTTGTACCGGTCGAGGTACCCCTGGTCGAGACGGTGCAGCAGCACCAGCCCGAGCCCGGTCAGCAGCAGGGCCAGCGGGAAGATCAGCGGATCCGCGTACGCCGCGAACCGGCGCACGGCCAGGTGCCCCACCAGCGCGAGCAGCGTCATGCTGACCACGAAGCCGGTGAGGCCGGGCGGGAGCTCGTCGTTCATCGCCAGGCCCGCGCAGATGTGGCCGGAAATGGTCACGCCGAGGACGAGGACGAGGAGCAGTGCTTCCGTGCGGCGGCGCGCGCCCGCCGAGGTCAGGGGCTTCAGTCCACGCACGGGACGCCGCCGCCGTCGATGGCGGGGGTTCCGCTGCTGCTCGGGGAGGGGGCGGGCGCGGGGGCCGGCGCGGAGCTCGCGGGGCCGGAGCCCCGGGACGAGGCCGGGGCGGAGCCCTGCGGGGTGTTGGGCGCACCCGGTGAGGAGGGAGCGGCGCCAGGCGCGCTCGGGCTCGCAGAGGCCCCGGGCCCGATCCGCTCGGCTATGAACCGCTTTATCTTCATATCATCTACGACGTTTATCTCCGCGCCGTGGTTCCGTTCGAAGCCCTCGATGGGAAGGGTCACAAACTCCACGTTGCCCCCGGACAGGTTCTTCGCCTGCTTCACGAACGACAGCAGGTCCCATCCCTGATCGGTCACGACGTCCTGCTTCGCCGAGTCGATCAGCTTCATCAGCTTCACCGGATCGGTGAAGGTCCCGGCCTGGTTCAGCTGGTAGGTGGCCCCCGCCAGGAACGCCTGCTGCCGCCTCGTCCGGTCCAGGTCCCCCATGGACAGACCGTGCCGCTGCCGTACGAAGGCCAGCGACTGCTGCCCGTTCAGCGTCTGCCGCCCGGCCGGGAAGTCGGCCCCCGAGTAGCCGTCCTTCACCGGCTTCTTCAGACACACCGGTACGCCGCCCAGCGCGTCCGCCAGGTGGTAGAAACCGGCCAGGTTCAGCTCGGCGAAGTGGTCGATCGGCACGCCCAGGAAGCTGCGCACCGTCTCCAGCTCGGCCTTGCGGCCCGCCTCGCGGCCCTCGCGCTCCAGCTGCCGCCGGTCCGTGACCCCCTTGGCCGCGAGCTGGTCCTCGGCCTTGGCCTTCGCCCGCCCGTACGCCTCCTTGATCTTGGCCTTGCCGGTGAACCCGGGCACCCCGTGCAGCTGCACGAAGTCGTCGCGCGGCACCGAGAAGGCCTTCGCCCGACCCCCGCCGGCCGGGACGTGCAGCAGGATCAGCGTGTTGGTGTTGTAGCCGCCGACCTCGGAGCTCGCACCGGCGTGCAGCTTCTCGAGGATCGCCGGCGGGAGGTCCTCGCCGTTCTGGTCCCGGCGGCTGTCCAGACCCATCAGCAGGATGTTCACATCGCCGGACTTCGACTTCTCGGCGCCCTCCAGGGCCTTGGAACTGCCGATGCTGGAGGCGAGGTCGTCGTAGAGGTACCAGGCGGTCGCCCCCGCGAGCACCACCAGGGCGCAGCCGGTCGCCAGCAGGGTGCGGGTGAGCCGGAGGCGGCGGCTTCGGCTGCGGCCGCCGCGGGACACGGACACCGGCGGCTTCGGGTCGCGGGGCTTCCTGCGATGGGCACTCATGCCTGTCGATGCTGGGGGAGCGGTGCTGAAGGAACCCTGAGGGTCCTGAAGACACCTTCAGGGGCGGCCGCGCCACGCCCCTCAGGAGCCCGCGCGCCCCGGCACGCGCAGCACCAGCCGGGCGCCCCCGGCGGGCGCGGGGAGCGCACGGACCTCACCGCCGTGCGCCCGGGCGATCTCCCGGGCGATGGCCAGCCCCAGGCCGGTGCCGCCGCCGGCCCGGCTCCGGTCCGCGTCCAGGCGCACGAACCGCTCGAAGACCCGGTCGCGGTCGGCCTCCGGGATGCCCGGCCCGTCGTCCGTGACCTCCAGCAACGCCCAGCCGTCCTCGGCGAAGGCCCGGACCGTGACCCCGGTACGGGCGTACCGCAGGGCGTTGTCCACCAGGTTGGCCAGCGCCCGCTCCAGCCGCGCCGGATCCCCGGCCGCCGGTACGGGAGCCCGCGCGTCCAGCCGTAGCGCGACCCCGGGCTCCGGGCGCCGCGCCGCGTCCTCGGCGGCCAGCAGCGCGAGGTCCACCGGCTCGGAGCGCGGCGCGGGCCCGCCGTCGCCGTCCAGCCGGGCCAGCAGGAGCAGATCGGCCGCGATGCGCTGGAGCCGCTCGGTATCGGCCAGCGCGGCCGCCACCGACTCCCGGTCGGGGTCCCGCAGCGCCACCTCCAGCCGGGCCCGGACGGCCGCGAGGGGGTTGCGCAGCTCGTGCGAGGCGTCGGCGGTGAACTGCCGCTGGCGGGCGTCGCTGCGCTCCAGCCGGTCGAGGGTCGCGTTGACCGTCCGGGCCAGCTGAGCGATCTCGTCGGCGCCGCCCGGGTCCGGGACCCGCCGGTCCAGCTCGCTCCCGGTGACCGCCGCCAGCCCGGTGCGGATCGCGGTGACCGGGCGCAGCGCGTGGCCCGTCACCCACCAGGCCAGGAGCGCCGCGAAGGCGATCAGCGGGGGCGCCCCGGCGAGCAGGCCGAGCGCGACGGCCCGGTTGGCGTCGTCGACGTCGCCGAGCACGGTCGCGGCGTAGACGGTGTGCGGATCGTGCGCCCCCGGCGGGCCGGGCGCATCCACCGCGACCACCACGCGCCGCTGTGCGCCGGGGCGCGCGGGCGGCAGGACGGCCGACCGCATGTCCCGGCCGGCCGCGGGGCTCAGCTCCGTGAGCTCCGGGGTGTCCTTCAGGTCCCCGCTGGTGGCCACGACCGCACCGGCCGCGTCCCGTACGAGGACCAGGTCGACCCCGCCCTCGGGCGCGGGCAGCCGGCCTCCGGCCGGAAGGCTCGCGGTGTCGTACTGGGCGGCCACCTTGCGGGCGGCCAGCTCGGTGCGGCCGGTGGTGTTCTCGATGAGGTTGGCGCGCAGCAGGGTGTAGAGCCACAGCCCGCCGGCGGCCAGGACGGCGGCCATCGCGAGGGCGGCGGCCGCGGCGGCGCGGGCACGGAGGCTGCCGAGGCGGCGGGGCCGGGGCTCCGGCGGGGGCTCGGCCGCCGTCCGGGGCTCAGCCACCGTCCGGGGCCATCCGGTACCCGGTGCCGTGCACGGTGAGGATCGAACGCCGCCCGAACGGGGTGTCGATCTTCCGGCGGAGCGAGGAGACGTAGACCTCGACGATGTTCGGGTCGATCCCGTGCGGGCTGTCCCAGACCTCGTCGAGGATGTCCTGCTTGGCGACGGCCCGGCCGGGCTGCTCCATCAGGCAGCCCAGGACGCCGAGCTCCCGGGCCGTCAGCTCGATCTCGTGCGTGCCCCGGCGGCAGCGGCGGCCCGGGGCGTCCAGCACGAGGTCGCCCGCCTGCAGGACGCTGGGCCGGGCGGTGGCGGTGCGGCGGGTGAGGGCGCGGAGGCGGGCGGCGAGGACGACGAAGGAGAACGGCTTCGTCAGGTAGTCGTCCGCACCCGAGTCCAGGCCCTCGGCCTCGTCGTACTCGCCGTCCTTGGCGGTCAGCATCAGCACCGGGGTGGCGACGCCGTGGGCCCGCATCCGCGTGCAGATCTCGTAGCCCGAGAGGCCGGGGAGCATCAGGTCCAGGAGGACCACGTCGTACGGGCCTCCGGTGAGGGCCAGGTCCAGGCCGCGGTGGCCGTCGTGGGCGAGATCCACCCAGTGGCCGTCGGCGGAGAGGCCGCGCCGCAATGAATCGGCGAGGCCGACCTCGTCTTCGACAACCAGGATCCGCATCCCCCAAGCCTCACATACCGGGCACGCCCCCTTTCCTGACGCCCCGCCCGCACGGCTGGGTCGGCCCTGCGGGGCGAAGTCCCCTACCCGCCCTTCCACCGTTCCCCGGGCGCTGCCCGGACCCCGGTCCTCAAAGGCCGGCACACCCCAGCCCCGCCGGCGTTTGAGGCGCAGGGGTCCGGGGACGGCGTCCCCGGCAGCGGTGCCGCGGATGCGGATTTCGGGGGCTCGGGGGCCCCGGGAGGGCCCCGGGCAGGCGGCCCCGGCTGCGAAACCAGCGGCGCGTATTGGCACTCCGCTTGACCGAGTGCTAATCCCCGGAATAGTCTCGCGTCTGGCACTCGCCCCTGGTGAGTGCCAACACGGCGACAGACGGATCCGGCACCCGCGACGACGGATCGACTTGGTCGCCACCTCAGACAATTAACCCCGGATCTCCGAAGCGGAAGGTCAGATCGTGACGACCACCAGCTCCAAGGTTGCCATCAAGCCGCTCGAGGACCGCATTGTGGTCCAGCCGCTCGACGCCGAGCAGACCACGGCCTCTGGCCTGGTCATCCCGGACACCGCGAAGGAGAAGCCCCAGGAGGGCGTCGTCCTCGCCGTGGGTCCGGGTCGCTTCGAGGACGGCCAGCGTCTCCCGCTGGACGTCACCGTCGGCGACGTCGTCCTGTACTCGAAGTACGGCGGCACCGAAGTGAAGTACAACGGCGAGGAGTACCTCGTTCTCTCGGCCCGCGACGTGCTCGCGATCGTCGAGAAGTAATCACTTCTCCAGTTTTGCTTTGAGCTACGCCCCTGGTCACCCCTGCTGATGCCGGGCGGCGAGGGGCGTAGTTCGTTCTTGACAGGCGGTCGCGGTGAGCGGCCGGGGATAGCAACGAGAGGGCTGAACCGCTCCCATGCCGAAGATTCTCAAGTTTGACGAGGACGCCCGTCGCGCCCTTGAGCGTGGCGTCAACAAGCTTGCCGACACCGTCAAGGTGACGATCGGTCCCAAGGGCCGCAACGTCGTCATCGACAAGAAGTTCGGCGCTCCCACCATCACGAACGACGGTGTCACCATCGCGCGTGAGGTCGAGCTCGACGACCCGTACGAGAACCTTGGCGCGCAGCTCGTCAAGGAGGTCGCGACCAAGACCAACGACGTCGCGGGTGACGGCACCACCACCGCCACCGTCCTGGCGCAGGCGCTGGTCCGCGAGGGTCTGCGCAACGTCGCCGCGGGTGCTTCCCCGGCCGCCCTGAAGAAGGGCATCGACGCCGCGGTCAAGGCCGTGTCCGAGGAGCTCCTCGCGACCGCCCGCCCGATCGAGGACAAGTCCGACATCGCCGCCGTGGCCGCGCTCTCCGCGCAGGACCAGCAGGTCGGTGACCTCATCGCCGAGGCGATGGACAAGGTCGGCAAGGACGGTGTCATCACCGTCGAGGAGTCCAACGCCTTCGGCCTGGAGCTCGAGTTCACCGAGGGCATGGCCTTCGACAAGGGCTACCTGTCCCCGTACATGGTCTCCGACCAGGAGCGTATGGAGGCCATCCTCGATGACCCGTACATCCTGATCAACCAGGGCAAGATCTCCTCGATCCAGGACCTCCTGCCGCTGCTGGAGAAGGTCATCCAGGCCGGCGCCTCCAAGCCGCTCCTGATCATCGCCGAGGACGTCGAGGGCGAGGCGCTCTCCACCCTCGTCGTCAACAAGATCCGTGGCACCTTCAACGCCGTCGCCGTCAAGGCGCCCGGCTTCGGTGACCGCCGCAAGGCGATGCTCCAGGACATGGCCACCCTCACCGGTGCCACCGTCATCGCCGAGGAGGTCGGCCTCAAGCTCGACCAGGCCGGTCTGGACGTACTGGGCTCCGCCCGCCGCGTCACGATCTCCAAGGACAGCACCACCATCGTCGACGGTGGCGGCTCTTCCGACGAGGTCCTCGGCCGCGTCAACCAGATCAAGGCCGAGATCGAGTCCACCGACTCGGACTGGGACCGCGAGAAGCTGCAGGAGCGCCTGGCGAAGCTCGCCGGCGGCGTCTGCGTCATCAAGGTCGGCGCCGCCACCGAGGTGGAGCTCAAGGAGAAGAAGCACCGTCTCGAGGACGCCATCTCGGCGACCCGCGCCGCGGTCGAGGAGGGCATCGTCTCCGGCGGTGGCTCCGCTCTCGTCCACGCCGTGAAGGTGCTCGAGGGCAACCTCGGCCTGTCGGGCGACGAGGCCACCGGTGTCGCGGTCGTGCGCCGCGCCGCCGTCGAGCCGCTGCGCTGGATCGCCGAGAACGCCGGCCTCGAGGGTTACGTCATCACCTCGAAGGTCGCCGAGCTCGAGAAGGGCCAGGGCTTCAACGCCGCCACCGGCGAGTACGGCGACCTGGTCAAGGCCGGCGTCATCGACCCGGTCAAGGTCACCCGCTCCGCCCTGGAGAACGCCGCGTCCATCGCGTCGCTGCTGCTCACGACCGAGACCCTGGTCGTCGAGAAGCCGGCCGACGACGAGGGCGACGCCGGTCACGGCCACGGTGGCCACGGCCACAGCCACTGACCTCGTCAGCAGGCACGGCCGGGCAAGCGCGGCCGGTAGGTACGGCACGTAAGCACGGCACGTAAGTACGGCAAAGCCCCGGTCACCGCTGCCAAGCGGTGGTGACCGGGGCTTTCCCGTCCGCCCGGCCGTTGGCTATCCGGGCATCATGCCCATCTGGCGCATCAGGCCCGGGGCGTCGTAGTACCACCAGTCCTCGGCGATCCGGCCGTCCTCCATCCGGCAGGTCGTACAGCCCGACATGGTGAATTCCCGGCCGGTCGGCGCGACCCCCATGAACTCGCCCTTGTGGGTGCCCTTCCAGTCCCACAGGGTGGTGACGCAGTCGCCCTCGGCGACCTGGCGGGTCATGTCGAAGCTCATGTCGAAGGCGGCCCGCCACATGGAGACGGTCCTGCGGAGGCCTTCGCGGCCGTTGCCCTCGCCGGCCTCGTCCATGATGTCGTGGGTGACGTAGCCGGCCGCGATGCACTCCTCGACGGCGTCGAAGTTGCCCTTGCCCGCGATCTCCTCGAAGAAGCGGTTCACGACGAGCTTGTTGAGGTACTCGTCGCGGACCACGTCGAGGTTCATGAACTTCGGCATGCCGTCGCAGAGCGCCACCATCTCCTGGAACATCCGGTCGGTTTCCGGGAGTTGAGAGTTCCTCATGGCCTCTTCGTACGAGGGGAATTCGACGAGGTCCACATAGTGGGTCGTGGAGTCGCGGTCCCTGCCGATGAGCGTGTGGGTGACCGTGCGCCTGCCGGCGGTCTGCTCGGCGTAGCGGTCGATGAGACTGTTCATCTCGTCGAAGCGCCTGGTCTCGTAATCGATCACTTGTACGAATGTCATGGCGTCGCCTCCCGCACTGGATGGGACACATCCAGTCTAGGGAGATTTCACCCATATGCCGCGTTTACCCGCAGGTCACCATGGCATTCCTCCCGGGCCCGCTCTACTGAGGGCCGTACTTGCGCCCCGTACGGGAGGACACCCCGCCGAGCAGTCCCCGCGGTGCCACCTTCACCAGCCCCATCAGCGCCTTGTACCGCGGGTCCGGGATCGACACCGTCTTGCCGCGCGCCAGATCGTCCAGGGCGGCCGCCACCAGCTTGTCGGCGTCGAGCCACATCCAGCCGGGGATGTTGTCCGTGCCCATGCCGGCCCGCTCGTGGAACTCGGTGCGCACGAAGCCCGGGCACAGCGCCATCAGCCGTACGCCCGAACCGGCCAGGTCCTTGGCCGCGCCCTGGGTGAACTGCACGACCCAGGCCTTGCTCGCCCCGTAGGTGCCCCGCGGCAGGAAGGCGGCCACCGAGGCCACGTTGATCACGCCGCCGCGGCCGCGCGAGCGCATCGGCTCCACGGCCGCGGAGGTCAGCCGCAGCACGGCTTCGATGTGGACCTTCAGCATGGTGAGCTCGTCGGCCATGGAGACTTCGAGGTAGCGGCCCTTGTTGCCGAAGCCCGCGTTGTTCACCAGCAGGTCCACCGGGTGCTTGCGGTCCGCGAGGCGCTCCTCGACCGAGGCGATGCCCTCTTCGGTGGAGAGGTCGGCGGCCAGCACCTCGGCCTCGATCCCGTGCCGGTCGTGCAGCTCCGTGGCCTGTTCGCCGAGCCGCTTGGTGTCCCGGGCCACCAGGACGAGGTTGTGTCCCTGGGCGGCGAGCCGCCGGGCGAAGGCGGCGCCGATGCCCGCCGTGGATCCCGTAATCAACGCAGTCGTCATAGGCGCAACCTAGTCGCCCTGGTTCCCGTACTTCTCCACATGGGCCAGTGCCTTCTGCCGGGCCTCCGGCTCCAGGGCCTCGCCCGCCGCGAGCGTGCGCGGCAGCAGCTCCCGCTCGGTGGTGAAGGCGCGGAACCAGAACTCCACCGTCACCTCGTGGTCCGGGCGGTGCACGACCTCGATGGTGTCACCGGGGGAGACCGATCCCTCCCGCAGGACCCGCAGGTAGGCGCCCGGCAGGGCCTCCTGGGTGAACCGCTTGACCCAGGCCCTCTCGCCGAGCACCCCCTGGAAGGTCCGGCACGGGATGCGGGCCGAGGCCACCTCCAGGAGCAGGTCGGGGCCCACCTGCCAGCGCTCGCCGAGCAGCGCGCTGTTCACGTCGAGGCCGGCGGTGGTGAAGTTCTCGCCGAAGGTCCCGCCGGGCAGTTCGCGGCCGAGCTCCGCCTCCCACCACTCCAGGTCCTCGCGGGCGTACGCGTACACGGCCTGGTGGTCCCCGCCGTGATGGCGCAGGTGGCAGACGGCGTCCCCTTCGACGCCGCTCGCGCCGACGCCCTTGGGGCCCGGGGCGAAGACCCGTACGGGGCCCGGCGCGGGGATCTTGCCGTGACCGGTCAGCCCGTCCGGGGCGTCGGTGTAGTCGACGGCCGTCGCGCGGCCGAGGTTCACGGAGATCAGATGCATGGCACCAAGTTAGCCGAATGGCCTCAAAGGCAGCCGGGGATTATTCGCGCCGACATCAAAGTGCCCCTTATGCTCGAAGGGTGATCGAGGCACGTCATCTCCGAGTTCTGCGCGCTGTCGCCGGAACCGGGTCCTTCTCCGCCGCCGCCCGCGAGCTCGGCTGCACGCAGCCGGCCGTCTCCCAGCAGATGAAGGCGCTGGAGCAGTCCGCCGGCACCCCGCTGCTGATCCGCACCGGGCGCGAAATGCGCCTCACCCAGGCCGGTGAGGCGCTGGTCCGGCATGCCGCCGGGATCCTCGCCGGGCTGACGGCCGCGGAGGAGGAGGTCGCGGCCATCGCCGGGCTGCGGGCCGGCCGGGTCCGGCTGGTCTCCTTCCCCAGCGGCAGTTCCACGCTGGTGCCGACCGCGCTCGCGGCGATGCGGGCCGAGCATCCGGGGACCCGGATCTCGCTGGTCGAGGCGGAGCCGCCGCGCTCGGTGGAGATGCTGCGCGAGGGCGACTGCGATCTCGCGCTGGCCTTCCGCTACGGCGGCGCCTCCGGATCGGCGGCCGAGTGGGAGGACCTCGTGGTCCGGCCGCTGCTGACCGACCGGCTCGTCGGACTGGTTCCCGAGGGGCACCGGCTGGCGGGGGCGGAGCGGGTGGGCATGGCGGAGCTGGCCGACGAGCCCTGGATCGCGGGCTGTCCGCGCTGCCGCCGCCATCTGGTGGAGGTGTGCGAGGCCGCCGGGTTCACCCCGCGCATCGACTTCGCCACCGACGACTACCCGGCCGTGGTCGGCCTGGTCGGGGCCGGGCTCGGGGTCGCGGTGCTGCCGGAGCTCGCGGTGGAGTCCGTACGGGCCAAGGGCGTGAGCACCCTCGCCGTGGAACCGGCCGTCGAGCGGGAGGTCGTCGCCCTGACCCTGCCCGACCTGGCGCGGGTCCCGGCGGTGGCCGCGACCCTGACCCAGCTGGAGCGGGCCGCCCGGCGCTGAGGGCCGGGCGCCGGCGGCCGGGCAGTGGCGGCCGGGTACTGGCGGCCGGGCACTGAAGCCGGGCGCCCATGGCTCGGGCGCCCGCTGGGCCGGGTGGCCGGACGGGGCCGCCACTCGAAGGACCGTACGGCGGTACGGCCGGTCGGGTGGCAGCCCGGTCAGGGGGCCGGCCCTGTCAGGTGCCCGGCACGCCGGAGCGTGCCGGTGCCGTGGGGGCCGGTGAGGCGAGGAAACGTTCCTTCGGCCGTTTCGGGTGGAGCCCCGTCAGTGCGGAGCGATCGGCGTGCTCGGTCCGATCGCGGTCGTCGCCGGGATCAGGCGGTGGCGGGCGCGGCCCATCAGTTCTTCGCGTTCGTCCTCGGTGAGGCCGCCCCACACCCCGTAGGGCTCGCGGACGGTGAGTGCGTGCGCGGCGCATTCCGAACGCACCGGGCATCGCATGCAGACCTCTTTAGCCGAGGCCTCGCGCGCGCTCCTGGCCGCGCCCCGCTCGCCTTCCGGGTGGAAGAAGAGGGAGCTGTCGACCCCGCGGCAGGCAGCCAGCAGCTGCCAGTCCCACAGGTCGGCGTTCGGTCCGGGGAGGCGGGAGAAATCTGCCATTGGTAGTCCTCTTGGTGCCGGTACTGAGGCGGATACGGTCCATGTCTCCACACCTACTGTCGTAGTAGATGTAAATATGACTCATGGGCGAATCTAGCCTCAGACACGTGCCAAACGGAAGGAAAGCCGCCAAATAGGGCATACCGTCATCTGGAGGACATGTGGCGAGTGGCGCCCGCCTTGTGTTCGCTTCCTCACGTAGAGTGCCGAAGGTGTCCGTCCGACCCGTAACTCTTTCGAGTGACCATCGTTGAGAGTGCGAAGGCGGTTGAACCAAGAAGTTCTCGGACAGGTGTCCGGGGGCATCGACCGCACAGGTGACGATACGTACCAGCCTGGAGGCTCAAGGTGACGCGCATCAGCAGCTGCGGAGGGCGGTCATGACATCCGTCCTCGTCTGCGACGACTCCCCGCTTGCCCGAGAGGCGCTCCGTCGCGCGGTTGCCACCGTGCCCGGCGTCGAGCGTGTGACGACGGCTGCCAACGGCGAGGAAGTCCTCCGCCGCTGGGGTGCCGACCGTTCCGACCTGATTCTGATGGATGTCCGGATGCCCGGGCTCGGCGGTGTGGAGACGGTTCGCCGGCTGCTCTCGGCCGACCCCGGCGCCCGCATCATCATGCTGACGGTCGCCGAGGACCTGGACGGCGTGGCCCTCGCGGTCGCCGCCGGTGCCCGGGGCTATCTGCACAAGGACGCCTCGCGCGCCGAACTGCGGGCCACGGTCACCCAGGCGCTCGCCGACCCGACCTGGAGGCTGGCCCCGCGCCGGCTCCGCTCGGCCGAGATGGGCGCCGCGCCCACGCTCACCGCGCGCGAGATCCAGGTGCTGGAGGGCATGAGCCACGGCCGGTCCAATGCGGAGATCGGGCGCGAGCTCTTCCTCTCCGAGGACACGGTCAAGACCCACGCCCGCCGGCTGTTCAAGAAGCTCGGCGCGTCCGACCGGGCGCACGCCGTGGCACTCGGGTTCCGCTGGGGCCTGGTCCGCTGACCGTGCGACCGCCGGCCCTCACCGGCCGGCGGTGCCGCGGGCGGACCGGCCCGCCCGGGTCCCGCCGGCCCGGCCGCCCTCCGGGAATCTCCCGCGGTCCCGGCCGCCCTCCGCAATCTCCTCCCGTCGGATCCGCCGCACCCTGGTGCGCACCGGGGATTGGCGGTGCACAATCCGGGGGACGTGTCGCTTCGGGCGCGATGCCGCATGCTTGAGGGTGTGGCGCATCCTGGAGATGTCGCCGCGGGGACGATTCGGCCGAGCGGGAGGGGAGGGGCCAGAGCATGAGTTCCGGTGCACCCACCCCGCACAATCCGTCGACGCATAACGCTTCGACGCACAACACGGGCCGCAGTGCCGCGAATGCCCCGGCACCAAGGCACCATGGACCGATGCGCGACGACGAGGCCCCGGGGTCACCCGCGACCACAGGCGGCAGCAGCGCCTCCCGCACCAGCGGCGACGGCACCGTGAGCGCGCTCGTACGCCGTGCGGTGGAAGGCGACGAGCAGGCCACGCACGATCTGCTCGCCTTCGTGCACCCCCTCGCCATCCGCTACTGCCGCTCCCGCCTGTCGCGCCTCCCGGGTGACGCTCGTCACTTCGTGGAGGACCTGGCGCAAGAGGTCTGCGTCGCCGTCCTGATGGCCCTGCCGCGCTACCGCGACACCGGGCGCCCCTTCGAGGCCTTCGTCTTCGCCATCGCCGCGCACAAGGTCGCCGATCTCCAGCGGGCCGCCATGCGCCATCCGGGCAGTACGGCCGTGCCCTCCGACGAGATGCCGGAGCGGCCCGACGACTCCCTGGGGCCGGAGGAGCGTGCGCTGCTGAGCAGTGACGCCGCCTGGGCCAAGAAGCTCCTCGCCAACCTCCCGGAGAACCAGCGGGAGCTCCTCGTGCTGCGCGTGGCCGTCGGGCTGACCGCCGAGGAGACCGGGCAGATGCTCGGAATGTCCCCCGGGGCGGTGCGTGTCGCCCAGCACCGGGCGCTGAGCCGGCTCCGTGCGCTCGCCGAGCAGTAGGCCGTACGGGGTTTTTCTCGTAGGAAACCACGAACCTTTGCCTTGATCTTGGTGGTGGAATGAGAGGCGTCGGGATCCCGTTAGCATGGACATCCGCGCTGAGCAAGACCATCTTGGAAGGTGTCATGACTGTGAACGGCAGCGACTCGACTGGGATGCCCGACAAATTCGCCACGCTCGGCCTCACCTATGACGATGTGCTGCTGCTCCCCGGGTCGTCGGACATGTCCCCGGACGCCATCGACACCTCCTCGCTCATCTCCCGCAACGTCCGCGTGAACGTCCCGCTGCTCTCCGCCGCCATGGACAAGGTCACCGAGGCCCGCATGGCCATCGCGATGGCCCGCCAGGGCGGCGTCGGCGTGCTGCACCGCAACCTCTCCATCGCCGACCAGGCCAACCAGGTCGACCTGGTCAAGCGCTCCGAGTCCGGCATGGTCACCGACCCCATCACGGTGCATCCCGACGCGACCCTGCGCGAGGCCGACGAGCTCTGCGCCAAGTTCCGCATCTCCGGGGTCCCGGTCACCGATCCGGCGGGCAAGCTGCTCGGCATCGTCACCAACCGCGACATGGCCTTCGAGTCGGACCGCAGCCGCCAGGTGCGCGAGGTCATGACCCCGATGCCGCTGGTCACGGGCAAGGTGGGCATCTCCGGCGTGGACGCCATGGAGCTGCTGCGCCGCCACAAGATCGAGAAGCTGCCGCTCGTCGACGAGGCCGGCCTCCTCAAGGGCCTCATCACGGTCAAGGACTTCGTCAAGGCCGAGAAGTACCCGAACGCCGCCAAGGACAAGGACGGCCGGCTGCTCGTCGGCGCGGCCGTCGGTGTCGCGGGCGACGCGTACGAGCGGGCCCAGGCCCTGATCGAGGCGGGCGCCGACTTCATCGTCGTCGACACCGCCCACGGCCACTCCCGCCTCGTCGGCGACATGGTCTCCAAGATCAAGTCGAACTCCTCGGTCGACGTCATCGGCGGCAACATCGCCACCCGCGACGGCGCCCAGGCCCTCATCGACGCCGGCTGCGACGGCATCAAGGTCGGCGTCGGCCCCGGCTCCATCTGCACCACCCGCGTGGTCGCCGGCATCGGCGTCCCGCAGGTCACCGCGATCTACGAGGCCGCGCTCGCCGCCAAGGCGGCCGGTGTGCCGGTCATCGGCGACGGCGGCCTGCAGTACTCCGGCGACATCGCGAAGGCGCTCGTCGCCGGCGCCGACACCGTGATGCTCGGCTCGCTCCTCGCGGGCTGCGAGGAGTCCCCGGGCGAGCTCCTCTTCATCAACGGCAAGCAGTTCAAGTCGTACCGCGGCATGGGCTCGCTCGGCGCGATGCAGTCCCGCGGCGACCGCAAGTCCTTCTCCAAGGACCGCTACTTCCAGGAGGGCGTGGGCGGCGACGACAAGCTCATCCCCGAGGGCATCGAGGGCCAGGTCCCGTACCGCGGCCCGCTCTCCGCGGTCGTGCACCAGCTCGTCGGCGGCCTGCGCCAGTCGATGTTCTACGTCGGCGGCCGCACGGTGCCGGAGCTCCAGGACCGGGGCCGCTTCGTGCGGATCACCTCGGCTGGGCTCAAGGAGAGCCACCCGCACGACATCCAGATGACGGTCGAGGCCCCGAACTACAGCCGCAAGGGCTGACCGGAGCAGCGGTTCGGCAGTACCGGAGGGGCGGGCCCGCACGGGTCCGCCCCTCCGGCGTGCCCGGTGCGTGCGTCCGTACAGCGGTCACCGGAACGCGGCGCGCCGGGGTTCGGGGATACTGGACGGGCAGACCCACAGGAAAGGCCACCACACGTGACTGAGATCGAGATCGGGCGCGGCAAGCGCGGCCGCCGGGCGTACGCGTTCGATGACATCGCCATCGTCCCCAGCCGCCGTACCCGGGACCCGAAGGAGGTCTCGATCGCCTGGCAGATCGACGCCTACCGCTTCGAGCTCCCGTTCCTGGCCGCCCCCATGGACTCGGTCGTCTCCCCGCAGACCGCCATCCGCATCGGCGAGCTCGGCGGCCTCGGCGTGCTGAACCTCGAAGGTCTGTGGACCCGGTACGAGGACCCGCAGCCGCTGCTCGACGAGATCGCGGAGCTGGACGAGGAGACCGCCACCCGCCGTCTCCAGGAGATCTACTCCGCTCCCATCCAGGCGGACCTGATCCGTCAGCGGATCAAGGAGGTGCGCGACTCCGGCGTCGTCACCGCCGCCGCGCTCTCCCCGCAGCGCACGGCCGAGTTCTCCAAGGCCGTCGTCGACGCGGGCGTGGACATCTTCGTGATCCGCGGCACCACCGTGTCGGCGGAGCACGTCTCCGGCGCCGCCGAGCCGCTGAACCTCAAGCAGTTCATCTACGAGCTCGACGTCCCGGTCATCGTGGGCGGCTGCGCCACCTACACCGCGGCCCTGCACCTGATGCGGACCGGCGCCGCCGGTGTCCTCGTCGGTTTCGGCGGCGGCGCCGCGCACACCACGCGCAACGTGCTGGGCATCCAGGTCCCGATGGCCACCGCCGTCGCCGACGTGGCCGCGGCCCGCCGCGACTACATGGACGAGTCCGGCGGCCGCTACGTGCACGTCATCGCCGACGGCGGCGTGGGCTGGTCCGGCGACATCCCGAAGGCCGTCGCCTGCGGCGCCGACGCCGTGATGATGGGCTCCCCGCTGGCCCGTGCCACGGACGCGCCCGGCAAGGGCTTCCACTGGGGCATGGAGGCCGTCCACGAGGACGTGCCGCGCGGCAAGAAGGTCGACCTCGGCACGGTCGGCACCACCGAGGAGATCCTCACCGGCCCGTCGCACTCCCCGGACGGCTCGATGAACATCTTCGGCGCGCTGCGCCGCTCGATGGCCACCACCGGCTACAGCGAGCTCAAGGAGTTCCAGCGGGTCGAGGTCACCATCGCGGACTCGCAGCACAGCCGCTGACGGTTCTTCCGTACGCAGGCCGGAGGGCCGGCACCCCGCCCGGGGTGCCGGCCCTCCGGCTGTCCGGTGCCCGGGCCGCGCTGGGCGGTGCCCAGAGTCCTGCGGTGCGCGGGCGGGGCCCGCCCACTCCACGTCCCGGCCGGGTGCCTGTATCAGGGCGCCCGCCCACACCTCAGCAGGGCCGAATTCGAGCCGCTGATTGACGTCGATCGCATTACATCGTGCCTGGTCAGAGCAGGTTCGGGCGGAAAGCGGCAGGAATTGCTCCGCTGTCGGCCGACTACTTCCTGCCCGAGGTGCGGAGCCTCAGGCAGACGGCCCAGGGGATCAGGGAAGCGCCCGCGACGAGCAGCCACCGGAACAGGAACCAGGCGTTGTCCGAGGCGATCTGCCCGTGCTCGTCGCCCATGACCAGGCCGAGGAACAGCACGGACGCTCCGATGACGAGGCCCGGGAGGCCGAGCACCCAGAGCAGGACGGTGAACCAGGGCGCCGGGGCAGGGGCCGGGGCCGTGGCCAGTGGGGCGGTGCGCGGGATGGGGGCGGGGGAGCGGGACGGCATGGAGAGGAACGCGGACGGGGGGATGCCCGCGTCGAGCGGGGCCAGTTCGGCCGCGGTGATCCCGAAGCGGGCCGGCTCGACGGTGAGCGTGAACCCGTCGTGGCCGACCAGGTGGCGGGCGCCGTCCGGGTAGGCCTGCACCAGGGAGCACTCGGCGTGGCGGACGGTGATCCGGCCGGCCGGGCCGGCCAGGGACACCCCCTCGGCGCCCACCGTGAGGACCGTGCCGGGATCCTCCAGGGCCGGGTACGCCCGCCCGGGAACGCCCTGCGCGGACCCGGTGGGCGCGGTCGCGAGACCGGCCCCGTCCAGGCTCCCGCGGGGCGCCCGTACCAGGGCGGTTGCCCACAGGGTGTGCGCGGCCTCCCGCAGGTCCTGCGCGCCGACCGCCTCGATCGCGGCCCGCTCCTCGGCGGCCGTGCGGTGGGGGCGGCCCAGCAGCAGGTCCGCGGCCCGGCCCGGGAGCCGGGCCGCGGCGAGCCCGGGGGGGTCGAGCCGCGCGAGCGCGGAGGCCCGTACGGCTTCCAGGGCGGACGGGTCGACGCGCCCCGCGCGGAGCTTCGCGAGGACGTCCACGAAGGCGCCGGCCATCGCGTCCTGGTGCTGCGGGAGAGCCTCGGCGTGGGCGACGACCGTCGCGGAGCCGGCGTCGCGCGGCAGGTACTCCGCGGTCGCCGTGTACGCGTACCCGCCGTCCCGGTGCAGTTCCCGCAGCAGCTCCCGGCCGAGGACCCCGGTCAGCAGGCGCGCGGCCGTGGAGCGCGGCAGTACGGAGGTCAGCGTGACCGAGCCCGCCTCGCCCTGGAACCGGGCGGGCAGGACGGGCAGGGCCGAGGCGGGCTCGGGCGCGGGGTGCCGGCCGCCGGCGGGCAGGGCGAGGCCGAGGCCCTCGGGGACGGTGTCGCCCGTGATCCACAGGACGGCGTTCCCGGCCGTGAAACGGGTACGGGCCCAGTCGCGCACCTGCTCCGCGGTGAGGTGCGGGAGCCCGACCTCGGCGTAGCCGGTGAGCCCGTAGGAGCGGGAACCGTAGCGCCACTGGGCGGAGCGGCGGACCGCCTGAGCGGCGCCGGGGGAGCGGTCCGCGGGCGCGGTGCGCAGGATCTCCCTCGCGGTCTCCAGCCGTTCCACGGGGAGGTCGCGCAGCGCGGCACAGACACCGCTCAGGTGGGCCGCCACTTCGGCGGGGGTGCCGGTGATCCGGAACAGGGTGAACGTCGAGGCGGGCGCCGTGCCGTCCTCGCCGGGCGGGTCGCCCGGGCCGAGCCGGTGCAGGGCGAGCCGGTGGACCAGGCGGGTGATGCCGCTGGTGGCGAGGGTCTCGTCGGCGCTGCCGACCCGGAACAGCAGCCCGGCGGTGACCGGGCCGGGCTGGTGGGCGAGGAGCACGGGGACTCCGTCGACGGTGCTCTCGGTGATCATGCTGCTCCTCGGCCCGTGCGGGGGCCATCGTGGGGTGGTGCGGCGCGCGTCGGGGATCGGTGGGCTCGGGGACGGGGACGGGCCCTGCGGCGGGCGCGGGGGCGGGGCCTGCGGTGGGCTCGGGTGCGGGGCCGCCCGATCAGGCCCGCCCGATCAGGCCCGGCCGCGCTCCCGGCGGCGCACCTGGGTGACGCACAGGGCGGCGGCGCCCGCGGTCACGAGGGCGGCGGCCTTGACCGGGCGCCAGTCCTGGTCGCCCGCCGGGATGGACCGGTCGGTCGCCTGGAAGGCGAGCACGCAGGTGAGGACGGCCAGGGCGGCGGTGAGGACGCCCAGCGTCCAGATGGCCGCGGTCACCGGCCAGGCGCGCGGGTCCCTCCACGCCGTGGCGAGATCGGGCTTGACCGGTCGCGGGATCAGGGCGGGGTCGCGGGGCTCCATCGCGACCACCGCCGACGCCGGGACGGAGCCGTCGATCACGGCCAGGTCGGACGGGTGGATCCGGTAGAGCGTCGGCTCGACGGTGAGGGAGATCCCGTCGGGGCCGATCAGGTGCCGGGCCCCGTCCGGGAAGCTCCGCATCAGGACGCACTCGGCGTACCGCACGGTGGCCCGGCCGTGCGGAGCGACCAGGCTGATGCCCTCGTCGCCCACGATCAGGGCCACCGCCTCGTCCCCCGTCGCCGGATGGCGCCGTCCGGTGACGACGTCCGCCGACTCGCAGGGGGCGGCCGTCAGCCCCGCCCAGTCCACGGCCCGGTCGGGCACCTGCATCAGGGCGTCCGCCCAGACGGCGCGGGCGACATCCCGCAGGTCCTCGACGGTGACCGCCTCGATCTCCGCCCGGGCCCGGGCGGTGGTCAGCCGCGGGTGGCCGAGCAGCAGGTCCGCGGCCTGGCCGGGCAGCCAGGCCGCGGCGAGGTCGGGGACGTCGAAGCGGCTCAGCGCGGAGGCCCGTACGGCGTCCAGGTCGCCCTGCTCGATGCGGCCGGCGCGGAGCTTCGCGAAGACGTCCACGAAGGCGCCGACCAGTGCGTCCTGCTTCTCGGGGAGCGCGTCGGCGTACGCGACGACCGTCGCGTGGCCGGCGTCGCGGACGGAGTAGTCGGCGGCCGCCGTGTAGGAGTACCCGCCCTTCTGGCGCAGTTCGCGGAAGAGCTCCTTGCCCAGCACCCCGGCGAACAGGGTCGCTGCGGTGGTGCGGGGCACCACGGCGGTCAGGCAGACCCCGCCGTCGCCGCCGCGGAACCAGGCGGGCGTCCTCGGCAGGGCGGAGGTCGCCTCGGGCGCGGGGCGCCACTCACCGGCGGGCAGATCGAGGTCGAGGCCTTCGGGGACGGTGTCGCCGGCGATCCACAGGACGGCGTTCTCCCTGGTGAACCGGGTCCGCGCCCAGTCGCGCACCTCGTGCTCGGTGATCTTCCGGAGGCCGAACTCGGGGTAGGCGGCGAGGCCGTAGGAGCGCGGCCCGTACCGCCATACGGCCGCGGCGTGGGCCGGGCCGGCGGACGTGCCGGCCGCCTCGGTGCGCAGGATCTCCTTCTCGGTGTCCAGCCGGTCCATGGGGAGGTCGCGCAGGGCGGCGCAGACGCCGTTCAGGTAGGCGACGACGTCCGCCGGGGTGCCGGTGACGTGGAAGTGGGTGTGGGCGGCGGCGGTGGCGCCGTTGTAGTGCAGGTCGCTCAGGCCGTGGCGGTGCAGGGCGAGGTGCTCGACGAGGTGGGTGATGCCGCTGGTGGCGAGGGTCTCGTCGGCGCTGCCGACGCGGAAGAGGAGCCCGGCGGAGAGGGGGCCGGGGCGCGGCGCCGCCAGGACCACGGTGCGGATGCCGTCCACCGTGGTGGTGAGGATGCCGTCGGTGTCGGTGTCGGTGTCGGTGTCGGTGGCACTGGCCTTGGCGGCGGTTGCGGTGGCGGGCTCGGGCTCGGGGCGTGTTCCGGTGGTCATCGTGTGCCCTTCAGCCCGTTGCCAGGGCGGTCTTGCGGTGGCGGACGAACTCGGTCGTGTGGTCCCCGAAGCCCAGGTAGTTCCACGGGAAGGTGCTCCCGCGGTCGCCCAGGACACGGAAGTGCGGGGCCGCGTCCGCGGGTCGGGCGGCCGCGCTGTGGGCGGCGGCGAAGGCGTTGTGGGCGTCGGTGTGGGCGTACGCCCCGGCCCGGGCGTCGGGGTGGAGCACCGAGTGCCGGGCCGCGGCCAGCAGCTGCGCACGGTTCTCGGGGGCGGCCAGGTACTTCTCCCCGCGCCGTGCGTCACTGCCGTCCCGCGCGTCCGCGTACTGCTCCAGCTGGGCGATGGCCACCAGGGCCCCGGCCGGGGCGCCGGGCGGCGCCGTCCGCGCGCACTGCGCGGCGAAGGAGTGCGCGGCCTCCCAGGTGCCGCCCCACTTGGGGCAGAGCTGCTGGAGGAGCTGCTGCTGGCCCGCGTAGTGGTGCGGGTGGTGCTCGGCGAGCCGCTCGTACCGGCGCCGGGTCTCGCCGAGGCCCAGTTCGAGGCCGCGGGAGGTGGTGGTGCGCAGGTACCAGGCGAGGGCGTACCGGGGGTGTTCGGCGCAGACGTCGATGAGGAGCAGCTCGGCGCGCCGCAGGTAGCCGTGGAACTGCTGGAACCGCCCCGCCGGTACGTCGTGGGCGCGTGCGCTGGTCCGCAGGCCCCAGCCGAGCCGGATCAGCCGCTCGGCGAGCAGGCTCCGCACGAGCGGATCCCCGGGGTCTTGGGCCATGGCTCCGTTGAGGAACGTTTCGGCGTTGTGCTGTTCGCCGACGACCCGACTGGCGATGGCGCGGTCGTCCTCGTCGCCGAGCGCGGCGAAGGCCGCGGCGACGGCGTCCCAGTCCTGACGGTGGACGTGGGCGCGCAGGTCGGCGAGGGCGGGGATGCGGTCGGCGGGTTCGTACACGGGCCGGCCGAGCGGGAGGTGAGCGGACACGCGCGGATCATATGACCGGCGGTCGCGCGGGCGACAGGGATTTGAGGCCGGGGGCCCGACGGGACCCGATCATGGGATCGGTTGGTCGGACGGGGTGCGGGAGGCGGACGGCGCCGCCTGCTGCGTGGATCCGGTCCGCGCGCGTGCCCGTACCCGTACCCGTACCCGGTCCGGTGGTCCCGGGGTGGGTACGGGCGGGGAGCGAGGGGCTGCCTCAGTCGCCGATCTTCTTGGCGGTGCTGAATCCGGCGAACGCGCCGAGGGCGAGGAAGAGGACGCTCATGAAGTCCGCGTCCTCCTTCCAGATGTCGATCAGGCCGGAGACGCCGAGCGAGCTCAGCACCTCGCCCAGGCCGACGCCGGCCGCGCCGCCTACCGCGAGCGCGTAGAAGAACAGCTCGCCCAGGAAGACGGAGACGACGGCGAGGACCGCGCCGACGACCGGCAGGACCGGGTTGCGGCCGCCGAGCTTGCCGGCCGCGAAGCCGACCAGGGCGCCGACGCCGGCCGCCGCGTAGCCGATCTCGCGGTCGATGGCGTTCATGATGCCGCCGTACGCCGCCGCGGCGGCCAGCGCCGCGACGAACGCGGCGAGGATGCCGAGGCCCACGTTGCCGGGGCGGGCCGGGGCCGGGGCCAGGAACGAGGCACCGCTCTGGGCCGGGAACGGGGCCGGGGCCAGGAAGTCGGCGCCGGACGGGCCCGGGGCCGGGGCCGCGGAGTTGGGCGTGGCGTCGGGTGCGGGCGGCTGGAACTGCTGGCTCATGGAGAAATCCCCCCCAGGGATTTTGGGCACACGGGACCCGCACGGCTGACGTGGGGGTGTATGCGCGAGATAAGTCGCCGCAGGCTAGCAGCAGGCTGTGACATCCGTGGAGGGGATTCGGTCGGGCGGGCCGTGTGTGGGGGTCACGGTTCAGAGGCGGTGTGCGGCGCCCGCCGGGCTGGCGCCGCGGGTGTCCAGGAGCAACTGGGCCTTGACCGCCAGGCCTTGCAGATCGTAGGTGCGGTGGTGCTGGAGCAGGATCGTCAGATCGGCGTTGGCCGCGGCCTCGTACAACGATTCGGCACGGGGGACGGGCTGGTCCCTGACGCGCCATCCGGCGATGTACGGGTCGTGGTAGCTGATCAGCGCGCCGAGGTCGAGGAGCCGGCTGGCGATCTCGCGCGCCGGGGAGCCCTCCTGGTCGGCCAGGTCCGGCTTGTAGGTGACGCCCAGCAGGAGGACGCGGGCGCCGCGCGCGGACTTGCCGTGCTCGTTGAGGAGGGTCGCGCTGCGCTGGATGACGTACTGCGGCATCCGGTCGTTGATCTCCTGCGCCAGGCCGACCATGCGCAGGGGGTGGCCCGGGGTGCGGGTGGTGTGGGGGAGGTAGTTGGGGTCGAGGGGGACTCCGTGGCCGCCGACTCCGGGGCCGGGGCGGAAGGCCTGGAACCCGTACGGCTTGGTCTCGGCGCACCGGATGACGTCCCACAGGTCCACGCCGAGGTCGTGGCAGAGCACGGCCATCTCGTTCATGAGGGCGATGTTGACGTGCCGGTAGTTGGTTTCCAGGAGCTGGACCGTCTCGGCCTCGCGCAGGCCGCGGGCGCGGACCACCTTCTCGGTCAGGCGGGCGTAGAAGGCGTGCGCGGACTCGGTGCACGCGGGGGTGAGGCCGCCGATGACCCTGGGGGTGTTGGAGATGCCGTGCGTGCGGTTGCCGGGGTCGAGGCGGCTGGGGGAGTAGGCCAGGTGGAAGTCCCGGCCGGCGCGCAGACGGGAGCCCGATTCGAGGATCGGGCGCAGGTAGTCCTCGGTGACGCCGGGGTGGGCCGCCGATTCGAGGATGACGGTGGTGTGCGGCCGCAGCCGGGCGGCGAGCGTGCGGCCGGCCTCGCCGACTGCCGTCAGGTCGAGCGCGCGGTCGGCACCGAGCTGGGTCGGGGCGCAGATGACGGCCGTGCGGACCCGGCCGAGTTCGGCGGGGTTGGTGGTGACCCGGAAGCCGGCCGCCGACATGCGGCGGATCTCCGCGGCGGTGAGGGTGGAGTCCGTCGCCGGACCGCTGTCGTAGCCGACCGTCTCGATCCCGGCGGCCACGGCTGCCTGGGCGAGCGGGAGGCCGAGGTGGCCGAGTCCGATGACGGCGAGATCTGCGGGCATGGGGGTGCCGTCCCTTCCCTTCCCTGACATGCATGAGGGGGCGGAGCGCGCAACTCCTGTGGCGGAGGAAAGCTGGCGCAATGTCAGACTAGGCGTATATATGACAGATATGTCGTATTCAGGGGTCTTGGTCGCCTCCGTGTTATCCACAGGCGGTGGCTGATGTGGGTGCGGCCGGTGAGAATCATGAACGGGCGATGTGAGCGGGATCACCCCCACGACGGGTGGGACGACCGCACAGGACGGACGGGGCGACCCGCGTCAACGGGAGGCAGGCAGCCGTGATGACTGGGACTGGGGCAGGGACCGTGGCAGGGGCAGGGGCAGGGGCAGGGGCAGGGGCAGGGTCGGGGATGGGTGCCGGGATGGGGGCCGGGACGGGGGGACGCGGCGGGCGGGCCGCGCTGGGGCCCGGGCAGCGGGCCGAGGCGCTCGCCGCCATGGCCGAGCGGGAGCTGGACGTGCTGGTGGTCGGGGCCGGCGTGGTGGGCGCGGGCACCGCCCTCGACGCCGTGACCAGGGGCCTGGCGACCGGACTGGTCGAGGCCAGGGACTGGGCTTCGGGCACCTCCAGCCGTTCCAGCAAGCTCATCCACGGCGGGCTCAGATACCTGGAGATGCTCGACTTCGCCCTCGTGCGGGAGGCGCTCAAGGAGCGCGGCCTGCTGCTGGGGCGGCTCGCCCCTCACCTGGTGAAGCCGGTGCCGTTCCTCTATCCGTTGCAGCACAAGGGCTGGGAGCGGTTCTATGCCGGTTCCGGCGTCGCGCTGTACGACGCCATGTCGCTCTCCAGCGGCCACGGGCGCGGGCTGCCCACGCACCGCCACCTCTCGCGCAAGCGCGCGCTGCGGATCGCGCCGGCGCTGCGCAAGGACGCGCTGGTGGGCGCCCTGCAGTACTACGACGCCCAGATGGACGACGCGCGGTACGTGGCGACCTTGGTCCGGACGGCCGCCGCGTACGGCGCGCAGTGCGCCAACCGGGCGAGGGTCGTCGGCTTCCTGCGGGAGGGCGAGCGGGTCGTCGGCGCGCGGGTGCGGGACGTGGAGGGCGGCGGGGAGTACGAGATCCGGGCGAAGCAGATCGTGAACGCCACGGGGGTGTGGACGGACGACACCCAGGCGCTGATCGCGGAGCGCGGCCAGTTCCACGTACGGGCCTCCAAGGGCATCCACCTCGTCGTTCCCAAGGACCGGATCCACTCCTCGACCGGGCTGATCCTGCGGACCGAGAAGTCGGTGCTCTTCGTCATCCCGTGGGGCCGGCACTGGATCGTGGGCACCACGGACACCGACTGGGACCTGGACAAGGCGCACCCGGCGGCGTCGAGCGCGGACATCGACTACCTGCTGGAGCACGTGAACTCGGTGCTCGCGGTCCCGCTCACCCGGGACGACGTCCAGGGGGTCTACGCCGGCCTGCGGCCGCTGCTGGCCGGGGAGTCGGACGCGACGAGCAAGCTGTCCCGCGAGCACACGGTGGCGCACCCGGTGCCCGGACTGGTGGTGGTCGCCGGCGGCAAGTACACGACGTACCGGGTGATGGCCAAGGACGCGGTGGACGAGGCGGTGCACGGCCTCGACCAGCGGGTGGCGCCGTGCGTGACGGAGGACGTGCCGCTGGTCGGCGCCGAGGGGTACCGGGCCCTGTGGAACGGCCGGGCGCGGATCGCCGCACGGACGGGGCTCCACGTGGTGCGGGTGGAGCACCTCTTGAACCGCTACGGCTCGCTGACGGAGGAACTACTGGCCCTGATCGCGGCGGATCCCACCCTCGGGGAGCCGCTCACCGGCGCCGACGACTACCTGCGCGCCGAAGTGGTCTACGCGGCCTCGCACGAGGGGGCGCGGCACCTGGACGACGTGCTGACCCGGCGCACGCGGATCTCGATCGAGACCTTCGACCGGGGGACGCGATCGGCGCGCGAGTGTGCGGAGTTGATGGCTCCGGTCCTGGGCTGGGACGAGCAGCAGATCGAGAAAGAAGTGGAACACTACGAGAAGAGGGTGCAGGCGGAACGGGAATCGCAGCGCCAGCCGGACGATCAGACGGCGGACGCGGCGCGGCTGGGGGCGCCGGACATCGTGCCGTTGTAACTCCGTCACTTCGCGGGCGGAACCGTGGACCCGGGGCTCCCGTCCGTTGCGGAGTAAGGGACAATGAGGGTTCTGCCGGGGCGGGTTACCGGGCACCCCGGCCGCTGCCAGGGCAACCGGAGCAGGCGGCACGAACGCAGAGGGGACGCATGTCGAAGCCGGAGCACACCGAGTCGCCGGAGCCGTCTGTCGGGACGGGATCGCCGGTGCCTCCGGCTGCACCCCCGACGGAGCCGAAGCCCGCGGCGGGAGCCGCGAAGCGCGCTGCCGCGGCGAAGCCGGCTGGGAAGCCGGCCGCGAAGCCTGCCGTGAAGGCTGCTGCCAAGCCTGCCGCGGCGGCCGTGCCCCCGGCTGTGCCCGAAGCCGCCGGGGCGGCCGAACCGCAGGACGCGAAGCCCGGCGCTGCCGTGGCGCGGCCGGAGTCGGCGTCGGAGCCGCGGACGCCGGAGCTGCGGAAATCGGAGCAGCGGACGCCTGCTGCGGCCAAGGCCGTCGGCGGGGTCGAGCCCGAGGACGCGAAGCCTGCGGGTGTGAAGGCGACGCCCGTGGACGCGAAGCCTGCTGAGCCCGAGGATGCGAAGCCTGCTGAGCCCGAGGATGCGAAGCCTGCTGAGCCCGAGGACGCGAAGTCTGCTGAGCCTGAGGACGCGAAGCCTGCCGAGCCTGAGGACGTGAAGCCTGCGGGTGCGAAGGCGGAGCTGCGGAAGCCTGCCGAGCCCGAGGTCGCAAAGCCTGCCGGGGTGAAGGCCGGGTCCGAGGACGCGAAGCCGGCCGGGGTGAAGGCCGAGCTGCGGAAGGCTGCCGTCGGGCGCGCGGACGGTGGGGCCGAGGAGGCGAAGCCCACCGCCGTGAGCAAGGCCGACGAGGTGGCCGCCGCGGTGAAGGCCGCCGCGGCCAAGGCGGAAGAGGGTCCCCACGACGAGGGCCGGCTGCTCGCAGGCCGGTACCGGCTCGGTGACGTCCTCGGCAAGGGCGGCATGGGCACCGTCTGGCGCGCCGAGGACGAGACCCTCGGCCGCACCGTCGCCGTCAAGGAACTCCGCTTCGGCAGCGGCGTCGACGACGACGAGAAGCGCCGCCTGATCACCCGCACCCTCCGCGAGGCGAAGGCGATCGCCCGGATCCGCAGCGGCGGCGCGGTGACCGTCTACGACGTCGTCGACGAGGACGGCCGGCCGTGGATCGTCATGGAACTCATCGAGGGCCCCTCCCTCGCGGAGTTCATCCGCGAGAGCGGCCCCCTGACCCCCCGCCGTGCCGCGGAAGTCGGCCTCGCCGTTCTCGACGTGCTCCGTGCCGCCCACCGCCAGGGCATCCTGCACCGGGACGTGAAGCCCTCCAACGTGCTCCTCGCCGACCGCGGCAACGGCCGTGTGGTCCTGACCGACTTCGGCATAGCCCAGGTCGAGGGCGACCCTTCCGTCACCTCCACCGGCATGCTCGTCGGCGCGCCCTCGTACATCTCGCCCGAGCGGGCCCGCGGTCAGCGTCCCGGCCCGCCGGCCGACATGTGGTCGCTCGGCGGCCTGCTGTACGCCGCCGTCGAGGGGGTTCCCCCGTACGACAAGGGGTCCGCCCTCGCGACGCTCACCGCGGTGATGACCGAGCCCGTCGAACCGCCCAAGAACGCCGGCCCGCTGACCGAGGTCATCTACGGCCTCCTGGTCAAGGACCCCGCCCACCGGCTCGACGACGACCGCGCGCGGGCGATGCTCACCGCGGTGATCGAGGCGCCCGAGCCGCCGGCCCCCGTAGCCGCGCCGAGCGCCGAGGAGACCCGGCAGATATCCCTGGCCGAGGCCCGGGACGCCGCTGAGCAGGCAGCCGCCGACAAGGCGGCCAAGGCCGCGGAGAAGGCGGAGAAGAAGGAACGCGAGCGCCGCGAGCGCGAGCAGCGGGAGCGCGCCCGCGCGGCGTTGAAGTCGGCCCGCAAGGCAGCGGCCGCCAGCGCCGCCGCTTCGGCCGCCGCGGCCGCGACCGCAGCCGAGGCGCCGGCGCCGCGCCCGGCGCCCGTCGCCGCCCCCCTCACCGACGTCATGCCGCGCCGCACCATCGCGCTCGCGATAGCCGGCGTGGTCATTGCGCTCGCCGTCATCGGCTCGATCGTCGCGTACGCCGTCAGCGGCGACGACGACAAGGGCGGTGCCCCGAAGGACGGCAAGGGCGGCGGCAAGGCCGCCGCGTCGAGCCCCGCGCCCGGTTCACCGACCCCGCCCCCGGCTTCGCCCTCGCCCTCGCCCAAGACCGGCGAGGGGTCCGGGGGAGGGGCCGCGTCGCCGGACCCGGGCCAGTCGCCCGGTTCGGGCGCCGACCCCGGCCAGGGTCAGGGCTCCACGCCCGGAGGCGCGCTGCCCGGTCTCCCGCCCGGGTACGCCCAGGTCAACGACCCCGGTTTCCACTTCGCGATGGGCCTGCCCTCGGGCTTCAAGCAGACCGGCGTGGTGGGCAAGAACTCCGGCGTCATCTACAGCCGCGACGGCGGTTTCCCGCGCGTGCAGATCGATTTCAACAGCTCGCCGAGGGAAGACGCCCGCGCCGCCTGGCTGGAACTGGCTCCGGCCGTGGCGGGCAGCAGCAGCAACTACAAGCTGCTGCGCCTGGACAAGGTCGAGTACCGCGGGTACCCGACCGTCGCGGACTGGGAGTTCGAGCGTGACCAGCGGGGCGAGCGGGTCCGGGTGCTCGACCGCGGGTTCAGGATGGACGCGACGCACGGCTACGCCATCATGATCAGCTGCCGCGCCGACCAGTGGGACGCGGCGGAATGCACGGAACTGCGCACCACGGCGTTCGGCACCTTCCAGCCCCTGGGCTGATACCGGTTCCGCGCGGGCCGGGGTCAGCCTCGCCAGGGCCGGGACGCGGGCGCCCTGGGCGTCGTATCGTGTCAGCGGGGCCTGGGGGACGGGCCCGCAGCTCTCGGGGGAGGCGATGTGGAGGACTACGCGGGCCGGATCCTGGCCGAGCGCTACCGTCTGCCGTTGCCGCCGTCCGATGCCTACGAACTGATCGAGACCCGGGCCTTCGACACGCGCAGCGGCCAGGAAGTGCTCGTACGGCAGGTGCCGTTGCCGGAGGTCGTCGACGCGGAACTGCTGGACGGCACGCGGGGCGGCGGTCCGCCGGCGGTGACCGGGGGCCGGCGCGTCCCGCACGGTGAACTGCCCGCCGTGCGCAGGGCGATCGAGGCCGCGCAGGCGGCGGCGTCCGTGCCGGACCATCCGCGGCTGGACCAGGTCTTCGACGTGTTCGCGGAGGGCGGGTCGCTCTGGATCGTGAGCGAACTCGTCCCGGCCAGACCGCTGGCGGCGCTGATCGCCGACGAACCGCTGAGTCCGTACCGGGCGGCGGAGGTGGCGGCGGACGTGCTGACCGCTCTGCGGGTGCTGCACGCGCACGGGTGGACGCACCGCAACATCACCATGCGGACGGTACTGATCTGCGAGGACGGGCGCGTCGTCCTGACGGGTCTGGCGGCGGGGGCGGCGGAGGACGCCCTGTGCGGGTACGACCCGGTCCCGCCGCAGGACGGTACGGACCACCCCGCCTTGCCCTGGCCGGGCGGGGGATCCGTGGACGGATCCGAAGACGGGTCCGCGGGCGGGTATGCGGGTGGGTACGGCCCCGAGGCCTTGGCCGGGCCCGGGGCGGGCGCGGGGCCCGTCGGCGGTGTCCGGGGCGGGCCGGCGGCGGCTGGTGGATACGGGCGGCTTCCCGGGCAACTGCCCGGACCCGGCGCGGGATCCGTCGGTGGACAGCAGGGCGGGGTGCCCGGCGACCGCTACGGCGAGGTGTACGGGGACGCGTACGGAGACGCCTACGGCGACGGTTACGGGGACGGATCCGCGGAGCGTTCCGGGCGGGACGGCGGGGGCGGTGCGGCTGCGGCCGCCCGGTCGGGCGGGCACGCGGCGGAGTACGCGCCGCTCGTGGCTCCGGGGTACGACACCGGGCCGCGCTACCGGGACCACATAAGCCCCGGGACCCTGAACGGTCCCGATGCGGCCGAGCCCGGCAACTCCGGTGTTCCGGGCGCTCCGAGTGCCCTCGGCGGCCCTGAGGTGCACGGTACTTCCGGTGGGCCCGGCACCCACGCCCCTTCCGGTACCGCTGGGGCTGCCGGTGCGGCCGGCGCCCCAGGGGCCGGTACCCCGGGTTCCGCTGCGGAGCGGCCCGACCTGAAGGCCGCTGCGCGGGCCGGGGCCATCGCCGCGTACCGGGCCGGGGCCCAGGCGGCCGCGCGGATCACCGAGCAGCGCAAGGCCGGTTCGGAGCCCGCGCCGGAGCCGGAAGCGGAGCCGAGGCCGCAGGGGTCGAAGGTGCCGCAGGGGTACTCGTACCCGTACGGCGGCCCCGAGACCGGTGCGAGCTGGCACGGCGCCACCCCGCGCCGCCAGGCCCTGCCCCCGGCCGGGGCGGAGCCGCCGGCCCGTGCCGCGCTGCCCGCGCAACTCGCCCTGCCCCAGGGCTACCAGCAGGCGGACGCCCCCGCTGACGGCCAGGCCCCCGCGCAGCAGGCGGCGCCGGAGGGCACGGAGCGCAACGCGGTGCCCGGGCCGGGCGACGGGCAGCAGGACCAGGCGGGCTTCGGCCAGCAGGCCGGGCGGGACGGCGCCGGATACGGCGGGCAGCCCCAGCTCGGCCCGGGCGGCCCGCAGGCCGGCCCGCCGAACGCCGCCGGATACGCGGCGCCGCCCGAGGCCGGCGGGTACGGGCACCCGGGTCCGCAGGGCGCCACCGGGTACGGGCAGGACGGCCGCCGGACCGGCCCGCAAGGCGGCTCCGGACACCCGCCGGGCGCCTACGGCCGCCCCGGCCCGCAGGGCGACCACCCGGGCGGTGCCGGATACCCGGCGGCCCCCGGGCGCGACGCCTACGGCCGTCCCGGTCCGCAGACCGGGACCGGGATCGGGACCGGCCCGCAAGGTGGCCCGCAGGGCGGTGCCGGACATCAGGCGGCCCCCGGGCGCGATGCCTACGGCCAGCCCGGCCCGCAGGGTGCCGCCGGTTATCCGGTGGCCTCCGGGGCCGGCGGGCCGGGGCCGCAGCAGGGGGCGGTGCGTGCCGGTGCCGGTGCCGGGTGGGGGAGCGGGCCGCGGAGCGGGCTCGATGCGGAGCGGGCGCGGCAGACGCGGATGGCCGTGGTCGGGGCCGTCACCGAGCGGTGGGCTCCCGAGCAGGCGCAGGCCGTGCACGGGCCGTGGCAGCTGGCGGCACCCGTCGGGCCGGCCACCGACCTCTGGGGGCTGGGTGCGTTGCTGTACCGGGCCGTGCAGGGGCATGCCCCGTACCCCGAGGACAGCGTCGCCGAGCTGGTGGAAATGGTGTGCGCCGAGCCCCCGGCCTTCGCCGAGGAGTGTGGTCCGCTGCGCCCGATCGTGGAGTCCCTGCTGCGTCAGGACCCGACTGAGCGGCCCGACTTCGAGGAGCTCCGCGGCTGGCTGCGCTCCCTCGTGCGGTCCGCTCCGGAGCCCGACGGCGGCTTCGCCATGCTGCCGCCGGTGGTGGAGGATCCGGCCAGGCTGCCCGTCGTACGGCGGCGGGCCGACCTGCACGGCCGCCACCGCAGCGCCCGCGGCGCCGAACACCCCCGCAAGCCGCGCTCGCTGGGGCGTTCCCTGTTACTGGGCATCCTCGTCCTGCTCTCGGGAGCCGTGGCCTACGCCCTGTTCTTCATGCCCCGCTCCGCCGATCCGCAGGGCGGGCAGAAGGCCGCGGGTATGAAGCCGCCGTCCACGTCCGCCTCGCACAGCCCGGGGCGCAGCACCGGCCCGAGCCCGAAGCCGAGCGGGTCCGGTCAGTCGCCGAGCCCCTCCGCGAACCCGCCCGAGTCCAAGCCCGCTCCGCAGACCAACGCCCCCGCTCCGTCCGGGTACACGGCCCAGCAGGACGCCGAGCACTTCTCGATCAACGTTCCGAACGGCTGGGAGCGCCGCGGAATGAACGAGTCGGGTCAGGTCCGGTACACGGACGGCGCCTTCGTCCTGATCGTCGTCCCCGGCCGGGACAAGGTCGAGGGCAACCCCGACCCGGCCACCTACCAGAAGGACAAGGAGCCCGAGCTGGCTCCGTACCGCTCCTCCACCTGGTCCAGCGTCAGCGACATCAGGTCCACCAAGGTCGGCAACCAGCTCCGCGTCACCGGCCGGTACACCTGGATCGACGGCACCGGCCGTTCCGTCGTGGCCCGCAACTTCGTCGTCGCGCTCGGAGGTTCCTACCACGTCGTCATGGTCACCGGCCCGCAGGACCAGGAGGGCAAGGTCACCGAGATCTTCGAGCAGGCGACGGCCAGCTACAAGAGCGGCGGCTGACGCGGTATCAGTACGGCGATTGCGTCACAGTGCGGCCCAACCGCCGCCGAGTGGTTCCGCCGCCGCCCGCGATCTCCGTAGTCTGACCGGAAGTGCACAGAGCGGCGGGGATTCGTGGAACAGCAGACAGGTGCGGGTGCGGTGCTCGCGGGCCGGTACCGGCTCGTGGAGTCCATCGGCAGGGGCGGCATGGGCAAGGTGTGGCGCGCACACGATGAGCTGCTGCACAGGACGGTCGCCGTCAAGGAACTGACGGCGGGTCTGTACGTCGCCCAGGCCGACCGGGACGTCCTGCACGCCCGGACGCAGAAGGAGGCCCGGGCCGCGGCCCGGATCCAGCATCCGGCCGTCGTCACGGTCCACGACGTACTGGAACACGACGACCGGCCCTGGATCGTCATGGAGTACATCGACGGCCCCTCCCTCGCGGACGCGGCGAAGACGGCCGGCCGGATCGAACCGCGCGAGGCGGCCCGCATCGGGCTGCACGTGCTGGGCGCGCTGCGCGCCGCGCACGCGGTCGGCGTCCTGCACCGGGACGTGAAGCCGGGCAACGTGATGCTCGCCAAGGACGGGCGGGTGATGCTCGCCGACTTCGGCATCGCCGCGATCGAGGGCGACTCCTCCATCACGCGCACCGGTGAACTCATCGGCTCCATCGACTACCTGGCCCCCGAACGGGTCACCGGCGGTTCCCCCGACCCGGCCTCCGACCTGTGGTCGCTCGGCGCGACGCTGTACACGGCCGTCGAGGCCCGCTCGCCCTTCCGCCGGACCTCGCCCATCTCCAGCCTCCAGGCCGTGGTGAACGAGGAGCCGCCCGCCCCGACCCACGCGGGCGCGCTGGCCCCGGTCATCACGGCGCTGCTGCGCAAGGACCCGGCGAAGCGGCCGACGGCCGACGAGGCCGAGCAGATGTTCCTGCAGGCGATGGAGGGCCGCGAGCCGAGGGCGGCGCAGGCGTACGTACCCACGCGCGCGATGGGCTCCGAGGAGCTGGGCGCCGCCCGGAACGAGCAGGCGGACACGTACGAGCTGCCCGGCGGAGGCGAGCACGGCCAGCACCAGCAGCACGGCCGGCACCAGCAGCAGAACCAGGGCCACAGGCAGGGCCAGGGGCAGGGCCGGCCCCCGGAGACGGGCACGGCCCCGGAGCCGGCCTTCGCCACCCGGTCCGAGGCCGGACCGGGCGGACAGGCCGGACCCGGCGGACCGCACGGACCCGGCGGACCGTTGGCGCCGGGCCGCCAGGACGCCGGCGCCCCCGGCCGGATCAGGCGGGCCGCGGTCGTCGCCGTGGTGGCGGCGCTGCTCGGCGGCGGCGGGGTGTTCGGGATCCTGAAGTACACCAGCGACTCGGCCACGGACGGCGGGATCCCGGGCCGCACGGCCGGCTCGCCGGACACCTCGGCCGGATCCTCGTCCGGCGCCGGGGACGCCAAGGAGCAGGCGGCGAAGACCCCGCCGGCGGGCTGGTCGAAGGTGGTGGACAAGGAGGGCTTCGCCCTCTTCGTCCCCGACGGCTGGAAGCGCCGGGAGGACGGCTCGCAGATCGACTACACCAAGGACGGCGGCAAGCACTTCATCCGGATCGCCAAGGACCCCAGGCCGACGTTCAAGGATCCGTACGCACACGTGCTGGACCTGGAGAAGCAGGTGCAGAAGCGCTCCGACTACGAGCGCCTGATCCTGCACCCGAACACCTTCCGGGGGCAGGTCAAGTCCGCCCTGTGGGAGTTCGTCTGGACGGAGAAGACCGGGGCGTTCACCGGCCCCCGGCGGGCCATCGAGCAGATGTACTACGCACCGGACGGCACCGAGTACGCGGTGTACATGTCGGGTCCGGTCGCGGACTGGGACACGACCCGGGAGCAGTTCGACATCGTGCTCAGCGGCTGGGAGCCGGCCCCGGCCCGCTGAAATCCGGGTCCGCGGCGCAGGCCTCCCTCTCCGGGGCCCGGAATCCGCCATCCTGCCAGTGATCACTGGCGGAAATGGCAAAATCCGGTTACCGGCGGGTACCCAAAGCACCCCCGGGCGGAATACGCTCACGCCCATGACGGACACGCAGGCCCCGGCCCCCCTCCGCAGCGCCCCGCAGCCCACCAACCCGGTCGCCCCCGCCCCGGCCGGCGCCCGGAGCGCCGCCGACGTGGTGACCCCCGAACTGGTCGCCCGGCTGACCCGCGGCGTGACCGGCTCCGGCCGCACCGCCAACCACACCCCTTTCACCGGGGACCGGCTCGCGGAGCTCCCCGAGGCCACCCCCGACGACGTGGCGGCCGCCTTCGCCGCGGCCCGCGCCGCGCAGCCCGCCTGGGCCGCCGTGCCCGTCCGCGCCCGGGCCGCCGTACTGCTGCGCTTCCACGACCTGGTCCTGTCCCGGCAGGCCGAGGTGCTCGACCTGATCCAGCTGGAGACCGGCAAGGCCCGCCTGCACGCCCACGAGGAGGTGCAGGCCGTCTCGATCGCGGCCCGGCACTACGGCCGCAAGGCCCCCTCGTACCTGCGCCCCAAGGGCCACACGGGCGCCATGCCCACCCTCACCAAGGTCACCGAGCTGCGTCAGCCGCGCGGGGTCATCGGCCAGATCGCCCCCTGGAACTACCCGCTCGAACTGTCCATCGGCGACGCCCTGCCCGCCTTCGTCGCGGGCAACGCCGTCGTGATGAAGCCCGACACCGAGACCGCGCTCACCGCCCTGTGGGCCCGCGACCTGATGATCGAGGCGGGCCTGCCGGCCGAGGTGTTCCAGATCGTCATCGGCGAGGGCCCGGTCGTCGGCCCCGAGGTGGTCCGCCACGCCGACTACGTTTCGTTCACCGGTTCCACGCGTACCGGCCGCGAGGTCGCCCAGGGCGCGGCCGCCCGCCTGGTCGGCGCCTCCCTGGAACTCGGCGGCAAGAACGCCATGCTCGTCCTGCGCGACGCCGACGTGGAGAAGGCCGCCGCCGGCGCCGTCCGCGCCTGCTTCTCCTCCGCGGGCCAGCTCTGCATCTCCATCGAGCGGCTCTACGTGCACGCCTCGATCGCCGACGAGTTCGTCGCCCGGTTCGCCGCCCGTACGAAGGCCATGCGCCTCGGTTCCTCCCTCGCCTACGGCGCGGACATGGGCTCCCTGGCCGGCGAACGCCAGCTGACCGCCGTACAGCGGCACGTGGACGACGCCGTGGCCAAGGGCGCCACCCTCGTCACCGGCGGCATCGCCCGCCCCGACATCGGTCCGCTCTTCTACGAGCCGACCATCCTCGACGGCGTCGAGACCGCGATGGCGGTGTGCGGGGAGGAGACCTTCGGCCCGGTCGTCTCCATCTACCGCTTCACCGACGAGGACGCGGTCATCGAGGAGGCCAACGGCACCCCGTACGGCCTGAACTCCAGTGTGTGGACGAAGGACGCCCGCCGCGGCCACGCCGTCTCCGCCCGCCTGCGCACCGGCACCGTCAACATCAACGAGGGCTACGCCCCGGCCTACGGCAGCGCCCAGGCGCCCATGGGCGGCATGAAGGAATCCGGCCTCGGCCGCCGCCACGGCTCCGAGGGCATCCTCAAGTACACCGAGGCGCAGACCGTCGCCCACCAGCGGCTGCTGCCGATGGGCCCCTCGTTCGGGATGGACGACGAGAAGTACGCGGCGTTCATGACCCGCAGCCTCCAGGTCATGAAGGCGTTCCGGCTCCGCTAGTCCGTTCCGCCGTTCCGCCGTTCCGCCAGTCCGCCGGGCCAGTTCGCCCTGCCAGTCCGCTCCGCCAGTCCGTTCCGTTCGGGAGGCACCGCAGTGTCGTACGACTACGACTACGACGTCATCGTCATCGGATCGGGTTTCGGAGGGTCGGTCTCGGCGCTGCGGCTCTCCGAGAAGGGGTACCGGGTCGGCGTCCTGGAGGCAGGCCGCCGGTTCACCCGCGCGAGCCTGCCGAAGAACAGCTGGGACCTGCGCAACTACCTGTGGGCCCCGGCCCTCGGCCTGTACGGGATCCAGCGCATCCACCTCCTCGGCAACGTGATGGTCCTCGCGGGCGCCGGGGTCGGCGGCGGCTCCCTCAACTACGCCAACACCCTCTACGTGCCCCCCACCGCCTTCTTCGAGGACCGGCAGTGGGCGTCCATCACGGACTGGCGGGACGAGCTCGCCCCCTACTACGACCAGGCCAAGCGGATGCTGGGGGTCCGGCTCAACCCGACGGAGACCCCCTCCGACGTCCACCTGAAGGCGGCCGCCGCCAAGATGGGCGTCGCGGACTCCTTCCACATGGCCCCGGTCGGCGTCTTCTTCGGGGACGGCGAGGACGCCGAGGGCCAGGGCAAGGTCCGCCCCGGCGAAGAGGTCGCCGACCCGTACTTCGGCGGCGCCGGCCCGAGCCGCAAGGCCTGCACCGAGTGCGGGGAGTGCATGACCGGCTGCCGGCACGGCGCGAAGAACACCCTCAACGAGAACTACCTGCACCTCGCGGAGCGGGCCGGCGCCGTCATCCACCCCATGACCACGGTCACCGCCCTCTCCGACCACCCCGACGGCGGCTACCGCGTCCGCACCGTCCCCACCGAGGGCCGCCGCCGCGCCGCGCCCACGGTGCTGCGCGCCCGCTACGTGGTCGTCGCGGCGGGCACGTACGGCACCCAGACCCTCCTGCACACGATGAAGGACCGAGGCGAGCTGCCCCGCCTCTCGGACCGGCTCGGCGACCTGACCCGGACCAACTCCGAAGGCCTCGTAGGCGCGCAGACCGACGACCGCCGCTACCGCAAGCGGCACGGCAAGGACAAGCGGGCCGACTTCACGCGGGGCGTGGCCATCACCTCCTCGGTGCACCCCAACGCCGACACGCACATCGAACCGGTGCGCTACGGCAAGGGCTCCAACGCGATGGGGTTCATGACCATCCTCCAGGTGCCCTACTCCGGCCACCGGGTCCGCGCCTGGTTCGGACGCACCGCCCGCCACCCCGTGCAACTGCTGCGCTCGCTGTCCAACCGGCGCTGGTCGGAGCGGACCATCATCGGCCTGGTCATGCAGTCCCTCGACAACTCCCTGACCACCTACCGCAAGCCCGGCGGCATAGGAAAGGGCCTGCTCACCGCCCGGCAGGGCCACGGCGCGCCCAACCCCGTACAGATCGCCGAGGCCACGCAGGCGGCGACCCTGCTGGCCGAGGAGATCAACGGGTTCGCGGGCAGCAACGTCGGCGAGCTGATGGGCACCCCGCTGACGGCGCACTTCCTCGGCGGCTGCCCGATCGGCGCCTCGCCCGCGGAGGGCGTGGTCGACCCGTACCACCGGCTCTACGGACACCCGGGCATCTCGGTCGTGGACGGCTCGGCGGTCTCCGCGAACCTCGGGGTCAACCCGTCGCTGACGATCACCGCACAGGCGGAACGGGCGATGTCCTACTGGCCGAACAACGGCGACCACGACCCGCGCCCGGAGCAGGGGGCGGCCTACACCCGCCTGGCGGCCGTGGAACCGGTCCGTCCGGCCGTGCCGAAGGAGGCCTTCGGGGCGCTGCGCCTGCCGTTCCTGGCGGTACCGGAGGTTCCGCCGCGCTCGGCGGCCCCCGCCGAATAGCCGGTGGCGACCGGTGCCCGCCACATGACTTCGGCGGGCACCGCACTCCCCCTCCGAGCGCGGTACCCGCCGAACTACAAGCAAGACAGCCGTCCGGCCCGGATGGTTGTAGGGAAATCCGGCGCCGGAGATGTGGCGTCCGTCACAGGGTGAGCAGGGCAACCACAGGGGCCCCTCGCGGGTCAGGACCGGCATGAGAAAGCGCATCTCCCTGCTGGCGGCGGCCGGCTTGGTGGCCGTCGGTCTGGCCACCACCCCTGCGAACGCCGCGGACCCGGTGTTCACGCTCACCAGCCCGGCGGAGATCGGCCTGCGCCCGCACCCCGGTGACGGTGGCGGGCCGCAGAAGACCACGGTCGACTTCCGGGTGGGGAACCCGACCGGGAGCGAGTTCGAGCACCCGAGCACCTTCACGGTCGACCTGAGCCCGCTCAAGGGCGTCGCGGACGTCGCCCTCGGCGAGAACTCCGGCCACCGCTGCACCCTCACGGCGACTGCGGTCACCTGCGAGAACGTCTGGGGGATCTCGACCGGCGAGAACTGGGTGGTGGCCCTGGACCTCACGGCCGCCAAGGGCAGCAAGCCCGGCACGGTCGTCGACCTGACGATGACCGGCGCGGCGCAGGGCATCACCATCGCGCCCACCACCACGAAGGTCCGGATCGGCGGTCCCGACCTGGTGATGGAGGAGGCCGCCCTCAGGACGAAGCTGGTTCCGGGCGAGAGGCAGCCGCTCCCGGTCGTCTTCGGGAACACGGGCACGGAGTCCGTGAAGGGCGTGGCCCTGGAGCTCGACACCACGCACGGCATGGGCCTGGTCGAGCAGTACGACAACTGCGCCACCAGTGAGAAGGACACCACCGGCAAGCCCTGGAACAAGGGCTGGTCCATGACGGTGTGCACCTTCGACAACGAGATCAAGCCGGGCGAGGTCTGGGAGATCGCCGGCGTGCTGACCCTGGAGGCCGCTCCGCACGCCTTCATGGAGGGACTGATCTACGGGGTGCACGAGGCGGGCTCCCAGCCGAAGTCCACGCAGAAGCTCAGCGCGCCCCGCACGGGCAGGAAGCTGGGTCTCACGACGCGCGCGGCCAAGGCCGCGCCGCGTGCGGCGGACCTGGATCCGTGGAACAACCGGCACGACATCGACTTCTCGGTGAAGAACACCGCCGATCTGGTGGCCGACGCCACCTCCCTGAAGGGCAAGGCGGGCGAGACCGTCCGGGCCGAGCTCGGTTTCCGCAACGAGGGCCCGGCGTGGATCGCCGAGTTCCGCTTGGGTGAGGACGTGGCCCGCGTCGACATCGTGATCCCGGCCGGGGCCAAGGTCACCAAGGTGCCGGAGCACTGCGATGCCGTCACGGCGGACGGAGACCCCCGCGAGGAGCGGCTGGGCGCCCCGCGCTACTTCTGCGGGACCCCGCACGTCATAGGGGAGAGGCAGGTGGTCGGCTTCCCGTTCGAGCTGAAGATCGAGACGTTCGTGGCCTCCGCCACCGGCTCCGTGTCGGTCGGGCAGTGGGCCGACGAGGGCACCACCCCGCACGCCTGGGACCCGAACCGTGCCGACAACAAGGCCGTCTTCGTGATCAACGGCAAGGACGCCACCCCCACGCCGACCGCGGCCCCGACCACCGCCGGCCCGACGCCGACGGCGCCCGCCTCCCCGGCGGCCACGCCGGGTACGGGCACCACGCCGAGCCCTGGTTCCGGTACGGGCAACGGCAGGACGCCGCACGGCGGCCTCGCCGAAACCGGCTCCGCGCCCGGGCCGCTCCTGATCGCCGGCGCGGCGCTCGTGGCCGCGGGCGGTGCGGTGTTCCTGGCGCTGCGCCGCCGGGCCACCGGCCGCGCGTGACGGGGGACGCGTCACGGCGGAAACAGAAGAACGGCCGGTCCGGGGCGTCCCCCGGGCCGGCCGTCCTCCTGTGGTGACCGGGCTGCTGTCCCCTGCCGTCCGGTCACATGAAGGAGCGAGGTCCCACGACGCACACCCCTGGGGGTGCGTCTCATCGCTCCGGCGGAGCCACGCGTGGTGCTGCGTCCCGCACCTGGCTGGCACGGTCATCCGCATCAACGAAGGGCCGTGGGGGCGGTCACGGTCCGGACGGGTGACGAACAGGCGTCACGGCGTCGCGGCGCCACGGTGTCGCGGCGTCACGGTGTCGCGACGTCATGGCGGGCGGCACGGCCCCCGCTGCGGGCTCAGACCCGGCCGCGGCACAGCTCCAGCAAGGTCATCGCGAGCGAGGTGCCGGGCTTGCCGAGGGCGTCGCTCCAGTGGGTCAGGACCTCCATCTCCCGCGACAGGTGCACCCGGCGCCCGCCCGAACCGATCCGGGCCTCCTGGATGACGGTCGAGACGGCCATCCGTTCCTGGATCAGGCCGATGATCCGGTCGTCGATGGCGTCGATCCGCTCGCGGGATCCGGCGATCAGCTGCTCGGGGGTGGTGGCGATCGTGGTCATGGTCGGTCTCCTGTGGTGTGGGTGGTGACGGTGGGGAGGGTCCGACCGGAGCGGGAAACGCAGAGCGCCCCGGTCCTGTCGGACCGGGGCGCTCTGGGAAGTCAGTGGCTCAAGCGAGCATCACGAGGACCCATGGCGACCGGACCGGCCGGTGCCATAGGTAAAGAGGAAGCTCAGCTGCTTGCGCATGGAGGGATTATTACCCTCTGTCCCGCTCCGTGCCAAGCCGGTTCGGACACTGAGACGAAGAGGGGTATCCGTCCCCCGTTAGAATCGACAAAACAACCCCCTCTTCCGCCGGAAGGCCTGCCCCGTGCCAGAAGCCACCTTCGCCCCCCACGACAGCGCCCCGGACACGGTTCTCGTCGTCGACTTCGGCGCCCAGTACGCGCAGCTGATCGCCCGCCGCGTCCGCGAGGCACGGGTCTACTCCGAGGTCGTGCCCAGCACGATGCCCGTGGCCGAGATGCTCGCCAAGAAGCCGAAGGCGATCATCCTGTCCGGCGGCCCGTCCTCCGTGTACGAGGAGGGCGCCCCCCAGCTCGACGGTGCGATCTTCGAGGCCGGCGTCCCCGTCTTCGGCATGTGCTACGGCTTCCAGCTCATGGCGGTCACCCTCGGCGGCACCGTCGACAACACCGGCTCACGCGAGTACGGCCGCACCCCGCTGGCCGTCTCCAAGCCCGGCTCCACCCTCTTCGAGGGCACCCCCGAGAACCAGTCGGTGTGGATGTCCCACGGCGACGCCTGCTCCGCCGCTCCCGAGGGCTTCACCGTCACCGCGTCGACCGACGTCGTCCCGGTCGCGGCCTTCGAGAACGACGAGAAGAAGCTCTACGGCGTGCAGTACCACCCCGAGGTGATGCACTCCACGCACGGCCAGCAGATCCTGGAGCACTTCCTCTACCGCGGCGCCGGCCTCCAGCCCACCTGGACCCCCGGCAACATCGTCGAGGAGCAGGTCGCCCTCATCCGCGAGCAGGTCGGCGACAAGCGCGCCATCTGCGGCCTGTCCGGCGGCGTGGACTCCGCGGTCGCCGCGGCCCTCGTGCAGAAGGCCATCGGCTCGCAGCTCACCTGCGTCTACGTGGACCACGGTCTGATGCGCAAGGGCGAGACCGAGCAGGTCGAGAAGGACTTCGTCGCCGCCACCGGCGTGCAGCTGAAGGTCGTCGACGCCCAGGAGCGCTTCCTGAACGCGCTGGCCGGGGTCTCCGACCCGGAGACCAAGCGCAAGATCATCGGCCGCGAGTTCATCCGCGTCTTCGAGCAGGCCCAGCTGGAGATCCTCCAGGAGGACGGCCCGGCAGTGGCCTTCCTGGTCCAGGGCACCCTGTACCCGGACGTCGTCGAGTCCGGCGGCGGCACCGGCACTGCCAACATCAAGTCCCACCACAACGTGGGCGGGCTCCCCGAGGACATCGAGTTCGAGCTCGTCGAGCCGCTGCGCCAGCTGTTCAAGGACGAGGTCCGGATGGTCGGCCAGGAGCTCGGCCTGCCCGCCGAGATCGTCCAGCGCCAGCCGTTCCCCGGCCCCGGCCTCGGCATCCGCATCGTCGGCGAGGTCACCAAGGAGCGCCTGGACCTGCTCCGCGAGGCCGACGCCATTGCCCGCCACGAGCTCACGGCGGCCGGCCTGGACCGCGAGATCTGGCAGTGCCCGGTCGTCCTGCTGGCCGATGTCCGCAGCGTCGGCGTCCAGGGCGACGGCCGTACCTACGGCCACCCCATCGTGCTGCGCCCCGTCTCCTCCGAGGACGCGATGACCGCGGACTGGACCCGCATGCCGTACGAGGTCCTCGCGCGGATCTCCACCCGCATCACCAACGAGGTGCCGGACGTCAACCGCGTGGTCCTGGACTGCACGAGCAAGCCGCCGGGCACCATCGAGTGGGAGTAGTCCCCACCCGCCCGCTGTAGGTGACGAGGCCGCCGCTCCCGCGCAGGGAGCGGCGGCCTCGCCGCGTGCACGCCTCTTCCAAGGCCTGTTCCAAGACCTCTTCCGTGGCCTCCTCTATGGCCTCTTCGGCCGGTCGCCGGTACTTTGCGCCGCGACCTTGAAGGAGGGGCCATGACCGAGCGACCCGCGCCCGCGACCGCACCCGCACCCGTGCCCGTCGAGCGGCTGGGCTTCGAGATGCCGCCGGTGTTCGCCACCGCCGCCGAGGAGCGCGCCCACCGCAAGGACCGGCTCGCCGGGGTGCTGCGGCTGCTGGGCAGGCTCGGGTACGAGGACGGGGTGGGCGGGCACGTCAGCGCCAGGGACCCGGAGTTCGAGGACTGCTACTGGGTGAACCCCTTCGGCCGGGCCTTCGGCGCGATCGGCCCCGAGGACCTGCTGCTGGTCGACGGGGAGGGGCGGGTCCGGCAGGGCGAACGCCGGGTCAACCAGCTGGCCTTCGCCGTGCACGCGGCCGTCCACCGGGCCAGGCCCGCCGTGGTGGCCGTCGTGCGCACGCAGGCCCCGTACGGCAGGGCTCTCGCCGCGCTCGGTGAACTCCTCGCCCCCGTCACCCAGGAGGCCTGCGCCTTCTACGAGGACCACGCACTGCTCGACGAGTACGCTGGCGGCGGGGACGCGGACCCCGGGCGGATCGCGGGCGCGCTCGGCCCCTACAAGGCGCTGGTGCTGCGCAACCTCGGGCTGCTGACGGTCGGCGACTCGGTGGAGGCCGCCGCCTGGTGGTTCATCGCGGCGGAGCGGGCCGCGCAGGTGCAGCTGATCGCGCGGGCGGCCGGAAAGGCGGTGCTCATCGGCCACCACGGTGCGCTCGCGACCCGGGAGCGGTTCGGATCGGATCTGGCGGCCTGGGCCAGCTGCCAGCCGCTGCTGGAGCCCGCCGGAGCGGGTCCGTCAACATCATGAACGGTTAATCACCTGCTCTGACATCGTGCGCAATCCGGAACACTGCCGCAGTGGTGCACAATTCGCTGGCATTGCACCGCTGTTCAGAGAGGCGGCACGTTCGTGGCTGTCCAAGAGATGTCCAGAAGCACCCATACCGCGGCCTGCGCCTGCGAGGACTGCACTCGAGAGGGGCACCGCCGTGCGGTCGCGGCGTTCCTGGCCAAGCGCGACGAGTTCGCCTCCGGGCAAGGGGTGCCGGACGCCGTGGCCCACTCCCTCGGAGCCTCCCGCCAGTGGGTCTCCGACGAGCTGACCCTGTCGGCCCGGACGGTCGCCGACCGGGGCCGGGAGGCGGGCAGCTCCTGGCTCTACCTGTTCTCCCGGCGGGCCGTCCTCGCCGTGTGGATCGCCGCGGGGGTGCTGCTCCTGGTCCAGGTCGGCACCGCGCTCGGCACCGGCTGGTCCACGGCGCGCACCGCCGGACTGCTCGCCGCACTCGTCCTGGCCGCCCTGCTGACGGTGGCGGCCCGCGCGCAGACGCTCCGCGGCGGTCTGCTGGCCCCGCTGGTCGGCGAGGACAACCGGCTGTCCACCTCGAAGGCGGTGCCGAGCGCCTGGCTCGTGCTCACCGCCTTCGCGACGCTGCTGCCCGCGCTGCGGCTCGCGGCCTCCTCGCCGGGTCCGGAGCGCCGGGCGCTGTACGAGGGGCTCGCGCTCGACCGGGCGCTGCCGCTGCTGGCGGTGCTCGGGCTGACCTCGGGGGTCGCGGTGCTGGTGCGCCGGGTGGTCTCCGTACGCATCATGGGCCAGCGGCTGCAGAAGCTGCCGGCGGACCGGCCGACCGGGGCGGACCTGCTCACGGACGACGCCGGCCGGGGCTCCTTCCCGGACGCCCAGTACGTGCTGGTCTCCACGGTGGTGCTGGGCTTCGCGGGGGTCTCGCTGGCCCGTTTCCCGGACCGGCTGCCGGCGCTGCCGTGGGCGATGGCGCTGCTGGTGGCCCTGTCGGCGGCCGTGTACCTGGCGGCGAAGTACGCCGAGGGCAGCCGCCCGCTGGTCCTGTCGGTGGTGCGCAGACGCGAGCCCGGGGACCTGGACGCGGCGATCCGCCCCGGGGACGACATCGAGATCCGCGGAGTCGGTTTCGTCCCGCCGGGGGCGCAGACGCCGGAGATGCTGGCCCGGCTGGTGGTCCGGGTGGGTGCGGTCCACGTGCACGTACCGCTGGTCCCGGTGGCGGGCGGTTTCACCAACCCGTCCGACGCCGTCCTGACCGTGCCGGTCCCGGCGGAAGTGGAACCGGGGCGGATCGAGATCCAGGTCATCACCGCCGCGGGGGTGGAATCCAACCGGTGCACCATCGACGTGGCGGAGTGAAGCGGGTACACATAGCGGCGTGACCCGAACTGACGTCCCCTCCGGCGCCCCTGACGCACCCACCGGACAGAGTCGCCGGCGCGATCTGCGTGAACTGCGCGAGCTCGCCGCCCGCCACGCGCTCCTGCCCCTGCGGATCTTCCTCGGCGTGACCTTCGTCTACGCAGGCCTGGACAAGCTGACCGACTCCGCCTTCCTCTCCGCCACCGGCAGCGGCTCCATCGGCGAGCTGATGCAGGGGGTGCGCGACACCTCGGCGATCCCCGCCATGGTGGACCTGGCCCTGAAGGCACCCGTCGGCTTCGCCGTGGCCCTGGCCATCGGGGAGCTCCTGGTCGGCCTGGGGGTCCTGGCCGGACTGCTGACCCGGATCGCCGCCGTCGGCGGAGCCCTGATCTCGCTCAGCCTGTGGCTCACCGTGTCCTGGGCGGTGACCCCCTACTACTACGGCAACGACCTGATCTACCTGATGGCCTGGACCCCACTGATCCTCGCCGGCGCGCCCCTGTGGTCCCTGGACGCCCTGATCAGGGGCAGGCGGAGGGCCACCACCTGAGGGGAGCGGTCCCGGTCAGTGCGCCGCTCGCGGGTGACCCAGTGCCTCGCGGAAGTCGTCGAGGGCGGACCCCAGCTCGCCGACGGCGATGCGGAAGGCCGACCGGTCGATCAGGCTGCCGGCCAGCGTCCTGGTTCCGGCTGCCGGGTCGTGCAGGGACAGCCGGCGGGCCAGCTCCACTCCTTCGTCGAAGAGGGGACGCAGCTGCTCCGCGAACAGATGGGTCCGGGACTGCCAGTAGACGGTGGAGCGGACGGTGAGGACCCGGTGCCGCCGGACCAGTTCCGCCAGGTGCCGGTCCGGGTCGTCGGTGGCCCGCGCGGCGAGGGCGTCCACCTCTTCGCGCAGGGCGTGACGGCTGCCGAAGTGGCGTTCCTTGGTGTCGGGCGACCAGTACAGGGGATCCATGCCCGACGGCGGACGCGGTTCACCGGGCGCGGGCCGGTCGCCCCCGGCGCCGGGCATGGACAGCAGCACCGCCCACAACGCCACCTCGTAGCCACCCGCGGAGTACCGCTCACCGAGGGCGGCCACCTCCGTGAGCAGGGCGAACGCCTCTTCCCTCACGAGGCCCGCGCGTTCGTCCCGACCGTGGGCGTCGAGCATCCGTGCGTACCCGATGAGCGTGTGGAGCCGGGCGGTACTCCGGTCGCGGTCGTTTCCCGCCGCCTCGACGGCCTGCATGCCCAGGAGGGTCTCGTACGCGTCGAGGGCCTCACCGGACCGGCCGGCTTCGTGGAGGACGGCGGTCCACTCCAGGAGGGACCAGGCGAGAGCCCCGCTGCGGAACCCGTCGGGCAGGAGCACCGCGACCAGCTCGGTCATGGCATCGGCCGCCTCGGCATACCGGCCCTCCTCGGACAGACCGGCCGCCCACCTGCTCAGCCCTGCCGCCGAGGGCTCCCCGGTCCGTTCGGCCTGCGCCCGGCCGATGGCGAGCATTTCGGCGCGCATCGCGAGCCCTTCGGCGCGCCGGCCCGCGCGGTACAGCTCGCGCTGGCACGTGTCGAGGGCCTCGTAGAGGACATCCCCGCGGGCGGGCTCGGCCGGATCGATGGCCCGCGCCGCGGCCACCGCCTCCTCGCACAGCGCGAGGGCGGCCGGATGCACTCTGCCGCCCTGGTAACTCAGGTGCTGCAAGGCCCTGGCCAGGAGGGGCAGGTAGGCGGCGGGGCTGACCTGGGCGAGCACCCGGTAGGCGTCCACCTTGTCCCGCGGGTAGAGGCGTCCCGACGAGAGCAGCACATTGCGTGCCCGCACGATGTCGTCCTGATCGACTTTCCCCGAGTGATCCATGACGGAGAGTCTGGGGGCGGCGCAGGGAGCCGGACAAGGCTGTTCGCCTGTGCCCTTCGTCCTACGAAAACACCCTCTGACCTGTCATGATGGGCGTGACATCACCTCCCGCCGGGCCCACTCGACCCGCTGGACTCGCTGATCCGCTCGCGCCGGTCGCGGCGCACCGCGTAGGTCACCAGGCCGGTGACGGCGGCGAAGGCGAGACCGCCCGCGGTCATCATCAGGACGAAGAACCAGGGCGGATCGGCCTCGCCCGCCGCGCCGAGGAGATAGAGCACCCCAGCCGCCATCAGGACCAGTCCCGCGATCAGCCGTCCCGGCTGGAACTCATGACGCCGCACGGGCCACCTCCACCTGTCCCACACCCGCGCTCAGGTGCAGCTCGATCGTTCCGCCGGCCTTGGTGCCCGAGGCGGGGGGCAGGGTCGCCGTCCGGGTCTCGGTGCGGTTGCGTACGCGTATGTCCTCGCCGGTGTCGCCCGGCATCTGGATGTCGCCCAGCCTGATCGTCGCCTCGGTCTTCGCGGTGACCTCCCTCGGGAGGATCACCCGCAGCCGGCCCGCGTCGATGGAGGCGCGGACGGGCACGGTGGTGCCCTTGGGCACGTCCACGTGGCTGAGGTCCAAGGTGGCGAGCCCGGTTCCGGCCTCGTACACCGGGGCCACCTCGCCCACGGCCGTCGGATGCCAGTCCACGACGCGCCAGTCGGTACCGATGTCCTTGGGCAGCGCGACCGCCCCGGCCAGCAGGACGGCCGTGATCACCGAGAACAGCACGGTGCCGAAGCCGGTGCGGCCCTTGACCGAGCTCACGGCGAGCCCGAGGCCGAAGACGGCGAGGCCGGCGGCGAGGCCGACCTGCAGGGCGTGGCTCAGGGTGCTGCCTTCCCAGACCGCGGCGGTGCCGGCGCTCCCGGCCAGCGCGGCCAGGACGAACACCCGGCCGCCGATACCGCCCGAGGGCTCCCTGGGGACCCGCTTCCCGGACGGCGGAGCCGTGGCCGGGCCGCTGCCGGGGGTGGCATCGGCCGGGTCCTCGGGACCCCACAGGTACCCCGTCGAGCCGACCGGCCCCGTGGTGCCGTCCTTGACCAGCGGATCCCGCCACCAGGACGGGCCGCCGGGCACGGGCGGCGCCTGGGTCTCGGGCGGCGCCGGACTGTGCGCGGTGCGGTGGCCGGTGCGGGTCGCCGCCGGGTACACGAACTCCACCCCCGCCGCAGCCTTCTCCTCGGGCCCCGCGCCGGATCCGGACCCGGCGCCGGAGCCGGAGCCGAGCCCGCTGCGCCGCCGCTGCGACCAGTACGCCGCACCGCCCAGCGCCAGCACGGCCAGGACGGAGAAGACCGCCAGACCGCCGTTGTCCAGCATCGACAGGAACAGGGCGCAGCCCACGAGCGCGGCGAAGACCGCCGCCAGCGTCGACCCCTCGACCCGGCCGGTCAGCAGCTTCTTCGCCTCGCTGTCCTCCTCGCCGTCCTGGGGCAGCAGCAGCCACGCGAAACCGTAGAAGATCAGACCGACGCCGCCGGTGACGGCGAGGACGCCGAGCACGATCCGGAAGATCACCGGATCGAGGCCGAAGTACCGGCCCAGGCCGCCGCACACGCCCGCGAGCACCTTGTCGCGCTTGGCACGGCGCAGGGGAGGGCGCTCGGCGAGCTGCGCAGCGGGGCCGGCACCCGGGCCGGCCGCGCTCGAGCCGGCTCCTGCGTCCGGCGGCGGGGAATCGTGTACTTCGGTCATGGCTCCATGGTGCGGGTCCGCCGCCGCGGCGGGCATCCGGATCTACCCTGGCGCAACCCTGATATCCCCCCGAGAGAAGTGGGGGGCTGCCCTGATGTCACGGGCGCCGCGCGCGTGTGACCATCGGTGACATGCCCGTAGCAGCCGCCCCCCGCCCACCGTACGCACCGGATTCCGACGAGACGCCGCAGCGCAAGCTCTACCGCAGCGCCGACGGCCGGATGCTCGGTGGCGTCGCGCGCGGCCTCGCCGGGCACCTGGGCCTGCCCGTCGTCTGGGTGCGGCTCACCTTCCTCGGCCTGTTCATGTGGGGCGACGGCCTCGGCGTGCTGCTCTACGCCGCGTTCTGGGTCTTCGTACCGCTCGGCGTCGGCGGCCGCAGCGGCCACCGCTCCTTCTTCGACACCCTCCCCGACGGCACCCGGCGGCTGCGCAAGCCCGAGCGGGGCCAGATCACCGCGCTGATCGCGCTGTGCGTCGGCGCGGGCATCTTCATCTCCAAGGTCCAGGTCGGCGGCAGCTCCGGACGGTACGTGTGGCCGACCCTGCTCGTCGGAGCCGGCGTGGTCCTCGTCTGGCGCCAGGCCGACAACGCCCGCCGCGCCCACTGGAACGCCGCCGCCGGCCGGCACGCCCGGCTGCTGCAGGCCGCCCGCGCGCTCGCCGGCGTCGCCCTGGTCGGGGTGGGCCTGACCGTGTTCATCGTGGTCCGGGGCTCCGCCGCCCAGCTGGGCAACGTACTGACCGCCACCCTCGCCGTCCTCGTCGGCGTCGCGCTCCTGGCCGGACCGTGGCTGATCCGGATGACCCAGGACCTCTCCGAGGAGCGCCTGATGCGCATCCGCGCCCAGGAGCGCGCCGAGGTGGCCGCGCACGTCCACGACTCCGTGCTGCACACCCTCACCCTGATCCAGCGCAACGCCGAGGACGTCGGCGAGGTGCGCCGCCTCGCCCGGGCCCAGGAGCGGGAGCTGCGCAACTGGCTCTACAAGCCCGAGGGCACCGGCAAGGACGAGGGCGAGGAGCCGACGACGCTGGCCGAGGCCGTGAAGAAGACCGCCGCCGAGGTGGAGGACCACCACGGGGTGCAGATCGAGGTGGTCGTCGTCGGCGACTGCCCCCTCGACGAGAAGCTGGCCGCACAGATGCAGGCCGCGCGCGAGGCGATGGTCAATGCCGCCAAGTACGGTGGCGACGGCGGCCCCGTCCAGGTGTACGCGGAGGTGGAGGGCCAGACGGTGTTCGTGTCCGTACGGGACCGCGGACCCGGCTTCGACATCGACGCGGTACCGGACGACCGCATGGGCGTACGAGAATCGATCATCGGCCGGATGCAGCGCAACGGCGGGACCGCGCGACTGCGGTCCGCGCCGGACGGCGGCACGGAAGTCGAGCTGGAGATGGAGAGGGCGGCGAAGGCAGCATGACCGAGGACAGCGCGAGCACCGGCGGCGTGACCAGGAGGGTCCGGGTGGTGCTCGTCGACGACCACCGGATGTTCCGCACCGGAGTGCAGGCCGAGATCGGCGAGACCGAGCGGACCGGGGTCGAGGTCGTCGGCGAGGCCGCCGACGTGGACCAGGCCGTCACCGTCATCACCGCCACCCGCCCCGAGGTGGTGCTCCTCGACGTGCACCTGCCCGGCGGCGGCGGCGTCGAGGTGCTGCGCCGCTGCGCCCCGCTGATGGGGGCCGTCGAGGACCCGGTGCGCTTCCTGGCCCTGTCGGTGTCGGATGCCGCCGAGGACGTCATCGGGGTCATCCGGGGCGGCGCCCGCGGCTACGTCACCAAGACGATCACCGGCACCGACCTGGTGGACTCGGTCTTCCGTGTCCAGGACGGCGACGCGGTGTTCTCGCCGCGCCTCGCGGGCTTCGTGCTCGACGCCTTCGCCTCGACGGACGCCCCGCCGGTGGACGAGGACCTGGACCGCCTCACGCAGCGCGAGCGCGAGGTGCTGCGGCTGATCGCGCGCGGGTACGCGTACAAGGAGATCGCCAAGCAGCTGTTCATCTCGGTCAAGACGGTGGAGTCCCACGTCTCGGCGGTGCTGCGCAAGCTCCAGCTCTCCAACCGCCACGAGCTGACCCGCTGGGCGACGGCCCGCCGGCTGATCTGAGCCGGGTCCGCGCACGGAGCTCAGGCGGGCCGCGAGGCTCCGGCCCAGGGCATCGAGTCCACCGGCGCGACCCGGACCGTCGAGCCGGGCCGCGGGGCGTGGATCATCTGGCCGTTGCCGATGTACATGCCGACGTGCGTGACGCCGGAGTAGAAGAACACCAGGTCACCGGGGGCCAGCGCATCGCGGGAGACCCGCTGTCCCGCGTTGATCTGGGTGTAGGTGGTGCGCGGCAGCGACACCCCGGCCGCGCGCCAGGCCGCCTGGGTCAGCCCGGAGCAGTCGTACGAGCCGGGGCCCGTCGCGCCCCACACGTACGGCTTGCCGATCGCCCCGTAGGCGAACGCCACCGCGCGCGCCGCGCGGGAACCGTCGGAGGGCGGCGGGGCCTGGGTGGCGGGACGGGCCGCGGCGGGGCCGGCCGGGTCGGGGCCGGCCGCGCGGGCCTCGTAGGCCGCCCGCTCCTCGGCCGTCAGCTTGGCCAGCAGCGTCTGCGCGGCGGTCAGCTTCTCCTCGATCTCGGCCTTGTGGCCCGCGAGTTCGCCCTGCCGGGCCCGCAGGTCGGCGAGGCGCCCGGCGGCCTGCTCCTTGAGGTGCCCGACCTCCTCGAGCCCCCGCCGCACGGCCGAGATCTCGGCGGCGTTGCGGTTCCCGGCGCGGGTGATGAGGGCGGCCCGGTCCAGGTACTCCTGTGGATCGGCGGACATCGCCAGCTGGACGGCGGCGCCGAGCGTGCCGCTGCGGTACTGGGTCGCGGCCAGCGAACCGAGCGCGCTGCGGGCCGTGTTGAGCTGGTCGGTCTTGCGAGCGGTCTCGGCCCGCAGTCCGTCGAGCGCGCGCTCGGCCTCGTCGGCCTTCTCCTTCGCCCCGTTGTACTGGTCCGTCGCCGCCTCGGCCTCCTCGTAGAGCCGGTCCATCTCCGCCTTGACCTGCGAGGGCGTCGGCTGCGGATCGGCGTGGGACGTGCCTTCGAACGCGGTGGCGGTGGCAGCGCCCGCGAGGGCGAGGGTGGCGGCGGTGGTGCGTACGGTGCTCCGTGCCGTGCCGCTGGTGAGCGGGCGCTGCCTGGGCTTTCGATGACTGGCCACGGGGGCCTCACGTCCTTCCTCCGTCGGTGCTTGGGGGAGGACGCTAGACCCGAAGGTAACGGGCAGATGACGGGATGACAGGAAGTGCCCGTACGCGACCGAAGCTGGCCGGTCGGACGTCCGCCGATGGCCGTCCACTGGCTGCGGATCTCCGTCAGGCGGGCGAAGACGACCACGTTGCCGTCGTAGCCCCCCTTCCGAGGGTGCACGGCGGCCAGGCCGGCGCAACCGCCGCCGCTGCCGCGTTCACCCCGGCCGCACGCTGCCGTAGACGGGCTGGTAGCCGACCGAGTCCTCGCGGACGTACGCCCCGGGCCGCGGGGCGTGGATCATGCGGCCGCCGCCGATGTAGATCCCGACGTGGCTGATGTCCGCGTAGAAGAAGACCAGGTCCCCGGGGCGCAGCTGCTTCGTCGAGACCCGCGGCGCCGCCTTCACCTGGTCCCAGGTGGTGCGCGGCAGCGTGACCCCCGCCGCCCGCCAGGCGGCCTGGGTCAGGCCGGAGCAGTCGTACGATGCCGGGCCGGTCGCGCCCCACACGTACGGTTTTCCCAGCTGGGCCCGGGCGAAGGCCACCGCCCTGGCGCCCGCCGCCGACGCGGCGCCGTCCGTGGGCAGCGGCCCCGGAGCGGCGGGGGCCCGGGCGGCCAGGGCCCGCGCCCGCTCCGGTGCGGTGAGCCGTGCGAGCAGGGTGTTCGCCTCCGCGAGCCGGGCCTGCACCTCCTGCTTGCGTCCGCGCAGCTCCTCCTGCGCCCGCTCCAGTTCCGCGACCACCACGGCCGCCTCCCGGCGCTTGCCGGCCGTCTCCGCCCTGGCCCGGGTGTACTGGTCGAGCAGCGCGTCCTCGCGGCCGCCGAGCCGGTTCAGCAGGTGCGTCTGCGCGAAGAAGGCCTGCGGATCGTCGCTGAGCAGCAGGGTCGCGGTCCCGCCGAGGCCGCCGGCGCCGCCGCGGTACCTGTCGGCGGCGTAGCTGCCGAGCAGCCGCCGGGCCTCGTTCAGCTTCAGGGTGGTGCCCGCCACCTGGTCCATGAGCGCCGACAGCAGGGCCCGCTGCTCCTCGGTCCGCCCGGCCGCGGCGTCGTAGGCCTGGGTGGCGGTGCCCGCCTGCCGGTGCAGCTCGTCCACGCGGGTCCGTACCTCCTCCACCGAGGGCCGCGGCGCCGGAGCCGCCGCGGCCTGGTGGGGGAGGAGCAGGCCCAACGAGGACAGGGCCGCGGTCGTGACGACCGCGGTGGGGGCGCTCGGATGTCTTCGGGTGCGCGGCTTGCGGTGGTGGGGGGAGGGGTGGGACGAAGGGAATCCGTACGTGTACACGGGCCGGCACCTCCTTCCGGTTGGCGGAGCACGCTAGCGCCGGAGGGGGCGCCTCGGAAGGGGGCGGGAGGGGTTCGCAGGGCATATGCCGCTGAATTTTCCTTGGCGGGACAGGGATTTTCCGGGGGCGGGACCGGCTGTCGGTCCCGCCCCCTAAACTCGGAAGGCGATGAGCAGCCTCTTTGACGACAGCTTCCTGGCCGACCTCTCCCCCTCCGAAGAGGTCCCCCCGCCGCCCGAAGACCACGCCGCCCCGGAGCCGGGCGCGGACGATCTCTTCGGGGGCCGGTTCGACGCGCCCCTCAGCGGGGACGCCTACTACCGGGACGGAGCCCCCAGGCCCGTCATCGACCCGGCGGCGCTGCTGGACGGGCTGAACACGGAGCAGCGTGCCGCCGTGGTGCACGCGGGCTCCCCGCTGCTCATCGTGGCCGGCGCCGGATCCGGCAAGACGCGCGTGCTGACGCACCGCATCGGCCACCTGCTGGGCGCGCGCGGGGTCCACCCCGGCCAGATCCTGGCGATCACCTTCACCAACAAGGCCGCCGGCGAGATGAAGGAGCGCGTCGAGGGCCTGGTCGGCCCGCGCGCCAACGCCATGTGGGTCTCCACCTTCCACAGCGCGTGCGTGCGCATCCTGCGCCGCGAGTCCAAGCGGCTCGGTTTCACCTCCTCCTTCTCGATCTACGACGCGGCCGACTCGAAGCGCCTGATGGCGCTCGTCTGCCGCGACCTGGACCTCGACCCGAAGAAGTTCCCGCCGAAGGCGTTCAGCGCCAAGATCTCGAACCTGAAGAACGAGCTCATCGACGAGGACGCCTTCGCCGGCCAGGCCGCCGACGGCTTCGAGAAGACCCTCGCCCAGGCGTACGCGATGTACCAGGGACGGCTGCGCGAGGCCAACGCCCTCGACTTCGACGACATCATCATGACCACGGTCCACCTGCTCCAGGCCTTCCCGGAGGTCGCGGAGCACTACCGGCGCCGCTTCCGGCACGTCCTGGTCGACGAGTACCAGGACACCAACCACGCCCAGTACACGCTCGTGCGCGAGCTGGTCGGCACCGGCTACCCGGACCTGCCGCCCGCCGAGCTGTGCGTCGTGGGTGACGCCGACCAGTCGATCTACGCCTTCCGCGGCGCGACCATCCGCAACATCCTCCAGTTCGAAGAGGACTACGCGGACGCGACCACGATCCTGCTGGAGCAGAACTACCGCTCCACCCAGACGATCCTGTCCGCCGCCAATGCGGTCATCGAGCGCAACGAGAACCGCCGCGCGAAGAACCTGTGGACCGAGGCCGGCAGCGGCGCCGTCATCACCGGCTACGTCGCGGACACCGAGCACGACGAGGCGCAGTTCATCGCCGACGAGATCGACCGGCTGACGGACGCGGACGACGCGAAGGCCGGCGACGTCGCGATCTTCTACCGGACCAATGCGCAGTCCCGCGTGTTCGAGGAGATCTTCATCCGCGTCGGACTGCCCTACAAGGTCGTCGGCGGCGTCCGGTTCTACGAGCGCAAGGAGGTCCGCGACGTCCTCGCGTACCTGCGCGTCCTGTCGAACCCCGAGGACAACGTCCCGCTCAGGCGGATCCTGAACGTGCCCAAGCGCGGGATCGGCGAGCGGGCCGAGGCGATGATCGACGCCCTGGCGATGCGCGAGAAGATCACCTTCCCGCAGGCGCTGCGCCGGGTCGACGAGGCCTTCGGCATGGCCGCCCGCTCGACCAATGCCGTCAAGCGCTTCAACGTGCTCATGGAGGAGCTCCGCACCATCGTCGACTCGGGCGCCGGCCCGGCGGTGGTCCTGGAAGCGGTCCTGGAGCGTACGGGCTACCTCGCCGAGCTCCAGGCCTCGACCGACCCGCAGGACGAGACGCGCATCGAGAACCTCCAGGAACTCGCCGCGGTGGCCCTCGAATTCGAGCAGGCGCGGGAGGCGGCGGCGACCGAGGCCGCCGAGAACGGCGCCCCGCCGGTGGGTCCCGGCACGCTCTCCGAGTTCCTGGAACAGGTCGCGCTCGTCGCCGACTCCGACCAGATCCCGGACGAGGACACCGACGGCAACGGCGTCATCACCCTCATGACCCTGCACACCGCCAAGGGCCTCGAGTTCCCGGTGGTCTTCCTGACCGGCATGGAGGACGGGGTCTTCCCGCACATGCGCGCGCTGGGCCAGACCAAGGAGCTGGAGGAGGAGCGCCGCCTCGCCTACGTCGGCATCACGCGGGCGCGCGAGCGGCTGTACCTGACGCGGTCGAGCATGCGCAGCGCCTGGGGCACCCCCTCCTACAACCCGCCGTCGCGGTTCCTGGAGGAGATCCCCGCCGAGTACCTGCAGTGGAAGCGGACGGGCGCGGCGCAGAAGCCCGCGGGCCCGATGCGCAGCTCGGGCTCGGGGTACGGGTCTTCCGGCTCGGGCGGCTCGAAGTCCTCCTTCGGCACCTCCCCGGAGGCCTTCCTCTCCTCCTCGCGTACGAAGTCGGGCCCGTCGGGGTTCGCGACGCGGCGGGCCGCCGACAAGCCGGTGATCGCCCTGGTGGTCGGGGACCGGGTCACGCACGACCAGTTCGGGCTGGGCACGGTCATGGAGGTCAGGGGAGCGGGCGCGGACGCGCAGGCCACCATCGACTTCGGGGACGAGAAGCCGAAGCGGCTCCTGCTGCGGTACGCGCCGGTGCAGAAGCTCTAGCGGGAGGCCGGCCGCGGGACGGCCGGCGGCACATGCGGAAGGGCCCGCCCCCTCAGGGGAGGCGGGCCCTTCCGCATGTTCGTGCCGGGTGCTAGTTCGGGTTCAGGCCCTTGCCGCGCAGCCACGCCTGCGGGTCGACCGGGGAGCCGCCGCCCGGCCGGACCTCGAAGTGGAGGTGCGGGCCGGTGGAGTTGCCGGAGTTGCCCGAGTACGCGATGACGTCGCCGGCCTTGACCTTGCCGGAGCGGATCTTGGCGCTGCTGAGGTGGCAGTACCAGGTCTCGGTGCCGTCGGGCGCGGTGAGTATCACCATGTTGCCGTAGGCCGAGTTCCACTGGCTGCGCACGGTGCCGTCGGTGGCGGCCATGACCGAAGTCCCGTAGGACACCGGGAAGTCGATGCCGGTGTGCACGGACATCCAGTTGACGCCCGCCTGGCCGAAGCCGGCGCTGAGGCCGTGCCGCGCGACGGGGAGCACGAACTTGGGGCGGGCGGCTTCCTTGGCCGCCTCCTCCTCCGCCTTCTGCTTCTTCTCCTCGTCCTGGCGCAGGCGCAGGTCGATGCGTTCCTGGGTACGGCTCGCACGGTCCGCGAAGTCGCCGGCGTCGGCGCTGAGGGCGGTGAGCTGCGTGTCGAGCTTGCTGTTCGCGGCGACGGGCTTGATGGAGGCCGGGTCGGGCGCGGCCAGGGTGGTGGTCTGCTCGGACGGCTTCTCCGCAGCGGTGAGCCCGCCCACGGAGGCGGCGGCGACTCCCGCGACGCCCATCACGCAGGCCGAGGGAACGGCCACGGTCAGCAGCGCGGACCGCTTGGCCGGAGTACGGCGGCGGTTTCCGGCAGCGGAGCCGGCGCCGGCCTTGGCGGCACTCGCCTTGGCGACGGGCTTGGAGCCGGCCCGGCGCGAGGGGCGCGGCTCGGCGGGCCCGGCCGGGGTGACGGGCATGGCCTGGGTGGGGAGGTCGTGCACCCGGGCGTCCGTGTCGGCGTCCGAGTCATCGGCATCGGCGTCGGCATGGGCATCGACGGGGAGGAACTCGAAGACGGCGGTCTCGGTGTAGCCCGTGTCGGCCTCGGGGGAGGCCGGGGAGTAGGCCTCGTAGCCGTAGTCGTAGCCGTACTGCTGCTGCTCGTGGGCCTGTTCCCGCGCAGGTTCCGGTACGTGATGCGGCTGCTGCTGTGGCTGCTGCGGCTCGTACCCGCCGTACCCGTAGGTCTGCTCGGAGGTCGTGTTCCAGGCGGTGGCGTCGTAGGCGCCGGTCTCGGTCCCGAAGCCGGGAACCGTCCAGTGGCCGGTCTGCTCGGCGGAGGTCTCGTAGCCGAAGGCGGTGGACTGGTAGTCCGTGTCGACGCCGCCCTGGGTGGGGACGGTCGGGAGGTAGCCGTCGTAGCCGGCGTATCCGTCGGCGGAGGGCTGCGCGTAGCCGTTCTGGGGGGCGGTCCACGCCGTGGTGTCGTACGAGCCGGTGTCGTAGGAACCGTAGGCGGCACCGTAGTTGTAGCCCTGGCCCTGCGTTTCATAGGAAGCAAACGCCGAATCGCCAGCGAAAGTGGTGGTGGAGAGGCTGTCGTACCCAAAATCCGGGTACTGGCCCGACGGGGGGCGGTCGTTCACCAACTTCTCTTTCGCCTCGGCAACGGGGGGCCTGGGTGGCCGAGGAACGGGGGGTCCTCGGAGGAGAGCAGTGGCGTGACTGTACCCGGCGGTCACACGCAACGACAATCTTCGGAGGCTTTTGTGCTCGGCGGAACCGGGCATTCAGCCGCCTTTCGGTCGGCTGAAGACCCACCCTTGGCCTTGAGTTCGAAGAATGTTCGAGTGGAGGCCGTTTTTCGCTCCCGCGGTCGAGACCGGAACGGACGGCGGCCGGCCGGCTGCCGCGGTCAGGCGACGGAAGCGGTGCCGGGGTGCGGGAGGGCGGCCGGCCTGGGTCCGTCGAGCGCGCGCCGGACCGCCGCGATGACGCTGGGGTGCGCGGGCAGGGCGAGGTGTCCGATGCCGGTGACCTGCACGTTCTCCACGAGCAGGTCGGGGTGTTCGATGCGGGCGGTCTCGGTCGGGTCCATCAACTCGTCGAACTCGCTCCAGAACGCGACGCATCGGGTCCGGCAGCCGGGCGCGGGCGCACGCAGTTCGGTGAGCACCTCGGAATCCGGGCGCATCTGCCGGACCAGCGGGTGCGCGTCCATGAAGGGCGCCACGCGGGTGCCGGAATGCGGGGTCCCGAGCGTGACGAGCGTGCGGACGCGCGCGTCGCCGCCCAGGCGCTGGACGTAGTACCGCCCGACCAGCCCGCCGAGGCTGTGCCCCACCAGATCCACCCGGTCCTGCCCGGTGTGCTCGCACAGCTCCTCGACACGGCGGGCGAGGTGGCGGGCGGTGACGCGCAGGTCGCGGGTGAAGGGGGAGTAGTTGTACGCCTCCACCTGCCGCCGGCCACCGGCCCCGAGGGCGCGGCGCAGCAGGACGAAGACGGAGCGGTTGTCGGTGAACCCGTGCAGCAGCAGCACCGGCGGGCGCTCGTGGGTGGCGGCGGCGGGTCGCTCCGGCAGGACTCCGGTGGGATACAGCAGGATGTGCCCGCCCAACACGATCGCTTCGAGTACCCCGGCCCGCAGCGCGGCTCCGGACATGGTCAGCCCCATGGACGGCCCCCCACCTAGGTCCTGGCGACTCGGGACGGGTCCTGGTGACTCGGGACCGGGACGCCCGACCGCTCCGTGCCGTGCGGCTGTCGGCGCGGAGCGGTGGTACGCCATCCCACGTGTGATTTCCCCCTCGTGGTTGACCGCGAAACGGGGGCGTGCGCGATGCTGTACTTAACGTTCGTTCACTCGGGAGGCAGTGCGATGGGTGTGACCGGTCCGATCCGTGTGGTGGTGGCCAAGCCGGGCCTCGACGGCCACGACCGAGGCGCCAAGGTGATCGCGCGGGCCCTGCGGGACGCGGGCATGGAGGTGATCTACACGGGCCTTCACCAGACCCCCGAACAGATCGTCGACACCGCGATCCAGGAGGACGCCGACGCGATCGGTCTGTCGATCCTGTCGGGCGCGCACAACACGCTGTTCGCCCGCGTGCTGGAACTCCTCGCGGAGCGCGACGCGGAGGACATCAAGGTGTTCGGCGGCGGCATCATCCCGGAGGCGGACATCGCTCCGCTGAAGGAGAAGGGCGTGGCCGAGATCTTCACCCCGGGCGCGACGACCACGGCCATCGTCGACTGGGTCCGCGCCCACGTCCGCCAGCCGGCGTAGCCGTTCCCGGGGAGGGGCTGGATTGCCCGCAGGGCAATTCCAGCCCCGCCGGCGTTTGAGGCGCGGGGTCCGGGGCGGAGCCTCGGGGGGTCCGGGCGCCATCGACCGCGCCAGCGGTCAGCGCGGCGGGGCCAGTTCGGCGTGCAGCGCCGCACGCAGGCGCAGGGTGGCGACCAGCCGCTGGAAGGCCTCCGACCAGTACGCCGCCGCGCCCCCCTCCTCCACCGGCTCCACCACCAGCGCATCGAGCCGCCCCGCCTCCGCCGGATCGAGGCACCGCTCCGCCAGCCCCATGACCCCGCTGAAGCTCCACGGGTAGCCGCCCGCCTCCCGCGCGGAGTCCAGCGCCTCGATCACGGCTCTCCCCAGCGCCCCCGCCCACGGCACCACGCACACTCCGAGCAGCTGGAACGCCTCCGACAGCCCGTGCGCCCGTATGAACTCCGCGACCCATGCAGCCCGTTCCTCCTCCCCGAGGGTCGACAGGAGCTTCGCCCGCTCCGCCAGCGAGGCCGTCGCCGGGCCCGCCGCGGGTGGTGCGGACGCCGAGCCGAGCAGAGCCTGCGACCACGCGGGGTCGCCCTGCCGCACTGCGGCCCGGCACCACGCCGCGTGCAGTTCCTCCGCCCAGCCCTCGGCCACCGGCAGCGCCACGATCTCCGCCGGGCCGAGTCCCCCGAACCGGTCCCGCCAGCACGCCAGCGGCGCGGACTCCACCAACTGTGCGAGCCACCAGGCCCGTTCCCCCCGGCCGGCCGGCGGCCGCTTGACCACGCCGTCGCGCAGCATCCCCGCATCGCATTCGGCCGGCGGCGTCACTCCTTCCGGGCCGACGCAGGCCAGTGCCCGCTCCGCCATCCGCCCGGCCAGCGCCGAGGCCGGCAGCGCGGACAGCAGCTCGGCGGCGGTCGCCCGGACGTTGCGGCTGCGGTCGCCCAGCGCCGCTTCCAGGAAGGGTTCGTCGCCCACCGACAGCCCCACCCGCAGGGAGTCGAGGAACATCAGCCGGTCCTCGGCCCGCTCGGTGGTCCAGGTGGTCTCCAGCAGCCGCGGCCCGGCGGCCGGCTCGTGGGCCCGTACGAGGCCGAGCAGCGCGACCCGCTCCGCGAACAGCCCTTCCTGCCACAGCCGTTCCACCCCCGCCGCGTCCCGCACGTCGGGCAGTTCGCCGGCGCTCCCGGATCCCCCGCGCAGCGCGAACCGCCAGTCCGGATTGAGCCGGGCCAGCCACAGCCCGCGCGTCCCGGCCAGGGCCAGCGCCTGTGGCCGGAGGTCGCTGCGGGCCCGGGCGACGTCCAGCAGCGCGGGCACGAGCGAGGCCGGCGCCCGGTACCCGTGCTGTCCGGCGGCGGCCAGCCACTGCGGCAGCAGCTCCGTCAGGTCCGGGGAGGTCCCCCGGCGCCCGCCGCCGCTGCTGCCCGCTCCGGCCCGCCCCGCCAGCAGCTGCGCGAGCCGCCGCCGGGCCGCTTCCGGAGGCTCCGGACGCGGATCGAGCGGCGCGGGCTCGGGCCGGGGGCCCGCCTCGGCGGGTCTCAGTCCGGCCCGGCGCCGCAGCGTCTGCACGGCCGCGGCCCCGAGCAGGGCCTCGGGACTGCCCCGGCGCCGCTCGGTACCCAGCAGCGCGGCGCCCACCAGCTCGTCCCAGTCGGCGTCCCCGTAGCCGGCCGGGTCGGTGGCCGTGCCCGTCGTGCCCGTCGTAGTGCCGGTCGTCGTGTCCGTGGACGTGTCCGTCGTCGTGTTCACCGGATCCCCTCCCTCTTCCTTCGTGTGCCGTGCCGTGTGCAGGTGGTGCCTGCTCCGGTCCCGCCCCCTCCGCGGGACCGGAGCAGCTCGATGTCCCCGTGGCACACACGGCCGCGCCTACGGCCTCAACTGGCGTGGTTGTCGTTCACGAAAGCCCCCCGGCTCACTCGTTTTCGAATACGTCGGCGCCCCCGCGCCGCCGTTTTCCCCTTGCCGCCCGCTCAGCCCAGCACCACCGGCTCCGGAGAGTCCGGCCGCCAGGCCGTCAGCGGGGTGAATCCGCGGTGTCCGCATTCGCCGAACACCGTCAACGGGCCGCCCCCCGAAAGCGCGGCCAGCTGCCACAACCCGGTCCCGGGCCGGTTCCCGGCCCCGGTCAGGGGCACGGGCAGGGCGGACATCCCCTCCGCGTCCGCCAATTGCCAGGCCTCCGAGCCCTGTTGTTCCCCCTCCCCCTTCCCGTCCCCGTGCGCTCCTCCCTGTCGTCCCCCTTGCCCCCCTTGTCCCCCGTGTCGTCCCCGTTGTCCTCCCGGTATCGGCACCACCGGACCGAGCACCACCGGCCAGGACTCCAGCCAGGGGTCCTCGCGCAGCGCCGCGCCGTACGCCTCCAGTGCCGCACCCGTACCCACGCCGGCCGGCGCGGTCCGGCACGGCTCGGCCGGTGCGTGGCCCTCCCCGAGGTCGGCCCGCAGCCCCGCGGAGCCGGGCCGGAAGCGGGCTTCCGCCTCCAGAACCGAGCCCACGGGCAGTGCCAGCCCCGGCGGCCGTCCGGGCGGGCCGAAGTCCAGGACCAGGGCCGGACGCCCGCTCGTCAGCCCGCGCAGCCATATCCGGCGGGTGATGAGCCGGCCGTCCGGCGACGCCGTGTCGTACTGGGACAGCACGAGCCAGTGGTCCCGTACGGCCTCGCCCTCCGTCCGGGGCCGCAGTCCCAGACGGCTGCGGACCGTCGCGGCCAGCGGCTCCGGAAGTCCGGAAACGCCGAGCCAGGCCCGGTCCAGCAGGTGCAGCAGCGCGGCCTCCTCAAGCATCCGGGCGGGCCAGCCGGTGCCGCAACTGGGTATCGTCCCCAACTCCCGGACCCGTGCTGCCAGTCCGGGAGCCTGTGCGTCGACCATGCGGGCGGCGGTCTCCTCCCAGGCCGCGTATCCCGCCCGCTCCTGGCCGGCCAGTCCGCCGCGCACCAGGTCCGCGAGCCGCTGTTCCAGCTCGGTGACACCCGCGCCGATCCGGGCAGCCCGCCGCTCGGCCCGCTTGCGGGCTCCTTCCGCGTCCGCCGGTCCGGTCCGTCCGGAGCCTTCGGCGCCGGATCGCGCGGCCTTCGCCGCCCGCTCCGCGAGCCACGCGTCCGCCCAGTCCGGAGCCCCCTCCGGGCCGTCGAGCCCCTCCGCGGCCCAGAGCAGCAGCAGGCCCAGCGCGTGCTTGCACGGGAACTTCCGGCTCGGGCAGGAGCACTTGTACGCGGGCCCGGACAGGTCGACGACCGTCCGGTACGGCGTGCTGCCGCTGCCCTTGCACGACCCCCACACCGCACCGGAAGCGGAACCTCCGGTCTGTGACCACGGTCCGGCCGCGCCGAGCTTGGCCCCCGCCTTGCGTGAGGCGTCGTCAGGAGCCAGAGCCAGTACCTGTTCCGCTGTCCAGCGGACCCCCTGCTCAGTCATGTGTTCCACCGTAGAGACCCCCACTGACAATCGCTCTGACCTGCAACAACACATTCAGCAGGGGCTGTTGTCAGTGGTCGGGTGCATCGTGGTTCCAGCAGCCGTCGAGCGGCTGCGGAGCATTGGAGGGGGACCATGGCCACGACCGGGAACGAGACCACCGCAGAGGCGCTGCGACCGCATGCCGAAGACGCCTTCGCGCACGAACTGAAAGCCCTGGCCGCCGCCGACGACCGGCCCCGCCCGGCCCGCTGGAAGCTCTCCCCGTGGGCCGTGGCCACGTACCTGCAGGGCGGCACCCTCGAAGACGGCACCGTCATCACGCCCAAGTACGTCGGCCCGCGCCGGATCGTCGAAGTCGCCGTCACCACCCTCGCCACCGACCGCGCGCTGCTGCTCCTCGGAGTGCCCGGCACCGCCAAGACCTGGGTGTCCGAGCACCTCGCCGCCGCCGTCAGCGGGGACTCCACCCTCCTCGTCCAGGGCACCGCCGGCACCCCGGAGGAGGCCATCCGCTACGGCTGGAACTACGCCCGCCTCCTCGCCCACGGCCCGAGCCGCGAAGCGCTCGTACCGAGCCCCGTCATGCGGGCCATGGCCGAGGGCATGACCGCCCGGGTCGAGGAGCTCACCCGGATCCCGGCCGACGTCCAGGACACCCTCATCACCGTCCTGTCGGAGAAGACCCTCCCGATACCGGAGCTCGGCGACGAGGTGCAGGCCGTGCGCGGTTTCAACCTCATCGCCACCGCCAACGACCGCGACCGCGGGGTCAACGAGCTCTCCAGCGCACTGCGCCGGCGGTTCAACACCGTCGTCCTGCCGCTGCCCGCCACCGCCGACGCCGAGGTCGACATCGTCGCCCGACGCGTCGACCAGATGGGCCGCGCCCTGGACCTGCCCGCCGCACCGGAGGGCCTGGAGGAGATCCGCCGCGTGGTCACCGTCTTCCGCGAGCTGCGCGCCGGGGTCACCGACGACGGGCGCACGAAGGTCAAGTCGCCCAGCGGCACCCTGTCCACCGCCGAGGCCATCTCGGTGGTCACGGGCGGCCTCGCACTGGCCGCGCACTTCGGGGACGGCGTCCTGCGCCCCTCCGACGTGGCGGCGGGGATCCTCGGAGCCGTCGTCCGGGACCCGGCCGCGGACCAGGTCGTCTGGCAGGAGTACCTGGAGGCCGTGGTCCGCGAGCGCGACGGCTGGAAGGACTTCTACCGGGCCTGCCGGGAGGTGACGGCATGAGCCCGGGGAGGACCGGCAAGGAGGCCGCGGGCCCGCTGCTGCTGGGCGTACGGCACCACGGGCCCGGCTCGGCCCGCGCGGTGCGGGCCGCCCTGGACGCGGCCCGGCCCGCGGCCGTGCTGATCGAGGGGCCGCCGGAGGGGGACGCCCTGCTCCCGCTGGCAGCGGACCCGGGGATGCGGCCGCCCGTGGCCCTGCTCGCCCACGCCGCCGACGACCCCGGCCGGGCCGCGTTCTGGCCGCTGGCCGAGTTCTCCCCGGAATGGGCCGCCATCCGGTGGGCGCAGGAGCGGGACGTGCCCGTCCGGTTCATCGACCTCCCGGCCGCGCACTCGCTGGCCGTCCCGGAGGCGGCCGGGGAGCAGGCCGGGACGGGACCCGGGGACGGGGCGGGGGAGGAGGCCGGAGACGAGGCCGAGGCCGGGGACGGGCCGGGGGAGGAGACCGGAGACGGGCCGGGGGCGGAGGGCGGGGACGGGAGCGGGGCGGCGCCCGGTGCCGTACGGCTGGACCCGCTGGCCGTGCTGGCCGCCACCGCCGGGTACGACGATCCCGAGCGCTGGTGGGAGGACGTGGTCGAGCACCGCGGCGGGGCCGGACCGGCGGCCGGTCCACTGGCCGTGTTCGAGGCGCTCGGGGAGGCCATGGGCGCCCTGCGCGAGGAGTACGGAGCCGGCGGCCACCACCGGGACCTGGTGCGCGAGGCGTACATGCGGCAGCGGATGCGGGCCGCGCGCCGGGAGTTCGGCGAGGCCTACGCCGTGGTCTGCGGCGCCTGGCACGTCCCGGCCCTGCGGGCGAAGACCACCGCGGCCGCGGACAGGGCCCTCCTCACCGGACTGCCCAAGGTCAAGGTGGAGACCACCTGGGTGCCCTGGACCCACCGGCGCCTGGCCCGGGCCGGAGGATACGGCGCGGGCATCACCTCGCCCGGCTGGTACGCACACCTCTTCGCGGCCCGGGACCGGCCCGTCGAGCGCTGGCTGACCAAGGTCGCGGGCCTGCTCCGGGAAGAGGACCGGCAGGTGTCCCCGGCCCACGTCATCGAGGCCGTCCGGCTCGCCGAGACCCTGGCCGCGATGCGGGGCCGGCCCGTGCCGGGACTGACGGAAACCCTGGAAGCGGTCCGGGCCGTCATGTGCGACGGCTCCGACATACCGCTCGCGCTGATCGAGGACCGGCTCGTCGTCGGCGACGTCCTCGGCGAAGTCCCCGACGCGGCGCCCGTCGTACCGCTCCAGCGCGACCTGACCCGGCAGCAGCGCTCGCTGCGCCTCAAACCCGAGGCGCAGGACCGGGAGCTGGAGCTCGACCTGCGCAAGGACACCGACGCGGCCAAGTCCCTGCTGCTGCACCGGCTGCGGCTGCTCGGCATCGACTGGGGCGTCCCGACGGCCTCCCGGGGGAGCACCGGCACCTTCCGCGAGACCTGGAGGCTTCGCTGGGAGCCGGAGCTCGCGGTCCGGGTCGCCGAAGCCGGCATCTGGGGGACCACCGTCCTCGGTGCGGCCACCGCCCGGGCCGAGGCCGACGCGGCGGGCGCCCGGGAGCTGGGCGAGGTCACCGCCCTGGCGGAGCGGTGCCTGCTGGCCGGGCTGTCCGGAGCCCTGCCCGCCGTCCTGCGGGCCCTCGCCGACCGGGCGGCACTGGACACCGATGTGGCGGGCCTGGCCAAGGCGCTGCCCGCGCTGGCCCGTTCGCTGCGCTACGGGGACGTACGGGGCACCGACGCGGCCGCCCTGGGGACCGTGGCGGCCGGGCTCGCGGAGCGGATATGCGTGGCGCTGCCGCCCGCCTGCGCGGCCGGGCTGGACGCCGACGCGGCGGAGGAGCTGCGCGGGCACGTGGACGGGGTGCACGCCGCGATCGGGCTGCTCGACGCGGTCGGGCTGCGGGAGCGGTGGTCGGCGGTGCTGCGGACCCTGGCCGGCCGGGACACCGTCCCCGGGCTGATCCGCGGGCGGGCGGTGCGGCTGCTCCTCGACGACGGGCGGCTGCCGCCCGAGGAGACCGCACGGCTGATGGGGCTCTCGCTGTCCCCGGCGAGCGCGCCGGCCGACGCGGCGGGCTGGATCGAGGGGTTCGCGGGCGGCGCCTCCGGCGGCGGCACGCTGCTGGTCCACGACGAGCGGCTGCTGGGGCTGATCGACGGCTGGCTGGTGTCGGTGCCGGAGCGGGCCTTCGTCGACGTGCTGCCGCTCCTGCGGCGGACCTTCGGGGGGTACGAGGCGGGGGTGCGGCGGAGCCTGGGGGAGCTGGTGCGGCGGGGGCCGGGCCGGGTGGGGGCCTCCGTGCGGGGGGCCGGCGCGGCGCCGGCCGGGTTCGGGCCGGAGCTGGATCCGGGGCGGGCGGATGCGGTGGTCGACGTGGTCCGCCTGTTGCTGGCGGGGGCGCGGGGGTGAGGGGTCCTGGCGGGGGCCCGGCCTGGCTCGGGCTGGCCCCCGGCTTGGCTCGGGCGGACCCCCGGGCGGGCCCCCGGGCGGGCCCCCGGGCGGGCCCCCGGGCGGGCCCCGGGCGGGCCGCGGCGGCCGGGGCCGGGCTCGGCCCTGGCGGCGGGCTGCGGTGGCCGCTGCGCGGGGCGAAGTCCCCTACCCGCCCTTCCACCGTTCCCCGGGCTTCGCCCGGACCCGTTTCCGGGTGCGGCGCCGTTGCCGGGGGCCAGCCCCCGGGCCCCCGCTCCTCAAACGCCGGAGGGGCTGAGTTTGGCCGGCGTCGGCTGGATGGCGCGGAGCGCCATTTCAGCCCCTCCGGCGTTTGAGGAGCGGAGTCGGGGGCGGAGACCCAGAACGGGTCCGGGCGCAGCCCGGGGAACGGTGGAAGGGCGAGTAGGGCAGCTCCGCCCCGTACCGCGGCACCGGTTGGTGGTGGGCGGTGGCATTGGTTCGAGCGTGGGAGGTACGGCAGATGGGTGGGGTGGGCGTGAGTGACGGCGAGCGGTTGCGGCGGTGGCGGATGGTGCTGGGCGGGGGAGAGGGGGAGGGGACCGGGTGCACGCTGAGCGGGGCCGATGCCGGGATGGATGCCGCGCTCGGGGCGCTGTACGGCGGCGACGCGGGGCGCAAGCGGGCGGGGGAGCGGTCGGCCGGGCTCGGCGGGTCCGCGCCCCACGTGGCGCGCTGGCTCGGGGACATCCGGACGTACTTCCCCACCTCCGTGGTGCAGGTCATGCAGCGGGACGCGATCCAGCGGCTCGGCCTGTCCGCCCTGCTGCTGGAGCCCGAGATGCTGGAGGCGGTGGAGCCGGACGTGCACCTCGTCGGCACCCTGCTCTCCCTCAACAAGGCCATGCCCGAGACGACGAGGGAGACCGCCCGCGCCGTCGTGCGCAAGGTGGTCGAGCAGCTGGAGAAGCGGCTCGCGAGCCGGACGAGGGCGACGCTGACGGGCGCACTCGACCGGTCCGCCCGGATCGCCCGGCCGCGGCACGCGGACATCGACTGGGACCGGACCATCCGGGCGAACCTGAAGAACTACCTGCCCGAGTACCGGACCGTGGTTCCGGAGCGGCTGGTCGGGTACGGCCGTGCCGCGCGGGCGGTGAAGAAGGAGGTCGTGCTCTGCATCGACCAGTCCGGGTCGATGGCGGCCTCCGTCGTCTACGCCTCCGTGTTCGGGGCGGTGCTGGCCTCGATGCGGTCGATCGCGACCCGGCTGGTCGTCTTCGACACCGCGGTGGTCGATCTGACCGACCAGCTCGACGATCCCGTCGACGTGCTCTTCGGCACCCAGCTCGGTGGCGGCACCGACATCAACCGGGCGCTCGCCTACTGCCAGTCGAAGATCACCCGGCCCGCCGACACCGTCGTCGTCCTCATCAGTGATCTCTATGAGGGCGGCATACGCGACGAGATGCTGAAGCGGGTCGCGGCCATGAAGGCGGCGGGGGTGGAGTTCGTGGTGCTGCTCGCGCTGTCCGACGAGGGCGCGCCCGCCTACGACCGGGATCACGCGGCCGCCCTCGCCGCCCTCGGCGCACCGGCTTTCGCCTGCACTCCCGACCTGTTCCCGGAGGTGATGGCCGCGGCGCTGGAGAAGCGGCCCCTGCCCGTCCCGTGAGCGGCGCGGCCCTGCCCGAGCCGCCCGGACATCGGCGGATCGCACGAAGATGCAGTTCAACCGTGAGGCGATCTGTGACAGGTATCACCGCTCAGGTGTGATCTGCGATTTAGGGACCTACGTCCCACGGGGATAACCTGCGGGACGGACATGCCGCGTCCACGGTCACCGTGTGCGCCTTCCTTGTGACAGCGCCGTCACGTTGCCCTCCGCGGCACGCCCACGCAGATAGCAGACAACCGCGAATCACTGCGAATCTTTGAAGACAAGGGACGGACGCGCGTGGACCTGTTCGAGTACCAGGCGAGGGACCTCTTCGCCAAGCACGGTGTACCGGTGCTGGCCGGTGAAGTGATCGACACGCCTGAGGCGGCGCGCGAGGCCACGGAGCGGCTGGGCGGCAAGTCGGTCGTCAAGGCGCAGGTGAAGGTCGGCGGCCGCGGCAAGGCCGGCGGCGTGAAGCTGGCCGCCACCCCGGACGAGGCCGTCGCCCGTGCGACGGACATCCTCGGGATGGACATCAAGGGCCACACGGTCCACAAGGTGATGATCGCCGAGACCGCTCCGGAGATTCTGGAGGAGTACTACGTCTCGTACCTCCTCGACCGCACCAACCGCACCTTCCTGGCCATGGCCTCGGTCGCGGGCGGCATGGACATCGAGCAGGTCGCCGAGGAGACCCCGGAGAAGCTCGCCAAGGTCCCGGTGAACGCCAACGAGGGCGTGACCATCGAGAAGGCCCGCGAGATCGTCGCGCTGGCGCAGTTCCCGGCCGAGGTCGCCGAGAAGGTCGCCGAGGTCCTCGTGACCCTGTGGGCGACCTTCATCGCCGAGGACGCGCTCCTCGTCGAGGTCAACCCGCTCGCGAAGGTCGCCAACGGCGACGTCATCGCGCTCGACGGCAAGGTCTCGCTCGACGAGAACGCCGAGTTCCGCCAGCCGGGCCACGAGGAGTTCGTGGACCACGCTGCCGCGAACCCGCTCGAGGCCGCCGCCAAGGCGAAGAACCTCAACTACGTGAAGCTCGACGGCGAGGTCGGCATCATCGGCAACGGCGCGGGTCTCGTCATGAGCACCCTGGACGTCGTCGCGTACGCCGGCGAGAACCACGGCGGGGTCAAGCCCGCCAACTTCCTGGACATCGGCGGTGGCGCCTCCGCCGCCGTCATGGCCAACGGTCTCGAGATCATCCTCGGCGACCCGGACGTCAAGTCCGTCTTCGTCAACGTCTTCGGTGGCATCACCGCGTGCGACGAGGTCGCCAACGGCATCGTCCAGGCGCTGCAGCTGCTCGAGGACAAGGGCGAGGCGGTCACCAAGCCGCTGGTCGTCCGTCTCGACGGCAACAACGCCGAGCTGGGTCGCAAGATCCTCTCGGACGCCAACCACCCGCTGGTCCAGCGCGTGGACACCATGGACGGCGCGGCCGACAAGGCCGCCGAGCTCGCGGCTGCGAAGTAAGGGCAGAGGTCACAGACTCACATGGCTATCTTCCTCAACAAGGACAGCAAGGTCATCGTCCAGGGCATGACCGGTGCCACGGGCATGAAGCACACCAAGCTGATGCTGGCTGACGGCACCAACATCGTCGGCGGCGTGAACCCGCGCAAGGCCGGCACCAGCGTCGACTTCGACGGCACCGAGGTCCCGGTCTTCGGCTCCGTCGCCGAGGCGATCGAGAAGACGGGCGCCAACGTCTCCGTCCTCTTCGTCCCGCCGGCGTTCGCCAAGTCCGCCGTGGTCGAGGCGATCGACGCCGAGATCCCGCTGGCCGTCGTCATCACCGAGGGCATCGCGGTGCACGACTCCGCCGCCTTCTGGTCGTACGCGTCCGCCAAGGGCAACAAGACGCGGATCATCGGCCCGAACTGCCCGGGTCTGATCACCCCCGGCCAGTCCAACGCCGGCATCATCCCGGGCGACATCACCAAGCCCGGCCGCATCGGTCTCGTGTCCAAGTCGGGCACGCTGACCTACCAGATGATGTACGAGCTCCGTGACATCGGCTTCTCCTCCGCCGTCGGCATCGGTGGCGACCCGGTCATCGGCACCACGCACATCGACGCCCTCGAGGCGTTCGAGGCGGACCCCGACACCGACCTGATCGTCATGATCGGCGAGATCGGCGGCGACGCCGAGGAGCGTGCGGCGGACTTCATCGCGAAGAACGTCACGAAGCCGGTCGTCGGCTACGTCGCGGGCTTCACCGCCCCCGAGGGCAAGACCATGGGTCACGCCGGTGCGATCGTCTCCGGTTCTTCTGGCACCGCACAGGCCAAGAAGGAAGCCCTGGAGGCCGCGGGCGTGAAGGTCGGCAAGACGCCGACCGAGACCGCGAAGCTGGCGCGCGAGATTCTGAACGCCGCGCAGAAGTAGCAACGGCAGCAGTCGCGCCGCCGCCTTCGGCGGTACGCGCAGACGGGCGTGGCCCGCACCCTGCGAGGGGTGCGGGCCACGCCCGTTTCCGTACCCGGGGAGGCCCGCTATTCGAGGCTCGGCGCGATCCGGGAGGGGCCGGCCGACGGATCGGACAGCAGCTTGTCGTGGAGCTGCCGGCCCTCGTTCGTGAGCTGCTGCGGGCCGCTGTGCGGGGGTACGCCCGACACGCTCGCGCCGGGGGCGCGCGGAGGCTCGTACTCGGTCGGGGCGGTCACCCAGGTGTAGGCCGTCGCCGCCGCGATGACGGCCGTCACGCCGACCACCGCCCGCGTCCACAGCCGGTTGCGGTGCTCGCCGGCCACCCGTACGGCCGCTGCCACGCGCGGCTCCAGCGGGCCGGCGGGCCGCAGCGCGCCGAGCCGCTCGCGCAGCACCGCGGACTGCTTCGCGGGCGCTACGCCGTCCAGCTCGGGGAGCTGGTCGGCCAGGTCGGCGTGCGCGTTGACCAGCCGGCTGCCCGCGGTGGGCGTGGACGCCTCGGTCTCGGCGGCGGTGTCCGGGAGGTCCAGCCCGACGCCGTCGTAGAGCAGCACGGTGCGGCGGTGGGCCGGGGGCAGTGCGAGCATCGCGTCCAGGAGGACGCGGTCCGCGGGGTCGGCCGGGGGCTCGTCGGGGTGCCGGTGGGACCGGCGGAAGCGGTGCCAGGGGGAGAGCGCGTACTCGTACGTCGCCGCGCGCACCCATCCGACCGGATCCGGGTCGGTGGCGACCTCGGGCCAGCGGTCCCACGCCTGCTGGAAGGCGCGCTCGACCGCCTCGCAGGAGAGGGTGTGGCGGCCGGTGAGGAGGTAGGCCTGGCGGGCCAGGGCGGGGGCGGTGCGCTCGTAGAGGGCGTCGAAGGCGGTGGCCGCCGCGGCCGTCCGGGGGGTGTCCTCGCCGGCGTCCGCGCCGGGGGCGGCCTGGGGGGCGGTACCGGCCTGCGCCGCCGGGGCGGTCTCCGCGGCCGGGTCCGGTCTCGTGCCCGATGCGGCGTCAGGCCCGGCGGCCTTCCCGGCCGCTGACGCGGGGTCCGTCCCGGTGGCGGCTTCCCCGGTGGCCCGCGCGGCGGACTTCCCCGAGCGCGGCTCGGCGTGCGTCCCGGTGTCCGAGCCGGTGCCGGCGGCCTCGTCCGCACCGGTGTCCTGCGGGAGGGGGCCGCCGGGGCGCAGGGTCGTGCGGCCGGCGCCTCCGCCGTGGCCTGCGCCCGCACCGGCTCCGGCTCCGGCCCTGGCGGGGGACTTGGCCTCGTGCCGGGGCATCCCGGCGGGGGGCTTCGCGGCCCGCTTGACGGCGGCCTTGGGCCGGGTCTGCGCACCGACGGGCCGGGTGAGCCCGCGCATCATGCGCAGCCCGAAGCGGCCCTCGGCGGCTTCGGAGCCTTCGGCGGAGTCGGCGGAGTCGGCGGAGTCGGCGGTGTCCGCGGCTTCGGAGGCCTCGGCGGCTGACGCCGCGTCTGCAGCCGTGGAAGCGGCTCCGGTTGCCGTCCCGGCGTCCTCGGCGGCGCCGTCGAGCCGGTCGCCCGCCGTTGCGCCTGCCGATGGTGCCGCGTCCGCGTCCGCCCCGGCGGCGCGGGCCGAGGCGGCCACCCCCGCCTGCGGCGTAGCGGCGGCGTTGGCCCATGCGGGCCGCCCGGGCGCACCCGGGGCGCCGTCGCCTTGCGCGGAGCCCTGCCCGGGGCCGGAGCCCGACCCGGCGCGGGCGGGCGCACCCGCATCCGCCGCGGCGCCGTCGCCCCGGCCCTGCTCCCGGTCTGGCGCACGCGTACCCGTACCCGTACCCGCCGCGGCGCCGTCGCCCCGGCTCTGCCCCTGGTCAGGCGCGCCCGCGCCCGCGCCCGTAGCCGTTCGGCTCCGGCCGGGGTCGCTGCCCGAGCCCGAGCCGGGCCTGCCTTCCCGGGCCGGGGAGCCCGAGCCGTCGGTGCGGGCCGTGGGGCCCGCGGGGGCGGATTCGTCCGCCGAGAGGCGGGCCAGGAGCTTGGAGTAGGCCTCCAGCTTGCGGCCCCGCGGGTGGGTGCGCCCGGTCTCCCAGGAGCGGACGGTGTTCGAGGTGACGCCCACGGCCGCCGCGATCTCTTCGTGGGTCAGGTCGGCCGCTTCGCGCAGGCGCCTGCGTTCCTTCGGGGTGGGGAGGCCCAGCTCCGTGACGCTTTGTGTCATGCCACACTCCCCGCGACCCGGACGCCCTGACCGAAAAAGTACATAAACGTATATTGAGCGACACCACGGTCATTCGCCTGTTACCCGCCCATAGCGCGTGTCGTTGGCACCATGGCGGGGTGACCCAAGTGACCGAACGCGGGACCTCGTTGCCCACGCCCCCACGGGCCCCCGTACCGCGCCGTTCACCGGCGGCCGCCGCGTGTGTCGTGGGTGGCGCCGTCGCCGCAGTACTGGGGCTCGGTTTCCTCGCCGTGCTCGTCGTCGTGCTGTGGATCAGCTCCCCCTACCCCGACAGCGGACCCGGGGGCGCCCTGCACCTCGCCGCGGGCCTCTGGCTGCTCGCCCACGGGACCGACCTCGTCCGCTACGAGACCCTCTCCGGGGTGCCCGCCCCCGTCGGCCTGACCCCGTTGCTGCTGGTGGCCCTGCCCGCGCTGCTCATCCGGCGGGCCGCCCGGCTGGGCAGTGCCGCGCAGGAGGACCGGGGCGCGGAGCCGCTGCCCGCGGGCGTGGTGTTCTCCGCCGTGCTGTGCGGCTACCTCGGGGTCGGCGCCCTGGCCGTGGTGTACGCCGCCGCCGGGCCGATGCCCGCCGACCCGCTCAGTGCCGCCTGGCACCTCCCGGCCGTCGCCGCCCTCGCCGCGGCCGGCGGGGTCTGGGAGTCCCGGGGGCGGCCGCTCGGGCAGCTGCCCGGTCGGCTCACCCGGCCCCGCTACGCCCTCGCGCTGCGGGCCGGGGCCACCGGGGCGCTGGTGCTCCTCGGCGGCGGTGCCCTGCTGGTCGGGGCCTCGCTGGCCTGGCACGGGTCGCAGGTGCAGGGCTCGTTCGCGGCACTGACCGGGGTCTGGTCGGGCCGCTTCGCGGTGCTGCTGCTCGCCCTCGCGCTGATCCCGAACGCCGTCGTCTGGGGTGCCTCCTATGCCCTCGGCCCCGGCTTCGCGCTGGGTACCGGAGCCGCCGCGACCCCGCTCGGCTTCGGCGGCTCGCCCGCGCTGCCGGGCTTCCCGCTGCTCGCGGCGCTCCCCGGGGAGGGCCCCGGCACGCCGCTGACCTGGGCCGTCGGCGCGGTGCCGGTGGCGGCCGGGCTGGCGGTGGGCTGGTTCGCGGTACGCCGGGCCCGTGAGGTCTCGTACGGGGAGACCGCGCTCACGGCCGCGCTGGGAGCCCTGGTGTGCGCCCTGGCGACGGCCGTTCTGACCGCGGCTTCGGCGGGGCCCCTCGGCACCCGGGAGCTGGCCGCCTTCGGCCCCGTGTGGTGGCAGGCGGGCGCGGCGGCCCTGGGCTGGACCCTGGCCCTGGCGGTCCCGCTGGCCGTCACCGTGCACGCCTGGCGGAACCGGCCCGCGAAGGGCCTGGCCGGCGAGGGCTCCGAGGACGCCTGGCACGACAGCGGCGTACGGGAGGTCCGCTGGGCGGCCCTGCGCCGTGCGGCGGGCACCCTGATCCCGGACTTCTCCGGTACGCCGGCGCAGGCCGACGGGCCGCCCCCGGCCAAGGCCCCGGAGGCGGGGGCCCGGCCGGTGTCCGCACCGCCGAAGCGTCCGGTGCTGGTCATGCCCGGCCTCAAGCTGGACCTGACCCCGATCCCGATCCCCGCGCTGCCCGCGGATCCGCCCCCGGAGAGGGCGCTCGCACCCGTGCCCGGGGCGCTCGGAGAGGCCGGAGCGCCCCTGGTGGCGCCCCCCGCCCCGCTCGTGCCGCCGGTGGCCGGAGCCCGCGTCCTGGCGCGCCGGAAGCTACCGGCGGGAACGCCGACGGGAACGCCGGCGGGCCTCTCGGTGGACCCGCGGCCGCAGCCGGCGGCCGAGGCGGACCCCGTGCCGGCCGGACCGGCCGCCGCGGCCGCGGATCCCGGGCCTCAGACGGCCCGGATCGACTAGCCGCCGCTGCGCCAGCGCGTGGCTACCGCTGGACCTCGAGCATCTTGCCGATGAAGTTGTCCGGCAGCAGGTCGTTGCACTGCAGCTCGGCCGCCTTGGTGAGGGAGTCCTGCTTGCAGACGTAGAAGTCCTTGTACGCGAGCTGCACCGCGTACGAGGACAGCGCGAGCAGGATCGCCAGCGAAGCGGTCACCAGGCCGCTCGTCGCCGCCGTCCGCTGGGGCCGGGCGGCGGCGCCCAGGGCCGCCAGTCCGCCCTTGGCCGCACCGGCGGCCGCGGCCGGGCCGGCCTCCGGAGCCGTACCGGCCCCCCGGCCCGTACCCGTGCCCACGTCCGCCGCCGAGGCGCCCGTGGTGCGCGGAGCGTCCTGCTCCCCGTCCGCGGACGGCTTCACCGGGACACCGCGCAGCGCGCTGATGCCCCAGTACAGGGCGAGCGCGCCCAGCAGCAGCCCCATCGAGGGGATGCCGAAGACCCCGAAGAAGAAGCCCCACATGCCGGCCAGCAGCGCGTACCGGGCCCGCCGCTGGATCGGGTCCTTGGGGTCCCAGCGCGCCGGTCCCGACCCGGGGTCCGCGCCCGGTCCCGACCCGGTTTTCTGCGGGCCGTCGCCGTCACCGCCGGCGCGCGGCTCCCAGAGCTGATCGGGCCGGCCTTCCGGGGGCGCCGCGAAGGGGTTGTCGTCGGTGGAGCGGTCGGGCTGGGGGCGGTCCGGCATCGGGTGTGTTTCATCCCCTGTGTCGTGGACGCCGCTGGGACGTCCGAGGCCTGTTTACGGCGTGTACGCCAGACGCTACCGCCCACCCGTCCCCCCGTCCCTCGGGGGCCGTCCGGTGTGCCGGTATCGTTGCAGGCGGTCGGTGGCTTCGTATGGTCCCCCGTATCTCGGGGACCCGAAGTTTCATGCGATCGCACAAGACGAACGACGCGCCCCCGGTCACGCCGGGAGGCGCCCCCGCTCGACGAGAAAGGGCCTCCCATGGCCGCCTCCCGCCTGGTCGTGCTGGTCTCCGGATCCGGCACCAACCTCCAGGCCCTGCTCGACGCCATCGACGCCCACCCCGGCGGACCCGAGGGCTTCGGCGCCGAAGTCGTCGCCGTGGGGGCCGACCGCGAGAACATCGCCGGCCTGGAGCGCGCCGAGAAGGCCGGGATCCCCACCTTCGTGTGCCCGGTCAAGGCGTACGCGAGCCGTGCGGAGTGGGACGCCGCCCTGACGGAGGCCACCGGTGCGCACGCGCCGGACCTCGTGGTCTCGGCGGGGTTCATGAAGATCGTCGGGCCGGAGTTCATCGGCCGCTTCGGGGGCCGGTTCGTCAACACCCACCCCGCCCTCCTCCCGGCCTTCCCGGGCGCCCACGGCGTACGGGACGCCCTCGCCTACGGCGCGAAGGTCACCGGCTGCACCGTCCACTTCGTGGACGCGGGCGTGGACACCGGTCCGATCATCGCCCAGGGTGTGGTCGAGGTCCGGGACGAAGAGGACGAAGCCGCTCTCCATGAGCGGATCAAGGAAGTCGAGCGCGAGCTGCTCGTCGACGTCGTGGGGCGCCTGGCCCGGCACGGCTACCGCATCGAGGGACGAAAGGTAACAATCCAGTGACCGCCGCAGAGGCCGCAGGGACCGTAGAGACCGTGACCGCAGAGGGCGAGGACCTCGCCGCGTCGAAGCGCCCGATCCGGCGCGCGCTCATCAGCGTGTACGACAAGACGGGACTGGAAGAGCTGGCCCGCGGTCTGCACGAGGCGGGTGTCGCGCTCGTCTCGACCGGCTCCACCGCATCGAAGATCGCCGCCGCCGGGGTGCCCGTCACCAAGGTCGAGGAGCTGACCGGCTTCCCCGAGTGCCTGGACGGCCGGGTCAAGACCCTGCACCCGCGCGTGCACGCCGGCATCCTCGCCGACCTGCGCCTGGAGGACCACCGCAACCAGCTCGCCGAGCTGGGCGTCGAGCCCTTCGACCTGGTGATCGTCAACCTCTACCCGTTCCTCGCGACCGTCCAGTCGGGCGCGACCCCGGACGAGTGCGTGGAGCAGATCGACATCGGCGGTCCCTCGATGGTTCGCGCCGCCGCCAAGAACCACCCCTCGGTGGCCGTGGTCACCAGCCCGGCGCGCTACGACGCGGTGCTCGCCGCCGCGCAGGGCGGCGGTTTCGACCTCACCGCCCGCAAGCGGCTCGCGGCCGAGGCCTTCCAGCACACCGCCGCGTACGACGTGGCCGTGGCCTCCTGGTTCACGAACGCGTACGCCCCCGAGCCGGAGGCCGTCCTGCCCGAGTTCCTGGCCGGCGCCTGGGAGCGCAAGTCCACCCTCCGCTACGGCGAGAACCCGCACCAGGCGGCCGCGCTGTACACGGACGGACAGCCGGGCGGGCTCGCCAACGCCGAGCAGCTGCACGGCAAGGAGATGTCCTACAACAACTACGTGGACACCGACGCGGCCCGCCGCGCCGCCTACGACCACGAAGAGCCCTGCGTCGCGATCATCAAGCACGCCAACCCGTGCGGCATCGCGGTGGGCAAGGACGTCGCCGAGGCCCACCGCAAGGCGCACGCCTGCGACACGGCCTCCGCCTTCGGCGGGGTCATCGCCGTCAACCGCCCGGTGAGCGTCGAGCTCGCCGAGCAGGTCGCGGAGATCTTCACCGAGGTCATCGTGGCCCCCGACTTCGAGCCGGGCGCCGTCGAGGTCCTCGCGAGGAAGAAGAACATCCGCGTCCTGAAGGTCGAGGGCCACCCGCACCAGCCGGGCGAGCTCAAGCCGATCTCCGGCGGCGTGCTGCTCCAGCAGAGCGACCTCGTCCAGGCCGAGGGCGACGACCCGGCGAACTGGACGCTCGCCACCGGCGAGGCCCTCTCCGCCGACGAGCTCGCCGACCTCGCCTTCGCGTGGAAGGCCTGCCGCGCCGTCAAGTCCAACGCGATCCTGCTCGCCAAGGACGGCGCCTCGGTCGGCGTCGGCATGGGCCAGGTCAACCGTGTGGACTCCGCGAAGCTGGCCGTCGAGCGGGCCGGCGCCGAGCGCGCGCGGGGCTCGTTCGCCGCCTCCGACGCCTTCTTCCCCTTCGCGGACGGGCTGGACATCCTGACGGCCGCCGGCATCAAGGCCGTGGTCCAGCCGGGCGGTTCGATGCGCGACGAGCTGGTCATCGAGGCCGCGAAGGCGGCGGGCGTGACGATGTACCTCACCGGGACCCGTCACTTCTTCCACTGAGCCCGACGGCTGACGGCTGACGGCTGACGCCTGACGGCCGACGCCTGACGGCCGACGTACGCGGCGAAGGCCGCGACCCGCAGCAGTGCGGATCGCGGCCTTCGCCGCGTGTACGGCCGCTCCCGTCACGCGGGGCGTACGGGCCCCCGGCCCGCGCCGGTGGTCTCGATGACCACGGATCTCATGACCACGGATCTCATGACCACACGGGCAGAACCAACGGGGGAGGGGCCGTGGTGCAGTCGGACCAGGGGAACGGCAGGAGCGAGCTCGGGGAGTTCCTGCGCTCCCGCAGGGCCCGGCTGCGGCCCGAGGACGTGGGGCTGCGGCCCTTCGGCGAGCGCCGCCGCGTACCGGGCCTGCGCCGGGAGGAGCTCGCCCAGCTCGCGGGCGTGAGCGTCGACTACTACGTGCGCTTCGAGCAGGGCCGCGCCGCCAACGTCTCGGACGCCGTGGTGGGGGCCGTGGCCGGCGCGCTGCGGCTGGACGAGACCGAGACGGGCCACCTCCACCGCCTCGTGCGCACGGCGTCCGGCGCCTCCCGTACGACGGGCGCTCCGGCCGTGCAGCGGGTGCAGCGGGTGCGGCCGGGCCTGCTCCAGCTGCTGGCGTCGATGCCCGGTACGCCCGCCTTCATCGTGGGCCGCCGCACCGACGTCCTGGCCTGGAACCCGCTGTTCGCCACGCTGATCACCGATTTCTCGACGGTCCCGGAGGAGCAGCGCAACAAGGCCTGGCTGGTGTTCCTGCACGAGGAGACGCGCGGCCGGTTCGTGAACTGGGAGACCAAGGCCCGCGATCTGGTCGGCTACCTCCGCCTCGACCGCGGCCGGCATCCGCAGGATCCGGCCTTCGCCCGGCTGGTGGCCGAACTCTCCGCGCGCAGCGAAGAGTTCACGCGCCTGTGGGAGCTCCAGGAGGTGCGGGAGAAGACGCACGGCGGCTACCACCTGCGCCATCCGCAGGCTGGGGAGTTCACGCTCGCCTACGAGAGCCTCAGCCTGCCCGACGACCCCGACCAGACCTTGATCATGTACACCGCCGAGCCCGGTTCCCCCGCGGAGGCGGCCCTGCGGATCCTCGCCGCGAAGGCGCCGGATCCGCGCGCCGTGCTCACCGGTGCGCGGCCGTAGGCACCGCGGCGCACACCGGTGACCCGGCTGCGGGTCAGTACTGCGGGCGGCTGAAGTAGGCGCCGGAGGCCGAGTTGGCCAGGCCGATGAGGATCCACAGGCCCAGGCCGAGCGAGATCACGCCGGGGATCACCGAGGCCAGCAGGGGCGTGCCGACGGACTCCTGCAGACCGCTGAGCGTCACGATGTTGACGATCAGGCTGCCCAGGGAGAAGAGGACCTGGAGCGAGCCGTAGATGATGCCGGAGACCCGGACGCCGCCGCGGCCCTTGCCCAGCTTGGCGGCGGTCAGGATCGGCCACAGGGAGAAGCCGACGAGGATGATGCCGCCGATGACGGCGACCCCGCCCGCGAGGGTGCCGATGTCACCGGAGCTGGTACCGGAATCGGAGAGCGCGGTGGCGAAGAGTGCGCCGCCGACCCCGATCAGCAGCCCGAACAGGGCCTGGAGCCCGCCGAGGATGAAGAGGACGACCCGGGCCCCCTTGGCCCCGCCCGGCATCGGCATCGGCGAGCCCGGGTAGCCGGGGTAGGCCTGCTGCGGGTAGGCGTAGCCGCCCTGGGCCGGGGTGGCCTGGGGGGCCTGCGGGGGGTAGCCGTAGGCGGGCTGGCCACCCTGCGGCTGCTGCGCGTACGGGTTGTTCGGGTCGCCGAAGCTCATCTGGGGTCGTTCCTCCGTGGAAGTGCGGGGACGCACGGCACGCGCGGAGGAGTCACTGCAGATCGTGCGGCCCGCCCCCCGGCACTGCCCGCGGCACTACGTTCCCCGCATCGTCGTCGGGCCGGACCGGGGTTGTCCAGCGGGGACGCCGTCCGCCCGGCACTTGTTGTGCAAGTGCAACGAATGCGGGACGAATGCAGGACGAATGCAAGGCGCAGGCGGGGCGCAGGGGCCGCGACTGGATCCGCGGCCGCTCCATCCGGGAGGATGGGTCCATGACTGCCCAGATTCTCGACGGCAAGGCCACCGCAGCCGCGATCAAGTCCGAACTGACCGCCCGCGTGGCGGCGCTCAAGGCCCGGGGCATCACCCCCGGCCTCGGCACCCTGCTGGTCGGCGACGACCCGGGCAGCCGCTGGTACGTCAACGGCAAGCACAAGGACTGCGCCGAGGTCGGCATCGCCTCGATCCAGCGCGAACTGCCCGCGACCGCCTCCCAGGAGGACATCGAGGAGGTCGTGCGGGAGCTGAACGCCAACCCGGAGTGCACCGGCTACATCGTGCAACTCCCGCTCCCCAAGGGCATCGACACCAACCGCGTCCTGGAACTCATGGACCCGGCGAAGGACGCCGACGGCCTGCACCCGATGTCGCTCGGCAGGCTGGTCCTCAACGAGCCGGGCCCGCTGCCGTGCACCCCGTACGGGATCGTCCAGCTGCTGCGCCACCACGAGGTCGAGATCAACGGCGCGCACGTGGTCGTCCTCGGCCGCGGGATCACCGTCGGCCGCTCCATCGGCCTGCTGCTCACCCGCAAGTCCGAGAACGCGACCGTGACCCTCTGCCACACCGGCACCCGCGACCTGTCCGGGCTGCTCCGCCAGGCGGACATCGTCGTCGCCGCGGCGGGTGTGCCGCACCTGGTCAAGCCCGAGGACGTGAAGCCGGGCGCGGCCGTGCTCGACGTCGGCGTCAGCCGCGACGAGAACGGCAAGATCGTCGGGGACGTGCACCCCGGGGTCGCGGACGTGGCCGGCTGGATCTCCCCGAACCCGGGCGGCGTCGGCCCGATGACCCGGGCGCAGCTGCTCGTCAACGTGGTCGAGGCCGCCGAGCGGGCGGTTCCCCGTGCCGGCTGAGCGGGAGCGGGAGCCGGATCCCGGCACCGTCCCCGAACCCGCCCCGGCCGCCGGTCCCGCCGCGGCCGCCGCCTCCGCGGGCCTGCGCCCGGTGCCGAGCTGGGCCAGGAAGGGCGAAGCCGGCGGACGACGGAGCCCGGGGCCCGACCCCGAGCCCGGGCCCGGGACCGAGGACGGCGAGGAGCAGGACGGGGCCCGGTCGCGCCGCTTCCCCTCCGTCACCCTGGACACCGCGCGCCCCGAGGGCGGCGGCCGGGCCGCGCCCGGCGACGCCCCGGCTCCGGCCCGGCAGTGGCCGATGCTGGCCGTCCTGGCCGCGACGGCGGCCGGACTGCTGCTCACCGCCGTGGGCCATCCGCGCGTCGGCTGCCTGCTGATCGGGATCGCGATGATCGCGGGTTCGGTGATGCGCCGGCTGCTGCCGTCCGTGGGCATGCTCGCGGTGCGCTCCCGCTTCACGGACATGGTCACGTACGGCCTGCTGGGCGTGGCGATCACGCTGCTCGCCCTGGTGATGGAACCCAAGCCGTGGCTGAACATCCCCTTCCTGGAGACGGCGGTCCGTTTCACGGTCCGCTAGGCCGTCCCTTGCGGAGGGTGCCGGGCCCGTACCGGCACGATCCGCACGAGATCCGAAAGGGGCGGTCCGAAAGGGGCGGACCGGCCCTCCGGGAGCCCCCGCCGGACGCCCCGTGTGCCCCGCGCCACACGGGGCGGGGGATTGGGGTGGTCCTGGGTCGGATAGCCTGACGGCGGATGTCTCTTCACGTCAAGATTTACTGGGCCACGGAGCGGCGTCCTCCCAGCACATGGGGCAGGGACGCCCCACCGCCAGCTGTCTAACGGAGAAGGCCATGACCCGCACTCCCGTGAATGTCACCGTCACCGGCGCCGCCGGCCAGATCGGCTACGCGCTGCTCTTCCGCATCGCCTCCGGCCACCTGCTCGGCGCGGACGTGCCGGTCAAGCTCCGTCTTCTGGAGATCCCTCAGGGCATGAAGGCCGCCGAGGGCACCGCCATGGAGCTCGACGACTGCGCCTTCCCGCTGCTCGCCGGCATCGACATCTTCGACGACCCGAACAAGGGCTTCGAGGGTGCCAACGTCGCGCTGCTGGTCGGCGCCCGCCCGCGCACCAAGGGCATGGAGCGCGGTGACCTGCTCTCCGCCAACGGCGGCATCTTCAAGCCGCAGGGCGCCGCGATCAACGCGAACGCCGCGGACGACATCAAGGTCCTGGTCGTGGGCAACCCGGCCAACACCAACGCGCTCATCGCGCAGGCCGCCGCCCCGGACGTACCGGCCGAGCGCTTCACCGCGATGACCCGCCTGGACCACAACCGCGCGATCTCGCAGCTGGCCGCCAAGACCGGCGCCGCCGTCTCCGACATCAAGCGCCTGACCATCTGGGGCAACCACTCGGCGACCCAGTACCCGGACATCTTCCACGCGGAGATCGCCGGCAAGAACGCCGCCGAGCTGGTCAACGACCAGGCCTGGCTGTCGGACGAGTTCATCCCGACCGTCGCCAAGCGCGGCGCGGCGATCATCGAGGCCCGCGGCGCGTCCTCGGCCGCCTCGGCCGCCAACGCCGCCATCGACCACGTGCACACGTGGGTCAACGGCACCGCCGCGGGCGACTGGACCTCCATGGGCATCCCGTCGGACGGCTCCTACGGCGTCCCGGAGGGCATCATCTCCTCCTTCCCGGTCACCACCAAGGACGGCCGCTACGAGATCGTCCAGGGCCTGGACATCAACGAGTTCTCCCGTGCGCGCATCGACGCGTCCGTGCAGGAACTCGTCGAGGAGCGCGACGCGGTGCGCGAGCTCGGCCTGATCTGATCGCTCCCGTACGGTCCGGCCGCGCAGGCCCCCGTACGAGCGGTACGAACACCGAAACGCCCCGGCCAAACCTGGCCGGGGCGTTTGGCGTGAATCTTTCTGTCGCCGCATGGAGGCGGACCCTAGGGTCGGTCGGTGACCGAGAACGCGATTCCCCGGCAGCCCGGCGGCAGTTGGGCCGGTCCCTCCGCCGGCCGCCCCCCGGTGCACCCCTCCCTCAGCGAGGCCGGCCGCTTCCTGTGCGCGGGAACGTACCTCGACGCCGCGTACCGCGACCGGGTCATCGACGAGCTGTACGTTCACGAGGAACGGATCGTCGCCCCCTCCTACGGCTACGACGCCTCCCGGGTCCTCGCCCACGCGCTGCGCGCCCGCCGCGCCGAACTCGGCTGGGCCGCCTGGGTCCTCGGAGCCTGGTTCGTCGGCTCCCTGCTCACGGGCGGCGTCCTCGCCGCGCTGATCGTGCCCTTCCTGCTGCTGAGCCTCGCCGACTGGCTGCGCGCCCGGAACGTCCCGGTGCTGCGCTTCCTGTCCGTGATCCTGCGGATCTACGTCTGGTGGGCGCTGGTCATCGTCCTGCTGCTCCTCGGCTTCGGCGGGTTCGCGCCGTTCGGCGTCCTGGACGCGCTGGGCGGGGACGGCGCCCTGCCGTTCGCCCCGACCGGCGGCGAGGTGGAGGGCACGGCCGTCCTGTGGTGGCTGCCGGTGGTCTTCGCCGGGGTGGTCACCGTCGTGGGGCTCCAGCGCGGACACGTCTACCGGACCATCGCCACCGACCTCGCCGAGCGCCGCTACGCCGACCACGCGAACGACCAGGCCGAAGCGGCCGACGGGGCCCGCTTCCAGCGGGTCCGCCAGCGCATCAGGGCCGAGCAGCACGCGCCGATGATCATGTACGACGTCAACGACCCGTTCTGCGGAGCGGGTGATCCCTTCCGGCCCTGGCAGCTGTCCGTGGAACTGCGCCCGCGCGAGGGCCTCGGCCCCGACCGCAAGCCCGTCCCGGTCACCAACTCCCACATCCTGGCGCGGATCGTTCCGCTGCTGGAACGCCTGCGGGTGCCCTCCCCGCACGGCTCCCCGGAGCAGGCCGCCGCCGTGGGGGACCGGCTGCGCGAACTGGTCCTGGACGAGTGCGTGTTCCTGCCCGCGAGCGGGCTGCCGCACCGGGACACCGCGCAGGTGGTGCACGGCCAGTTCGGCGAGCAGCGGGCCGCCGCCATCGAGGAGGGCGGCGAGCGCCGCCGGCACTTCCTGCGCGTACGGGTGGGCGGCTGGGAGGAGAACCTCGTCGTCACCGTCTTCGTACGGGTCCACACGCAGGGCGGGATGATGATGCTGGAGGTGGCCCCGCACGTGCTGCTGCCCGTCCGGACCGACTTCCACAACGCGGACGCGGACGCCCAGCGCTACCGCAACAACAACGGGTTCGGCAAGGCCGTCTGGGCCCTGCGCAACACCCCCGGCTCCCTCGTGGCCTCCGCGGCCACGCTCGGCCGCGGGCTGGCGAGCTGGTGGCGGATCGTCACCGGCGGCCACGGCGGGGCACGGCCCGAGGGGCCGCGGGTGTCGGTGCGCGACCTGGCCTCCGAGGACAACGGCTCGCTGTTCCACCTGATGGACCTCGACCGCTTCCTGAAGACCATCCAGGACCGGGTCGTCGGGGGCGTCGTCGTCGCGCTGCACGAAGCGGGCTGGCACACCGAGGAGTTCGCCGAGCGCGCGGTCAACGTCGCCGAGGGCGGGGTGTTCATCCAGTCGGTGAACCACAGCTCCTTCAGCGTCGGCGGCAGCAACAACACCAACAGCACCAAGATCAAGAGGAGTACCGGTGGCAGTTGAAGACGGCGTTACGGGTACGGACGCGGGCGCGGCCGGGCAGGAGCCCTCGGTCCGCATCGGCGGGGTCACGGGCAGCGCGTTCAGCATCGGCGGCAGCAACCACACCAACACCGTGCACCACGGGGGAGCGGGGGCGGAGACCGTCGGGCCGCAGGCCCTCCTCGACGCCGTACTGGAGCTGCGCGCGGCCCTCGTACGGCTGCCGCGCGGTGCGGACAGGGCGGCGCTCGACGCCGAACTGGACGGGGTCGCGGAGGGACTGGAAGGGGCCGAGGAGATCCGGCCCGGCCTGGTCACCCGGCTCCGCGGAGCCCTGGAACGCTGGGCTCCGCTGGTGGACTCGGTCAGCGCCGCCACCGCCCTGGCCGGGCTCCTGACCACCCTGGGAGGCTGATCCGTGCCCCCGCAGAACGCCCCCCGCTGGGACCCCGCCACCCAACGCTGGGTCACGGACCCCGCCGAGCCGCCCCCCGCACAGCCGACCCCGCCCCAGGGCCCGCCCGCGCCTCCGGCCCAGAACCCGGCTCCGCCCGCACAGCCGGCCTCGCCCGCGCCTCCGGCCCAGAACCCGGGCCCGCCCGCGCAGCCGGCTCCGCCGCCGGGGTACGCACCCGCCCCGGGTCAGCCTCCGGCGCCCGGCTCCGCCCCGGGACACGACCCCGGCGCGGCATCCGGTCCGGGCACGGCTCCGGGCTACGAGCCGGCCTCAGGACCGGCCCCTGCCCCTGCCCCGGCTCCGGGCTACGAGCCGGCCTCAGGACCGGCTCCGGCCCCAGCCCCTGCCCCGGCTCCGGGCTACGAGCCTGCCCCGCAGCCCGGCCCGGGGGAGTACGGGCCGGGCGGGTACGGCCCGGCGGGGTCGGAGCAGGACGCGTACCGCTACCCGTACCCCACCTATCCGCACCCGCAGCCCGTACAGCAGGCGTACCCCGTACCGCCCCCGCCCCCGCGGGCCGGCGGCCGGTGGCTGACGCCGACCACGGCGGCCGTCGCGGTGGCCGCGCTCGCGCTCGGCGCCGCCGCCGTGTGGTTCGTGGCGCGGGACACCGGCGAGCAGCCCGCGCAGGCGGGACCGACGGCCTCGGGCCCCGTGTCGAGCGCCGAGGGGTCACCGACCCCCTCGGCCACCCGCTCCTCCCCGTCCCCGACGGACAGCGGCAGCCCGACCCCCACGCCCAGCCCGAGCGGCAGCGACCCCGCCCACGAGACCGTGCGCGACGCGAAGGGGTTCACCGTCGCCGTGCCCGCCGGGTGGCTCCGCGAGGAGGCCGCCTCGGGGGTCTTCTACCGCTCTCCCGACCGCACTGCCCTGATCCAGGTCTTCCAGGTCAGCGAGCCCGAACTGACCCCGCTCGCCGCGGTCCAGGGCGCCTCCACCTACCTGCGCGCCCAGACCACCGGCTACCAGGAGATCCGGGTCGGACCGGCGCCGGACGCCCCCGAGGGCGGCGAGCTGGTCTACGAGTACGACAGCGCGGAGTCCCACGGCCGACGCCGCGGCGTGGAACGGGTCTTCGTCGCCGGGGACGGCAAGAAGTGGGCCGTCCTCACAGCCGGCCCGTCGGCCGACTGGACGCTCACCCAGGCCCACCACAAGGCCGCCCTGACCGCCTTCCGCCCCACGGGCGGCTGACGGGGCGGGCGGCCACGGACCCGCATCCACGCCTCACTGCACCGCTCCTGACCGGGGAACACCCCTCAGGGGGCGGGAACCGTCACTTGTACATGCCCGGGGTGTAGCGCCCCGGGGTCAGGCGGGTGGTGACGCCGATGCGGTTCCAGACGTTGATCGCGGCGATCAGGGCGATCACCTGGGCCAGCTCCTTCTCCTCGAAGTGCTTCGCGGCCCGCTCGTAGACCTCGTCGGGAACGAAACCGTCGGTCAGGACGGTCACGGCCTCCGTCAGCTCGATCGCGGCGAGCTCCTTCTCCGTGTAGAAGTGCCGCGACTCCTCCCAGGCGCCGAGCAGCAGCAGCCGCTCCACGTCCTCGCCCGCCGCGAGGGCGTCCTTGGAGTGCATGTCGATGCAGAAGGCGCAGTGGTTGATCTGCGAGGCGCGCAGTTTGACGAGCTCGACCAGCGCCGGGTCCAGGCCCTTCGCGGCGGCCGCGTCCAGGGCCACGGCGGCCTTGTAGAACTCCGGGGCGAGCTTCGCGAGCTGCATGCGGGGGGTGTGTTCGGGTGCCTTCTCCGTGTGGGTCATGGCATCAGCCTAGGAGGCAGGCGGCCCACGTATATGGTCCATTTCCATGACCGAATCGTGGGCCACTTTCGGCGCCGACCTGCATCTGGAACCGGTCCCGGGGCGCGGTGTCCGGGCCGGGCTGACCGAGGCGCTGCGCGAGGCCGCGCGCAGCGGGCGGCTGGCCCCCGGGACCCGGCTGCCCTCCTCGCGCACCCTCGCGGCGGATCTCGGGATCGCCCGCAACACCGTCGCCGAGGCCTACGCCGAGCTCGTCGCCGAAGGCTGGCTCACCGCGCGCCGGGGCTCCGGGACCCGGGTCGCGGAGCGGGCCCGGATCGGGGCGGGGACCGGCGGCGGGGCGCGGCGTCCCGCGGCGGCCGTGACCGTACGGCGCCCCGTGCGCGCGCAGACCTCGTACAGCCTGAAGCCCGGTTCCCCGGACCTGGGCGGCTTCCCGCGCGCCGCCTGGCTCGCGGCGGCCCGGCGGGCGCTGACCGAGGCCCCGAACGAGGCCTTCGGGTACGCGGACCCGCGCGGCCGGGTGGAGCTGCGCGAAGTGCTCGCCGGGTACCTGGCGCGGGCCCGCGGGGTGTACGCGGACCCCGAGCACATCGTGCTGTGCGCGGGCTTCGGCCAGGGCCTGCTGCTGCTCTCGCGGATGCTGCGCGCACGGCGGATCCGGGAGATCGCGGTGGAGGGGTACGGGCTGGACGTGCACCGGGAGCTGCTGACCGGCGCCGGGCTGCGCACGCGGCCGCTGGCGGTGGACGGGGCCGGGGCCCGCACCACCGAGCTGGCCGGTTCGGGCGCCGGTGCGGTGCTGCTGACGCCGGCGCACCAGTTCCCGACGGGCGCCGCGCTGACGCCCGGGCGGCGGGCGGCGGCGGTGGACTGGGCGCGGTCCACGGGCGCGCTGATCCTGGAGGACGACTACGACGGCGAGTTCCGCTACGACCGCCAGCCGGTCGGCGCGCTCCAGGGACTGGACCCGGACCGGGTGGTGTACCTGGGTACGGCCAGCAAGTCCCTGGCGCCGGGGCTGCGCATGGGCTGGATGGTGCTGCCCGGACCGCTGATGGAGGAGGTGCTCGCGGTGAAGGGCCGGACCGACTGGAGCTCCAGCGCGCTGGACCAGCTGACGCTCGCGGAGTTCATCCGGTCGGGGGCGTACGACCGGCACGTGCGGGAGATGCGGTTGCGCTACCGGCGGCGGCGCGACGAGCTGGTCGCGGCGGTCGGGGACCGGGCGGCGGTCTCCGGCATCGCCGCCGGGCTGCATGCGGTGCTCGATCTGGGGCCGGGTGGGGAGCGGGCGGCGCTGCGGTCGGCCGCCTGGCAGGACCTGGGGCTGCAGCCGCTGTCCTTCTTCCGGCATCCGGCGGCGGTGATGCCCGTGCGCGAGGCGCTGGTCGTGGGCTTCGGGACGCCGTCCCAGAGCGCGTGGGCGCCGACGCTGGCCGCGCTGGTGGCGTCCCTGCCGTGACGGGTGCCCTGCGGGGCCGTCCCCTACCCGCCCTTCCACCGTTCCCCGGGCTCCGCCCGGACCCGGCCCCGGACACGGACCCGGTCCTGGAACGCCGGACGGACTGGATCGTGCGGGCGTCGGCGCGCACGTGACCGCTGGTGGTCCGGGCCCGCACGTGACGGACGGCGGTCCGGGAAATCCAGCCCCTCCGGCGTTTGAGGAGCGGGGTCTGGGGCGGAGCCCCAGGGACACCGGGCTGCGCCCGGGCCCCGCCCTCAAGCGGCGGGCGGCCGGACCGGCTCCGCCGGGGGTTCGCCGAAGCGGGCCAGGGCGAGGGAGCCGGCCACGGCCACCGCGAAGCCCGCGACCGCCAGCCAGGTCAGGCCCTCGCGGGTGCGGTCGCCCAGCCAGGCCACGCCCACCACCGCCGGGCCGATCGTCTCGCCGAGCACCATGCCGGCCGTCGCCGTGGTCACCGAGCCCCGCGACAGTGCCGAGGTGAGCAGCAGGAACGCGGAGCCGCCGCCGAGCAGCAGCGCGTAGAACGCCGGGTTCGCCAGGGCGGAGAGGGAGATGCCGTCGATGAGCCGGACCGCCACCTCCACCACCCCGAAGCCGGTTCCGGCGGCCAGACCCAGCGTCAGGGCCCGGCTGCGGTCCGGCAGTCCGCCCGCCACGGCCCCGACCACCAGCACCAGCCCGGCCACCGCCAGCAGCCCCAGTTTCAGCGCCGGCGTGCCCTTCCCCGAGCCCTCCTCCCCGGACGCCAGCCCGAGCATCACCAGCCCCGCGCACACGACCGCGACCGCGCCCCACTCCATGCCGCTCAGCCGCACCTTCAGCAGCCGCGCCGCGACCACCGCGGTCACCGCGAGGCTGGCGGCGAGGGCGGCGCCCACCGCGTAGATCGGGATGTGCCGCAGGGCGATGATCTGGAAGACGAAGCCGACCCCGTCCAGCCCCAGGCCGGCGAGATAGCGCCATTGGCGCAGCGCCCTCAGGAGGAGGGCGGTGTCGACGCCGGAGCCCGTCCCCGGCTCCGCCGCCCGCGCCGCCACGGCCTGCAGGACCGACGCCGTGCCGAAGCAGACCGCCGCACCGAGCGCGCAAATCATCCCAATGAGCACGAACCGACTCTAGGTCACGGATCCCGCGTCGGCCGGATTCCGTCGGCCGGGGCGGCCGTTCTAGTCTGTCCGCAGCCGGCCACCCAGGGGGAGCGAACCATCCATGGACAGCAGCAGTAGCACCAGCAGTACCGATTCCGCGCGCACCAAGCGCCGCATGCGCTCCGGCACCGTCGCCCTCGGCGGCATGGGCCTGCTCGCCGCCGCCCTGGTGGCCTGCGGGAGCAGCAACGAGCCCGACAAGCGCTGCGCGGACCGCGCCACCATGGAGAAGCTGAACTCCAAGGAGTGCAAGAGCGGCGGCCGCGGCGCGTACTACTACGGCGGCAGCGTCACGAAGAACAGGGTCAGCGGCGGCAGCTTCGACAAGTCCGCCGTCACCCGCGGCGGCATCGGCGGCCACAAGAGCTCCTCGGGCGGCTGATCCAGGGTGAAGCGCCACACCATCGAGCCCCGCCCCGACTGGCAGAAGACCGTCGAGGAGCAGGGGCTGATCTACCCCCTGACCCGCTACCCCGACGACTCCCTGCGCCCCTATTGGGACGAGAGCGCGTACTACTCCTTCACCCTGCCCGAGATCGAGGCGCTGGAGAACGTCGTCGAGGAGCTGCACGCCATGTGCCTGGCGGCGGCCCAGCACATCGTCGACCACGACCGCTTCGCCGACCTCGGGATCACCGACCCGAAGCTCGCCGCGCTGATCGCCGAGTCCTGGCGGCGCCGCGCCGAACAGCCCTCGCTCTACGGCCGCTTCGACCTGCGCTACGACGGCTCCGGGAGCCCCGCCAAGCTGCTGGAGTACAACGCCGACACCCCCACCTCCCTCGTGGAGGCGGCCGGTCCGCAGTGGTTCTGGATGGAGGAGCGCTTCCCCGGCGCCGACCAGTGGAACTCCCTGCATGAGCGGCTCGTCGACGCCTGGCGGCGCCAGGCGGAGCTGCTGCCGGCCGGACCGCTGCACTTCGCGCACTCCGAGACCGACGAGCTCGGCGAGGACCTGATGACGGTCGCCTACCTCCAGGAGACCGCCGAGCAGGCCGGCATCGAGACCCGTGAGCTGTCGGTGGAGCAGATCGGCTGGGACAGCCTGTCCGGCCGGTTCGTGGACGAGAAGCTCGGCTTCATCCGCGCGATCTTCAAGCTCTACCCGTGGGAGTGGCTGGCCACCGACGAGTTCGCCCCGCAGGTACTCGGCACGTACGACCACGGCGGCGGCTCCGGCACCACCGCCTGGATCGAGCCCCTGTGGAAGATGCTGCTCTCCAACAAGGCGCTGCTGGCGGTCCTGTGGGAGCTCTTCCCGGAGCACCCGAACCTGCTGCCCGCCTACCTGGACGGCCCGCGCGAGCTCGCCACGACCACCGGCTACGCGGCGAAGCCGCTGCTGGGGCGCGAGGGCGCGGGCGTCACCCTGCACCCGGTCGGCGGCGAGCCGTTCGCACCGGAGGAGGACGAGACCTACGTCTTCCAGGGCCTCGCCCCGCTCCCCGACTTCGACGGCAACCGGGTGGTGCTCGGCGCGTGGGTGGTCGAGGACGAGGCGGCGGGCCTGGGCATCCGCGAATCGGCGGGACCGGTCACGGACGAGTACGCCCGCTTCCTGCCCCACGTCATCCTCTAGCCGTCGTCCGGGAGGCCGCCCCCACCGGGGAGGCGGCCGTCCGGCGCCGCCCCGGTGGCCGTACCCGGCCGACGGCCAGGACACCCCCTAGGCGCCGAGGACCGACCTGAGCTGGTCCAGCCCCCAGTCCAGGTCCTCCTTGGAGATCACCAGCGGCGGTGCGATCCGGATCGTCGAGCCGTGCGTGTCCTTGACGAGCACCCCGAGCCCCATCAGCTTCTCGGAGATCTCCCGGCCGGTGCCGCGCGCCGGGTCGATGTCCACGCCCGCCCACAGCCCGCGGCCCCGTACGGCGGTCACCGCACCGCCGCCGACCAGCAGGTTCAGTTCGCGGTGCAGGTGGTCGCCGAGCTCGGTGGCGCGCTGCTGGTACTCGCCGGTGCGCAGCATCGCGATGACCTCCAGGGCCACGGCGCAGGCCAGCGGGTTGCCGCCGAAGGTGGAGCCGTGCTCGCCGGGCCTGAACACGCCGAGCACGTCGCGGTCGGCCACCACCGCCGAGACGGGCACGACCCCGCCGCCCAGCGCCTTGCCGAGGATGTACACGTCGGGGACGACCCCCTCGTGCTCGCACGCGAAGGTCCGGCCGGTGCGGCCCAGGCCCGACTGGATCTCGTCGGCCATGAACAGGACGTTCCGCTCGCGCGTCAGTTCCCGTACGCCCTTCAGGTATCCGGCGGGCGGCACGAGGACGCCGGCCTCGCCCTGGATCGGCTCCAGGAGCACGGCCACGGTGTTGGAGGTGACGGCGGCGGCGAGCGCGGTGAGGTCCCCGTACGGGACGATCTCGAAGCCGGGGGTGTACGGGCCGAAGTGGTCGCGGGCCTCGTGGTCGGTGGAGAACGACACGATGGTCGTGGTCCGGCCGTGGAAGTTGTCGGCCGCCACCACGATCTTGGCGTGGCCGTCCGGTACGCCCTTGACCTCGTACCCCCACTTGCGGGCGGTCTTCACCGCCGTCTCCACGGCCTCCGCCCCGGTGTTCATGGGCAGCACGGCCTCCTTGCCGCACAGCGCCGCGAGCTCGGTACAGAAGTCCGCGAAGCGGTCGTGGTGGAAGGCGCGGGAGGTCAGGGTGACCCGCTCCAGCTGGGCGCGGGCGGCGTCGAGCAGCCGCCGGTTGCCGTGGCCGAAGTTCAGCGCGGAGTACCCGGCGAGCATGTCGAGATAGCGACGCCCCTCCACGTCGGTCATCCACGCGCCTTCGGCGGTGGCGACGACGACGGGCAGGGGGTGGTAGTTGTGCGCGCTGTGCGCGTCGGCGGAGCGGATGGCATCAGCAGTTGTCGACACGGGGTCTCCGATCGTCCGTCAAGCCGGTGACGAGGGTGGCGTCACTGTCCATCCTCGCTCGAATACCGGACGGAGAAACCTCATCTGCGGCGCGCCCGCTAAGGTGTCGGACACGCACGGCGACTGGCGCACGGAGAACCAACTCCGGGGGAGCCGTGCGCGCACGACCGCACACAGGGCCGCTCGCCTGGGCCTCGCGGGGACGAGATCCGACATCGACCCCGGAGGAACCGCCATGAGCGCGAACCACCACCCGTACCGCCACCCCGCCCTCCTCGCGACCGACCCCGAGCTGGCGTCCTTCGTCGCCGCCGAGGAAACCCTCCAGGCGCAGACCCTGCGCCTCATCCCGAGCGAGAACTACGTGTCCTCGGCCGTGCTGGAGGCCTCCGGCACCGTGCTGCAGAACAAGTACAGCGAGGGCTACCCGGGCCGCCGGTACTACGAGGGCCAGCAGAACATCGACCGCATCGAGGCACTGGCCGTGGAGCGGGCCAAGGGCCTCTTCGGAGTCGACCACGCCAACGTGCAGCCGTACTCCGGCTCGCCCGCCAACCTCGCCGTCTACCTGGCCTTCGCGAAGCCCGGCGACACGGTGATGGGCATGGCGCTGCCGATGGGCGGGCACCTGACGCACGGCTGGGGGGTCTCGGCGACGGGCTCCTGGTTCCGCGGCGTGCAGTACGGGGTCCAGGCGACTGCGGATCCTGAAACGAATGGCCTCATCGACTACGACGCCGTACGGGACCTCGCGCTCGCCGAGCGGCCCAAGCTGATCTTCTGCGGCGGTACGGCGCTCCCGCGCACGATCGACTTCGAGGCGTTCGCCTCGATCGCGAAGGAGGCGGGCTCGGTGCTCGTCGCCGACGTGGCGCACATCGCCGGCCTGATCGCGGGCGGCGCCCACCCGTCCCCGGCGGGCCACGTGGACGTGATCTCCACGACCACCCACAAGACCCTGCGCGGTCCGCGCGGCGCGATGCTGATGTGCCGCGAGGAGCATGCGAAGGCCATCGACAAGGCGGTCTTCCCGGGCCTCCAGGGCGGCCCGCACAACCAGACGACGGCCGGTATCGCGGTGGCGCTGCACGAGGCTGCGCAGCCCTCGTTCGTGTCGTACGCGCACGCGGTCGTGGCCAACGCGAAGGCGCTGGCCGCGGCGCTGCTGGAGCGGGGCTTCGACCTGGTCTCGGGCGGTACGGACAACCACCTGATCCTGATCGACCTCACCGGGAAGTCGGTGTCCGGCAAGATCGCGGCGAAGGCGCTGGACCGGGCCGGGATCGTCGTGAACTACAACACGGTGCCGTTCGACCCGCGCAAGCCGTTCGACCCGTCGGGGATCCGGATCGGTACGCCGTCGCTGACGTCGCGGGGGCTCGGCGTCGAGCACATGCCGGTGGTCGCCGACTGGATCGCGGGGGCGGTCTCCGCGGCCGCCCTCGGCGATGAGGCTGCCCTCGGCACGGTCCGGGCCGAGGTCGCCGCCCTCATGGCCGCCTTCCCGGCCCCGGGCCTCCCCGTCGCCTGACCCGTCCCGGGCGGGGGGCGGTCCCTGCGGGGGCCGTCCCCTACCCGCCCTTCGCCCGTTCCCCGGGCTGCGCCCGGACCCCTCCCGGGGCTCCGCCCCGGACCCCGCGCCTCAAACGCCGGCGAGGCTGGAATTGCCCGGCGTCAGCCTGAACGTGCGGACCGGCGCCTGCCAAAATCCAGTCCCGCCGGCGTTTGAGGCGCGGGTGTGGGCGGCGCCCGCGAAGCCCCGCGCAGCGGCACACCTCCTGACCCGGACGGAAAGCGGTCGCTCGGCCGAGGCAAGATCCGGACGGGGGGCTACCGGGCGGTACCCGGGCGGGGGCCGGGTGCGGGGGGCGGGACCCGCCGGGTTCCGGCCAGTGGCGGGGCCGAGCCCGGGGTCACACCTGAGAGAATGGGGGCATGGCTTCTGATCGTCCTCGCGCGCTCTCCGGCATCCAGCCCACCTCCGGTTCGTTCCACCTCGGGAACTATCTCGGAGCCATCCGGCAGTACGTCGCCCTGCAGGAGACGCACGACGCCTTCTACATGGTCGTCGACCTGCACGCGATCACCATGCCGCAGGATCCGAAGGATCTGCGCGCCAATACCCGGCTCTCCGCGGCGCAGCTCCTCGCCGCCGGTCTCGACCCCGAGCGCTGCACGCTCTTCATCCAGAGCCACGTGCCCGAGCACGCGCAGCTCGGCTGGGTCATGAACTGCATCACCGGTTTCGGCGAGGCCAGCCGGATGACCCAGTTCAAGGACAAGTCCGCGAAGAACGGCGCCAACAACGCCACCGTCGGCCTGTTCACGTACCCGATCCTGCAGGTCGCCGACATCCTGCTCTACCAGGCGAACTCCGTCCCCGTCGGCGAGGACCAGCGTCAGCACATCGAGCTGACCCGGGACCTGGCCGAGCGCTTCAACCAGCGCTTCGGGAAGACCTTCACCTTGCCGGCCGCGCACATCGTCAAGGAGGTCGCGAAGATCTACGACCTCCAGGACCCGGCGATCAAGATGTCGAAGTCGGCCTCTTCGCCCAAGGGCCTGATCAACCTCCTCGACGAGCCCAAGGCCACCGAGAAGAAGATCAAGAGCGCGGTCACCGACACCGAGGCCGTTGTCCGGTTCGACGCGGAGAACAAGCCCGGCGTCAGCAACCTGCTCACGATCTACTCCACCCTCACGGGCGAGTCGATCCCGGCGCTGGAGGCCGCGTACGAGGGCAAGGGCTACGGTGCGCTCAAGACCGACCTGGCCGGTGTGATGGTCGATTTCGTCACACCCTTCAAGCAGCGCACCCAGGAGTACCTGGACGACCCGGAGACCCTGGATTCCCTGCTGGCCAAGGGCGCGGAGAAGGCCAGGGCGGTCGCCGCCGAGACCCTGGCGCAGGCCTACGACCACCTCGGTTTCCTGCCCGCGAAGCACTGACGGGCACGCAAGGGAAAGAGGGCCCTGGCGATCTGGGGGGTGCTGCCGCCACACTGGGGCGGCAGCACTCGTGCGACGCACATGCGGAGCACATGCGAAGCACAGACCACGCACAGGGACTACAGGCGGAGGAGAGCTACGTGGGGACCGTAACGCTCGGCGTTTCGATCGCGGTCCCGGAGCCGTACGGCAGCAGCCTTCAGGAGCTGCGGGCCGGCTTCGGGGACGCCGCCGCGCACGGCATTCCCACGCACGTCACCCTCGTACCGCCGACGGAGGTGGCCGCGGAGCGGCTGCCCGGGATCCGCGCCCACCTGGCGGAGGTCGCGGCCGCGGGCCGGTCCTTTGTGATGCGGCTGGCCGGCACGGGCACCTTCCGTCCCCTCTCGCCGGTCGTCTTCGTCCAGGTCGTCGAGGGCGGCTCCGACTGCACCAGGCTCCAGGGCCAGGTCCGCGACCCGGAGGGGCCGCTCAGCCGGGAGCTCTCCTTCCCGTACCACCCGCACGTCACGGTCGCCCACGGGATCTCCGAGGAGGCGATGGACCTGGCGTTCAGCAGCCTCGCCGACTACGCGGCGCAGTGGGTCTGCAACGGGTTCGCCCTCTACGAGCAGGGCTCGGACGGAGTCTGGCGCAAGCTGCGTGAATATCCGTTCGGCAACGGGGCAAGCGGTGGAGCGAGCGGCGTCCCGGCGCAGCTCGGCTCGGCAACGGACAGCAGCGCGGCTGCCACGGGCGAGGCGACCGTACGCCGTTCCTGACGCAGGAACCGGAACCGGAAACCGATCCTTCGCAGGACCAGGGCATGGAACGGCCGAGCCGTCGGGCGAAAAGTCACAATCGACGACCGTAGTCCCCAAAAGCGGCAATCCCGGCTATTTACGACAGCTCATTTACGGTGACCGTATGGACTGGCTGACGAAACTCCCACTGATCGGACCCCTGGTGTCCGCGCTGATGCGGACCCACCTGTGGCGTTCGTACCAGCGGCTCGACCGCGTGCACTGGAGCCGGCTCGCCGCCGCCATCACCTTCATCAGCTTCCTGGCCCTCTTCCCGCTGATCACCGTGGCCGCCGCGATCGGCGCCGGACTGCTCAGCCAGGACCAGCTCGACAAGCTCCAGAAGAACCTCACCGAGCAGGTCCCCGGCATCTCCGACCAGCTCGACATCAACGCCCTCGTCGCGAACGCCGGCACCGTCGGGCTGATCGCCGCCGCCGTCCTGCTCTTCACCGGCATCGGCTGGATCGGTTCCATGCGGGACTGCCTGCGCGCCGTGTGGGAGAAGGACGACGAGGACCAGGGCAACCCCTTCGTCCGCAAGGGCAAGGACGCGCTGGTGCTCATCGGCCTCGGCGGCGTCGGCCTGGCCTCGGCCGCCGCCTCGATCTTCGGCTCCACCGCGGTCGGCAAGGCCGGCGACTGGCTGGGCGTGCCGCGCGACGGCGCGGGCGGGGGCCTGCTGCGGGGCGGAGCCTTCCTCGTCGGCGTGGTGGCCGCCTTCCTGCTCCTGCTCTACGTCCTGACCCTGCTCCCGGGCGTCGAACCGCCCCGCCGCCGGCTGATCGAGGCGGCCCTCCTCGGCGCGGCCGGCTTCGAGCTCCTGAAGCTGCTGCTCAGCGGCTACATGCGGGAGGTCGCCACGAAGAGCATGTACGGGGCCTTCGGCGTGCCCATCGCCCTGCTGATCTGGATCAACCTCACGGCGAAGCTGCTGCTGTTCTGCGCGGCGTGGACCGCGAGCCGGGACGATGCCGACGGTGACGGCGTGGAGGACCCCGAGCCGGGCCGGGAGCCGGACCGCGAGCCCGGCGCAGAGCCGGACCCGACGGCGGCCCGGGAGCCCGCCGGCTCCGCTACACCTGGCCGCGAGACCGGCGGCCGCGCCCCCGCGGCCAGCGCCGGTTGACGGCGTAGGCCCCGCCGGCCACCACGGCCAGCACCCCGCCCGCCACGCCGAAGGCGGTGCCGATCCCGCCGCCGGAGTCCCCGCCGGACGCCGACGGGCTGTTCTCGTGGGACTGGGCCGGGGAGCCGTGGGAGGTGGTGTCCGCGCTCTTCGGCGGCACCAGCTCGCCCACCGGCTTGACCTTCCCGGCGGCCGCGAAACCCCAGTCCAGCAGGTTGGCGGTCTCCTCGTACACGGAGTTGGCGCCCCCGGTCCCCGGGTTCATCACGGTGACCAGCAGCTTCTTGTTGCCCTGCTGGGCGGCGCCGGTGAAGGTGGAGCCGGCCATCGTGGTGTTGCCGTTCTTCACCCCGGCGATCCCCTTGTACGGGGAGAGGCCGCCGGCCCCGGTCATCAGCCGGTTGGTGTTCTGGATCTCGAAGGTCTCCCGCGGCTTGCCCGGCTCCTGGCGGCCGGGGAACTTCGCGCTGGCCGTGCCGCAGTACTCCCGGAAGTCCTCCTTCTGGAGACCGGAGCGGGCGATGAGGGTGAGGTCGTACGCGCTGGAGACCTGGCCCGGAGCGTCGTAGCCGTCCGGGGACACCACGTGCGTGTCCAGGGCCTGGAGCTCCTCGGCGTGCGCCTGCATGTCCTTGACGGTCTTCTCGACGCCGCCGTTCATGGCCGAAAGGACGTGCACGGCATCGTTCCCGGAGCGCAGGAACACCCCGAGCCACAGGTCGTGGACGCTGTACTCGGCGTCCTCCTTGATGCCCACGAGGCTGGAGCCGGCCCCGACCCCGTCCAGCTCCTTGTCGGTGACCTTGTGGACCTGGTCCTTGGGCAGGCTCGGCAGCACGGTGTCGGCGAAGAGCATCTTCATGGTCGAGGCCGGGGGGAGCCGCCAGTGCGCGTTGTGCGCGGCGAGGATCTCGCCGGTCTCGGCATCGGCCACGATCCACGAACGGCCCGTCAGGCTCGTGGGCAGCGCGGGAGCACCGGGCAGCAGGTTGACCTGGGTACCGGGCTGCCCGAGCGCGGAGCCGCCGACCGTGGACATCGAGGCGGGCGGCGCGGGCGCCTTGGGCGGCTGCCCCTTCCCGTCCACCGGCGGTGTCGGCGTCGGCGCGGCGTAGGCGGGCGAGGCCAGCAGCGCCGGGACGAGCAGGGCGGGCAGCGCGGCGGAAAGGACCGTCAACGCGGTCTTCTTGGCAGACACGCAGGTGAAAGTACATCCCGATGCTGTGCTTAGCGGCACGGACCGGCCAACCCGCCGCAACCACCGCCGGGACAGCCCACCCCGGCGCGTCCGTCCCGGGGACGAAACAGATACTGGGCTCATGAGACTCAGTCGCGCCGCTTCCTGGTTCCTGCTCGCCTTCGGAGTGTGGAGCTGGTTCATCTGGGTGTCTTTCGTCCGGAACCTGTGGAAGGACGGCAGCGGTCTGGCCTTCGACGCCGCGGGGGACCCGACCGCGTACTTCTGGGTCCACCTTCTCCTGGCGGTGGCGTCCTTTCTCCTGGGGACGGCCGTCGGAGTGATCGGGTTGCTCGGGGTGCGGGCACTGCGGCGTGAATCACGTACGGAGACGGGCGCGTGACGATCCTTCTCGTCGCGGCCGTGGCCCTGCTGGTGCTGGCCCTCCTGGTCCTGGTGCACCGCTGGCTCTGGATCCGCCTGGTCCGCGACACCACCGCCCCCGGCGGCGCGGTCCGCCGCACGGGCACCGCCCTGGCCTTCGCGCTCCCGCTCCTGTCCGTGGCCGCCCTCGTCGGGGGCCGCGCGGGAGCCCCCTTCTGGCTGGAGCGCACGGTCGCCTGGCCGGGCTACCTCTGGCTCGCCGTCCTCCTGTACCTCTCCCTGGCGATGCTGGTCGCCGAACCGCTCCGAGCGGTATGGCTCCGCCGGTCGAACGGGGCCGCGGCCCGGGCCGCCTCCGCGGGCACGGCCGGACCGGGCTCCGGGGCGCAGCCCGACGCCGCCCCGGCCGCCGAAGGCGAGGCCGCAGCGGCGCCCGGGGCGCAGCACCCCGGCGTCCCCCCGGCCGCAGGCGCGGACCCCTCGGGGCCCGGGGCGGAGCCCCGGTTCCGGGAAGGGGCGGGGAGGGGAACCGCGCCGCAGGCCACGCTCGCGGCCACTGCCGACCCCACCGCCCCGGCCGGTCAGCACGCCACGACGGCCGGCCCGGCGACGGCCGGCCCGACGGGGACCTCCGGCGTCAGCCGCCGCCGCTTCGCGCGGATCGTCGCCGGCACGGCCGCCGCCGCCACGGCCGGCACCGTCGGCTACGGCACGTACGGCGTCCTGCGCGGCCCCCGCGTCAAGCGGGTCCAGGTCCCCCTGGCGAAGCTGCCCCGCGCGGCCCACGGCTTCCGCATCGCCGTCGTGAGCGACATCCACCTCGGCCCGATCCTGGGCCGCGCCCACACCACCCGCATCGTCGACACGATCAACCGCACGCAGCCCGACCTCATCGCCGTCGTGGGCGACCTCGTCGACGGCAGCGTCGAGGACCTCGGCCCCGCCGCCGAACCGCTCCGCGGCCTCCGCTCGCGCCACGGCTCGTACTTCGTCACCGGCAACCACGAGTACTTCTCCGGCGCTCAGCAGTGGGTCGACCACGTCCGCGAGCTCGGCCTCACCCCGCTGGAGAACGCCCGCCGCGAGCTCCCGCACTTCGACCTCGCCGGGGTCAACGACGTCGCGGGCGAGAGCGAGGGCCACGGCCCGGACTTCCGGGCCGCCCTCGGCGACCGGGACCGTACCCGCAGCGCCGTGCTCCTCGCCCACCAGCCGATCGTCATCGACGAGGCCGTCCGGTACGGGGCGGACCTCCAGCTCTCCGGCCACACCCACGGCGGGCAGCTCTGGCCCGGCGAGTACGTCGCCGCGCTCGCCAATCCCACCGTCGCCGGGCTGGAGCGCTACGGAGACACCCAGCTGTACGTTTCGCGCGGTGCGGGCGCCTGGGGACCGCCGGTCCGGGTCGGTGCGCCGTCGGACATCACAGTCGTCGAACTCGCCTCATATCAGGCCTGAACCTCCCGAACCTCCAGCGCCACGCGACGAATCGGCCTTCCCGCGGCCGAAATTCCATGATGGGATGTGACCGATAATCGGATATCTGGTCGCACACTTCGGCGTGCGCCCGCGTGGGGTGGAGTCAAGGATGCTGCGGTCTGTCCGCTCGAAAGTCATCGCGGCCGGGCTGGTCCTCGGCGTGGCCGGCGTCGCCACCTGGCAGTTGCTGCCGCAGGCCGCCGGCGGCGGGAAGGCGATCCGCGTCGGCACGAGCGACGTGGTCTCCTCCCTCGACCCCGCGGGTGCGTACGACGCGGGCTCCTGGGCCCTGTTCAGCAACGTCTACCAATCGCTGCTGACCATCAAGCCCGGTGCGGACACCCCGGTGCCCGACGCGGCCTCCGCCTGCAACTTCATCGGCGACAAGCTCACCACGTACCAGTGCGAGCTGCGCCCGGACGTGAAGTTCTCCTCCGGCCGGGCGATCACCGCCGAGGACGTCAAGTACTCCTTCGACCGGATCAAGGCGATCAACTCCGACCAGGGTCCGGCGCCGCTGTTCAACACCCTGGAGTCGGTCAAGGCCGAGGGCCGCACCGTCACCTTCAGCCTCTCCGCCGGTGACGCCACCTTCCCGTTCAAGATCGCGACGGGCGCCGCCTCGATCGTGGACAAGGAGAAGTACCCGGCCAAGGCCCTGCGCGAGGACCAGAAGGTCGACGGCTCCGGCCCCTTCACCCTCGACGGCTACACGGCCGGTGCGAGCGCCGAGCTCAAGCCCAACACCTCGTACAAGGGCCAGGGCAAGGTCTCCAAGACCGCGGTCACCGTGAAGTACTTCAAGGACTCCGCGCAGCTGGAGCAGGCCTGGACCGACCACGGGATCGAGGTCGCCCACCGCGACATGCCCCCGGCGGTCCTGGCCGGCCTGAACCCGGGCCTGGAGGACACCCGGTACCAGGCCTCGGGCGGTACGGAGATCCGCAGCATGGTCTTCAACCTCCGCCCCGGCTCCCCGGTGGCCCAGCCCGCCGTCCGCCAGGCCGTCGCGGCGGCCGTGGACCGGGCCAAGGTGGCGACCGAGGTCTACAAGGGCACGGTCACCCCGCTCTACTCCCTCGTCCCGGCGGGCATCGCCGCCCACAGCACGCCGTTCTTCGACGCCTGGCCCTCGCCGAACGGGCTCACCGCGAAGAAGCTCCTCAAGGACGCCGGGATCACCACCCCGGTGGCGATCACCCTCGGGGTCAACGTGCGCGGCGCGAGCGTCCCGGAGGCCGAGGAGCTGAAGGCGCAGCTGGAGGCCACCGGCCTCTTCCACGTCACCATCAAGCCGGTCGAGAAGTGGAGCGACTTCCAGAAGGCCTACGCGGCGGGCGAGTTCGACGCCTACACCATCGGCTGGATCGCCGACTTCCCGGACGCGGACAACTTCCTCGCCCCGCTCATCGGCGCAGACAACTCGATGAACAGCGGCTACTCCGACAAGGCCGTCAACGACCTCATCACCCGCACCCAGTCCTACTCGGACCGGGGCGCCGCCGCCAACGACTTCCGCGATCTGCAGAAGCTGGTCGCGCAGCAGGTCCCGATGCTGCCGATCTGGCAGAAGAAGGACTACGTGATGTCGCGCGAGGCCGTCGCGGGCGCCCAGTACCTCTCGGACGGCACCGGCGTGTGGCGGCTGTGGGAGCTCAGCTGGCTGTAGGCCGCGGTCCGCGGCCGGGCCCCGCGCCGCTTGCTACGCGGGGCCCACTTCCGGACCCACATCCGGACCCTCTTCCGGGCCCGCGTCCGGGTCGGAGGCCCGCTTGCGGCCCGGACGGGACACGGCCGACTGGGCCATGCCCGGCAGGAAGTCCGTGAACAGCTCGTGCACTTCCCGCACCAGCGGCCGCAGCACCCGGAACCGGGCCAGGATGATGCCCCGCGTCGTGAGCTGCGCGCCGCGCTGGGCGAGCTTGCGGGTCTTCTCGCTGTCCGGGGAGCGGTCGAAGACCCAGTAGAGGACCAGGCCCATCTGCGAGAGCCACATCAGCTCCGGCAGTACGTCCGCCAGCTCGTCCGGCACCTTGGTCTTGGCGCCCGCCAGCACCTCGCGGTGCATGTCGATCGCCTGCTTGCGGGCCGGCTCCGACTCCGGGGAGAACGGGCTGAGCGGGCTCTCCGGGTCGGCGGCGTTCTTGAAGAACTGCGAGGCGAACTCGTGGTACGGCGCCGCGATGTCCAGCCAGCTGGTCAGGACGCCGGCGAGCCGCTTCTGCAGATCGGTCTCGGTGTCCAGGATGGGCCGGACCGCCGCCAGGTGCGCGGCGCCGATCCGGTCGTAGAAGCCCTGGACCAGGTGTTCCTTGGACTCGAAGTAGTAGTAGGCGTTGCCGACCGATACTCCGGCCTCCTTGGCGATCCCGCGCATCGTCGTCTTGTCGAAGCCGCGCTCCTGGAAGAGGCGGAGCGCGGTTTCGAGAATGAGCGTGCGGGTCTGCTCGCTCTTGGGAGCCTTCTGATCAGTCACGGCACCGAGCCTATCGGGGCGCGGCACACTGGTCGTCACAGGCCGGTTCCCCGTCGTTCGCCGAGGAGCCGTCCCGCAGCGCCTCGCGCCAGGTGGAGGCGGTGTACATGGCAGCCTTGGCGAAGGGCCGGCCGGCCGGGGTGGCCAGCCAGTTCGCCTTCGGCCGGTGCTCGGCCAGCGCCCACAGGCAGACGATGAAGGCGTCGGTCCCCTTCCACACCTGCCCGGAGTCCCCGATGACGGTGATCTCCTTCAGCGTCGAGGCGTGGTCGAGCTGCGGGTAGCGCTGCTGCGCCTCGAAGGAGGCCGCGGGGACGAGCCGGAGCGGTACCAGCCATCGCTGGCCGAGCAGCCAGTGCCGGATGTGTACGCAGAGCGGGCAGTTCGCGTCGTAGAGCACCGTCAGGTGCCGGGTGGCGGCGGTGGCCACGGTGATCAGGCTCCGGCGGGAGCGGTCCACCCCTGGGGGGCGACCGGCGGGGTCTGCTGGCGCTCCATGATGCCCCGGCGGCGCATCTTGTTCAGCACCCAGACGTTGCCGAGGTGCATGACGCCGAGGACCAGGAGCACGACTCCGAGCTTGACCGACAGGGCCTCGAAGAGCCCGCGGGCCGCCACGATCTCGTCGGCCGACCGCAGGTAGAGGGTGACGAAGCCGATGTCGACGAGGTAGAAGCCGACCACCAGGAGCTGGTTGACGGCGTCCGCGAGCTTCTCGTTGCCCTGGAGGACGTCCCCGATGAAGACGCGCCCGTTGCGGCTGAGCGTGCGGGCCACCCAGACGGTGAGTCCGATGCTGATGAGCAGGTAGATGACGTACGCGACCACGGTGAGGTCCATTGCCCTCAGCCCCCTTGAACGTGTTCAACTGCTGACAGCGCTGACTGTAGACCCATTTTTGAACAGGTTCAAGCGAATGGCGCGGGGCGGTTTCCGGGGCCCGTTCAGCGTCCCGCAAGGAAGTCCGACAGCAGCCGGGTGATCTCCTCCGGGCGTTCCAGGGAAGGGAGATGGCCGGCCCAGGGCAGCTCGACGTGGACGGCGCCGGGCACGAGCGAGGCGAGCTCTGCGGGGACCTCGCGGAAGTCGGGGATGTCGTGCGCGCCGCCGACGGCGAGCACCGGGGCGGTGACGTCGGCGGGCTCGAAGGCGGGCTCGGGGAGCTCGTGGTCCCCGTCGGCGGCCAGGGCGCCCCGCAGGTTCCCGAGCTGCATGGCCCGTACGAGGGCGTGCGCGGCCCCGTCCGCTTCCGGGCCGAGCCACTGGCGGGCGTTGAGCCCGGCCGCGCCCTCCAGGTCGCCGGCGTCCAGCAGGGCGGCCTCGGCGGCGTTGAAGGCGAGCAGCGCGGGGCCGCGCCGCTGTGCGGGCCGGGCGGGGCAGAGCAGCGCCAGCGCACTGACCAGCTCCGGACGCTGCGCGGCCAGCGTCAGCGCGACCCGCCCGCCGTACGAGCTCCCGACGAACGCGGCCCGCCGGATGCCGAGGTGCTCCAGCAGCTCCCGTACGTCCCCGTGGTCGCTGTACGGGGCCTCGGCGGCGGGGGAGTCGCCGCAGGTCCGGAAGTCCGGCCGGACCACGCGGAAGCCGGCGGCGAGCAGCGGCCGCCACTGCGGCTCCCACATCCGCCGGTCGCACACGGAGGAATGCAGCAGGACGACGGCCGGGGCGTCGGCGGGACCGTCCACATCATGGATGAGGGTCATCCGGTGATCTTCGGCGGGCCGGTTCCCGTCCCGCCACCGGATTTCCGGCCCCGGACGGCCTCAGATGCTCAGTGCGCGCGCCTGGTTGATCTGGCTCATGACCCACATGTAGGTGCCCGGGTCCACCGCGGGGATCATCGTGGAGTGGTGGCGGCCGGCGCTGTTCACGGTGATCTGGATGTAGCCCGTGGTGCGGCGCTCCTTCATCAGGAGGAAGAACAGGCCGAGCAGGCAGAAGAGGAAGAAGATGACGGCCAGCACGATCGCGTGCGCCGGGATCTTCTCCTCCGTCCGCGAGAAGTCCGTGGCGTTCCAGATCGCGCCGCGCAGCGGCATGGTGCCCGACGGGGTGATGATCTGGTCGCCGGCGATGGTGATGTCGCCCAGGGAGAGTCCGGCGGCCGGGTACCCCATGGGCGGCCCCGGCGGCATCTGGGCCGGGATGCCCGCGCCTGCGATGGTCGGCTGGTAGGCCGGGGGCTGCGGGTAGGGCTGCGGGTAGCCGTAACTCGGGTTGCTCGGACCCCACTTGTACTCGTCGCCCTGACCGTCGCTCGCGTAAGGGTTCGGCTGCTGCTCACTCATGTGCCCGATGATTCCACAGGCTCCGGCGGGCCAGTAGGGCGATCGCGGGGACGCGGAAGGCCCCGCCCCCGGTGCGGACACCGGGCGCGGGGCCCTCGTACGTCAAGAAATCAGAAGCGGCGGGTGATCAGGGCCCGCTTCACTTCCTGGATCGCCTTCGTGACCTCGATGCCGCGCGGGCACGCGTCGGTGCAGTTGAAGGTCGTGCGGCAGCGCCACACGCCGTCCTTGTCGTTCAGGATCTCCAGCCGCTGCTCGCCGGCCTCGTCGCGCGAGTCGAAGATGAAGCGGTGCGCGTTGACGATCGCCGCCGGGCCGAAGTACTGGCCGTCGTTCCAGAACACCGGGCACGAGGACGTGCAGGCGGCGCACAGGATGCACTTGGTGGTGTCGTCGAAGCGCTCGCGGTCCTCGGCGGACTGCAGGCGCTCGCGCGTCGGCTCGTTGCCCTTGGTGACCAGGAACGGCATGACGTCCCGGTACGCCTGGAAGAAGGGCTCCATGTCGACGACGAGGTCCTTCATCACCGTCAGGCCCTTGATGGCCTCGACCGTGATCGGCTTCTCCGGGTTGATGTCCTTGATCAGCGTCTTGCAGGCGAGCCTGTTCTTGCCGTTGATCCGCATCGCGTCGGAGCCGCAGATGCCGTGCGCGCACGAGCGACGGAAGGTCAGCGTGCCGTCGAGGTCCCACTTGATCTTGTGGAGACCGTCGAGCACGCGCTCCTTCGGGTCGATCTCGATCTGGAAGTCCTGCCAGGTGGACTCCTCCGAGATCTCCGGGTTGAACCGGCGGATCCGGAAGGTGACCGTGATGAACGGCGAGGCGGCGGCAGCCGCCTCCATCTGGTCCGTCTTGGACATGGTCGGGGTGGCCATCAGTACTTACGCTCCATCGGCTGGTAGCGGGTGACGACGACCGGCTTGTAGTCCAGGCGGACGGAGTCCTTGCCGTCGTCGCCGACCTCGCGGTACGCCATGGTGTGGCGCATGAAGTTGACGTCGTCGCGGTTCGGGTAGTCCTCGCGGTAGTGACCGCCGCGGGACTCCTTGCGCGCCAGCGCGGACACGGCCATGACCTCGGCCAGGTCGAGCAGGTTGCCCAGCTCGATGGCTTCCAGCAGGTCCGTGTTGAAGCGCTTGCCCTTGTCCTGGACGGACACGTTCAGGTAGCGCTCGCGCAGCTCCGCGATCTTCTCGACCGCGGTCTTGATCGTCTGCTCGGTGCGGAACACCATCACGCAGGCGTCCATCGTCTCCTGGAGCTCCAGGCGCAGGTCCGCGACCCGCTCGTTGCCCGTGGAGTTGCGCAGCCGCTCGACCTGGTCGATGACCTGCTGCGCCGGGTTCTCGGGCAGCTCGACGTAGTCGTGGGCGTGGGCGTACGCGGCGGCCGCGATGCCCGAGCGCTTGCCGAAGACGTTGATGTCCAGCAGCGAGTTGGTGCCCAGGCGGTTCGCGCCGTGCACCGACACGCACGCGACCTCGCCGGCCGCGTACAGGCCCGGGACGACGGTGGTGTTGTCCATGAGGACCTCACCCTCGACGTTCGTCGGGATGCCGCCCATGGCGTAGTGCGCGGTGGGCTGGATCGGGATCGGGTCCGTGTACGGCTCGATGCCCAGGTAGGTGCGCGCGAACTCGGTGATGTCCGGGAGCTTCGCGTCGAGCTGCTCCGGCGGCAGGTGCGTCAGGTCCAGGTACACGTGGTCACCGGCGGGACCGCAGCCGCGGCCCTCGCGGATCTCGGTGTAGATGGAGCGCGAGACGACGTCACGGGACGCGAGGTCCTTCATGACCGGCGCGTACTTCTCCATGAAGCGCTCGCCGTCCTTGTTGCGCAGGATGCCGCCCTCACCGCGGGCGCCCTCCGTCAGCAGGATGCCCATGCGCCAGATGCCCGTCGGGTGGAACTGGAAGAACTCCATGTCCTCCAGCGGCAGGCCGCGGCGGTAGCAGGCCGCCTGGCCGTCACCCGTGAGGGTGTGCGCGTTGGAGGTCACCTTGAAGAACTTGCCGGTGCCGCCGGAGGCGTAGATGACGGACTTCGCCTGGAACACGTGGATCTCGCCGGTGGCGAGCTCGTACGCGACCACGCCGGCCGACTTCTTGACGCCGTCCTCCTCGACCAGGAGCTGGTCCAGGACGTAGAACTCGTTGAAGAACTCCACGCCCTCCTTGACGCAGTTCTGGTAGAGCGTCTGGAGGATCATGTGACCGGTGCGGTCCGCGGCGTAGCAGGACCGGCGGACCGGCGCCTCGCCGTGGTTGCGGGAGTGCCCGCCGAAGCGGCGCTGGTCGATGGTGCCGTCCGGGGTGCGGTTGAACGGCAGGCCCATCTTCTCCAGGTCGAGGACCGCGTCGATGGCCTCCTTCGCCAGGATCTCGGCGGCGTCCTGGTCGACCAGGTAGTCACCGCCCTTGACCGTGTCGAAGGTGTGCCACTCCCAGTTGTCGTCCTCCACGTTGGCGAGCGCGGCGGCCATGCCGCCCTGCGCGGCGCCCGTGTGGGAGCGGGTGGGGTAGAGCTTGGTCAGCACGGCGGTGCGGCTGCGCTTCGTCGACTCGATGGCGGCGCGCATACCTGCGCCGCCCGCGCCGACGATGACGGTGTCGTACTTGTGGATCTTCATTGGTTTCGCCTCAGCCCCGTTGCCTAGCGGATGTTCGGGTCGAAGGTGAAGATCACCAGCGTGCCCAGAAGAATGGTGAACACCGTGGCGGTGTAGAGCAGGCCCTTGAGCCACAGACGCGTGTTGGCGCGCTCGGCGTAGTCGTTGATGACGGTACGCAGACCGTTCGCGCCGTGCAGCATCGCGAGCCACAGCATCAGCAGGTCCCAGCCCTGCCAGAACGGGGAGGCCCAGCGGCCGGCCACGAAGGCGAAGCCGATCTTGGACACCCCGCCGTCCAGCACGAGCTGGATCAGCAGGTGGCCGAGGACCAGGACGACGAGCACGATGCCCGAGAGGCGCATGAAGAGCCACGCGACCATCTCGAAGTTGCCGCGGGTCGAGCGCGGGGTCTTGCTGGTGCGCTTGCGCGGGGCCTCGATGTACGGCGCCGGGTTGTCGACGTCGTAGAGGGCCACGCCCTCCACGGCACCGATGCCCTTTTCGAAAGAAGTGTCAGAAGACATGCGTGTCACTTCCCGAAGAGTTCGAGGTACGCGTGGTGCAGGACGGGGTACACGGCCCCGGCCATCAGCACGACCCAGATGCCCACCACGGTCCAGAGCATCTGCTTCTGGTAGCGGGGGCCCTTGGACCAGAAGTCCACGGCGATGACACGGAGACCGTTGAGCGCGTGGAACAGGATTGCGGCGACGAGGCCGTACTCCAGCAGCGCGACGATCGGAGTCTTGTAGGTAGCCACGACATCGTCGTACGCCTCAGGGGAGACGCGGACGAGAGCGGTGTCGAGGACGTGTACGAACAGGAAGAAGAAAATGAGGACGCCGGTGACTCGATGAGCCACCCAGGACCACATTCCTTCCCGGCCGCGGTACAACGTTCCAGCCGGCACGGAAAACCCTCCGGAAGCGGGGCGGGGGCCAGCCGGCTTCTTTGTCGGTCGGGCCCGGCCGGGTACGGTCCTCCGGCCCCGGACATCGTAGCGACGCTTTGTCGGTTCCCTCGCGCGGGGGCCATCGGTGTGATCAAACAGGCACGGACGGACTATCCCACAGGGGCGAATAGCCCGAATTCGGCAGCAGATACCCCATCTGCCGAGGTCAGCCAGTGTGTCAGGTCGGCGAGCCGGACCTGCGCGACGCGACGGAGCTCGTCCGCGGAGATCGCGCGCTCCTCGTCCACCTCCAGCTCCATCCGCCGCCGGATCGCGGCCAGCAGCTGGTCCGCCTGCTCCTCCGGGGTGGTCCCGTCGAGGCAGATCACGAAGGCGTGGCCGAAGGTCCGCTCGTACTCCCCGTGCGCCGCGTCGAGCGCGAGGAGCGCGGCGTACGCCGCCCCGTGCTCCAGCTCCGGCGGGAACTCGCAGGCCAGCGCCTCGGAGAGGTCGGCTTGGGAGAGGTCGTACGAGGCCTCGTCCGCGGCGGCGAGTAGCGCTCCGGAGTCGGGGTAGGGGCGGTGGGCGGCCACCCGCTGGGCCCAGCGACGGCTGCCGCAGCAGTGCAGCAGGGCGGAGTGGGCGGCCTCGGGGGACAGCGCGTTGAACCGCGCGAGCCCCGTTCCGTCGAGAGGGCCGGTGTCGCCGAAGGGATCGGCGTCGTGGAGGGAGGAGGAGCCGTGGGAAGGGTCGGAGCCTCCGCGGGCCTGTGCCGGAAGGTGGCTGGACAGCGGGGGGCTCCTCGTGGCGCGGCGCGGGTGTCCCGCCACGCTATCGACGTGGAGCCGGGTGTGTCGTACCCATTCCGGGTTTTCACTCGGAAGTGAGCCGAAAGGATGACGGGATCGCCCGTCGGGCCAGGTGCGGGGCCGCTCGGGGGCCCCGCGGCGGGCCCGGGCATGATGGCCGTGGAGACGGCGGGGAAGGGGAGGGCGACCGAGGCCGCCACCCCCCACAGGAGAGGCCCCGGCCGCCATCCGTCGCGGACTCGTGCGACAAGCCCGCACCCCTCTCAGCGTCTTCGGTGCGTTTTGTGTCACACCTCGCTCCGCGCAGGGATGGTTGCTCGTTGTACAACTCGTGGACGAAGGTGCTTGAAAGCCGTAACGTGCTGATTTGCGCCACACACACGGGACTGTGAACGGGTTGGGGATTTTGCTGGGGGACGACGCGGAGCTGACCACCGCGGTGCTCGCGGCACAAGACGGCGACGAGCTCGCGTTCCGTTCTGTGTACCGCGCCGTGCACCCGCGCCTGCTCGGATACGTCCGCACGCTCGTCGGGGACGGCGACGCCGAGGACGTCACCTCCGAAGCCTGGCTGCAGATCGCCCGCGACCTCGACTCCTTCACCGGCGACGCCGACCGCTTCCGCGGCTGGGCCGCCCGCATAGCCCGCAACCGGGCCCTCGACCACATCCGGATGCGCGGCCGCAGGCCCGCCGTCGGCGGGGACGAGACCGAGCTGACGGGCCACGCCGCCGAATCCGACACCGCCGGCGAGGCCATGGAGTCCCTCTCCACCTGCCGCACGATGGAACTCATAGCCCAGCTCCCGCAGGACCAGGCCGAGGCCGTCGTCCTGCGGGTGGTCGTCGGCCTGGACGCCAAGAGCGCGGCCGAGACCCTGGGCAAGCGGCCCGGTGCGGTCCGCACCGCCGCGCACCGGGGCCTGAAGAAACTGGCCGAGCTGCTCGGCCAGGACGAGGACTTCGATCCGGGAGCCGACCCCGATTCCGGCATCGGCTCCGGCATCGGCCCGGCGGTCGGCGTCGGCGCCGGCCGGCTGCGCGGCGGCCTCGGCGATAATGACGGGAGTCGCGCACGGGGCGCCGGGGGCGGACGGGACCTCGACGCCGTACCGGCGCAGCGGGCCCGCGCCGCGGGCCTCGTAGAGCAAACCGGTGTGACGGATTCACGTTGGCGGACGCAGAAGGACATGTGATGGCCGACGAGCGCGACAGGTGGCTGGACAAAGCCGCGGCGGACAGACTGCTGCGCGGAGAACCAGTCGCACCTGGCGCCGAGCACCACGCCCACGCCCGGGCGGAGCGGCTGCGCGCCGCCCTCGACGCACTCACCGAGCAGCCGCCGGCCGCCGGCGGGCTCCCCGGCGAACTGCGCGGAGAGGCCGCCGCGGTGGCCGCGTTCCGCGCACGCGGCTCGGTACTCCGGGCGGAACCGCAGGCGGCGGCTCCGGACGGGGCCCTGTTCGGCTCCGCGGACACCGTGGTCGAGCTCGGCCCGCCCGCCGGCCCGGCGCGACCGGGACCCCGGCGCGGGCGGCCGGTCCGCTTCGCCCTGGCCGCAGCCGTGGCGAGCGTCGCCGTGGGCGGCCTGGCGGCCGCCGCGGGCACCGGACTACTGGACCGGGCTCCCCGGGACACCGCCGGCGGGCTGCCGGCCGCCTCGGTGACGGTCGGATCCTCCTCGGCGGCCCCCGCCGACGGCCGCTTCGCGGCGCCCCTCGCGCCGCCCCGCAGCACCGCGCCGAGCAGCGGCGACGGCCAGAGCGGCACCCCCGGCCCGGGGAACACCCCGGGTGCGGAGGGGCGTACGACGGGACCCGGCGGCGTCGCCGGGGTCAGCGGCACCACCGGCACGCAGCCCTCCTCCCCGAGCGGCCCGGCCGGAGGCAAGGACGGCCGGGACCGCAACCGGCAGGGCGGCGTCGACGGCCTGGCCACGGTTCCCCCGGACGGCTCGGGCCGGGACCGGGAGGGGCGCGGCGGTGCGGCGGAGCTGTGCCGCGACTACCGGGCGGGGCGGCTCGACGAGGCCCGCCGCGAGAAGCTCGTGCGCCTGGCCAAGGGGCTGCTCCGGATCCCGCGCTACTGCCAGGTCCTGCTCGACGTGGCCACCGGCGGGGGAGCCGGCGCGGACCCCCCGGGCTCGCCCGCGGGGCCGGGATTCCCCTCGCGTTCGCTGGGGCTGGTCCCGGCCGGGACGGCTTCGCCGAAGCCCCCGGAGACGAGCCCGCGCCGCTGAGGACCGGGTACCGGACACTGGCCTGAAACAGCCCGCGCCCCGCCTGTAACACTTTTCGAACCGGCGGCGCAGTACATAACGAGCCGACTGGTCATCGGCCGCGCATGAGCCGGGGTTCCCCCCGTACCCCTGGGCTCTGCGCAACCGGCGCGGGCGGGATTCGTTCCCCCGATCCCGCCCGCGCCCTCAACTTCCGACCGTCGATGCCGGGACCGGGAGTTCCCGCCCGGCCCGCCGCAGGACGCCGCCCGCGGATCACCAGTAGACGACGACCTTGTCGCCCACCTTCACCGCGTCGAACAGCGTCGCCAGCTTGGCCTTGTCCCGGACGTTCACGCAGCCGTGCGAGGCGCCGGCGTAGCCGCGGGCGGCGAAGTCGGCCGAGTAGTGCACGGCCTGGCCCTTGCTGAAGAACATCGAGTACGGCATGGGCGTGTGGTAGAGCGTCGAAACCCAGTCCTTGGCCTTCCACTCCACCGCGAACTCACCTTCGCGGGTCGGGGTGTTCTCCGAACCGAAGCGCACGTCCAGCGTGGTGACCACCTTGCCGTCGATCATCCAGGCGAGGGTGCGGCTCTCCTTGCTGATGCACATCACCCGGCCCGTCATGCAGCGCGGGTCCGGAGCGTCCGGCTCGTTGACGGTCGGCGGGCGCAGCTCGTCGGCGGTCGGCTTCTTCGTGGAGTTCTGGATCTTCTTCCAGGTGGGCTCGTCCACGCCGCCGGTGGCGGTCAGGCCGTTCTTCGACTGGAAGGACTTCACGGCGGCGGTCGTCTTCGAACCGTAGAAACCGGTCGGGGCGACCGACATCAGCTTGAGCTGGCGCAGCCGGGCCTGCAGTTCGCGGACCTGCTCGCTGTCGTCGCCGTTCGCCATGACCTGCTTCACGGTCGGCGAGGGCGAGGCGGAGGCGGAGGCGGAGGGCGAGGCCGAGGCGGACGCCGACGGCGAGGCGTCGCCCGGCTTTCCGTCCGTGGACGGCGAGGCGTCAGGAGTGGCCACCGCCGTGGGCGATGCGGGAGCGGAAGAACCGGAGCCCGTGGACTCCGCCTTCTGCGGTCCGCAGGCGGTCGCGGCAAGTGCGACGGCGGTGGCCAGGCCGAGTGCGCGGATTATTGCCTTCTGGCGGTGCATTGCAGTCCCCCGATTTCTACGTGTGTACCTAGGTGATGCCACGCGGGCGTGGTCAGTTGCAGGGAAGCCCGCGATGTTGCGCCATTGTGACCAGCGGCCGCCGTGCGGCCGCCGCGGGGACGTTTTATCAGTCCCGGGCCCCCGGGAGCCACGAAGGAGCGCGTCACATGGAGCGGCACACCGAGAGCGGGATCCCGATCGCGCCCGTCTACCGCCCGGACGAGCTCGCCGGCTGGGACCCGGGGACCGAACTCGGGGAGCCGGGGGAGTACCCGTACACCCGGGGCGTCCACCCGACGATGTACACCGGACGTCCCTGGACCATGCGTCAGTACGCCGGCTTCGGGACCGCCGCCGAATCCAACGCCCGCTACCGGCAGCTCATCGGGGGCGGCGTCGCCGGGCTCTCCGTGGCCTTCGACCTGCCCACCCAGATGGGCCACGATTCCGACGCCCCGCTCGCGCACGGCGAGGTCGGCAAGGTGGGCGTGGCCATCGACTCGGTCGAGGACATGCGGGTGCTGTTCGACGGGATCCCCCTCGACCGGGTGTCCACCTCGATGACGATCAACGCACCGGCCGCCGTACTGCTCCTGCTGTACCAACTGGTCGCCGAGGAGCAGGGCGTCGCCGCCGCCGAGCTGACCGGCACCATCCAGAACGACGTGCTCAAGGAGTACATCGCACGGGGGACGTACATCTTTCCGCCCGGCCCCTCCCTGAGGTTGACGGCCGACGTCTTCCGCTACTGCCGCACCGAGCTCCCCCGGTGGAACACCATCTCCGTCTCCGGCTACCACATGGCCGAGGCAGGGGCCTCGCCCGCGCAGGAGATCGCCTTCACGCTGGCAGACGCGATCGCGTACGTACGCACCGCGCTGGCCGCCGGGATGGAGGTCGACGACTTCGCGCCCCGGCTGTCGTTCTTCTTCGTCGCCCGGACCACCCTGCTGGAGGAGGTGGCGAAGTTCCGTGCGGCCCGGCGGATCTGGGCCCGTGTCATGCGCGAGGAGTTCGGGGCCCGGGACCCGAGATCGCTGATGCTGCGCTTCCACACCCAGACCGCCGGGGTGCAGCTGACGGCGCAGCAGCCGGAGCTCAACCTGGTGCGCGTCGCCGTGCAGGGCCTGGCCGCCGTGCTCGGCGGTACCCAGTCGCTGCACACCAACTCCTTCGACGAGGCGATCGCGCTGCCCACCGAGAAGTCGGCCCGCCTCGCACTGCGGACCCAGCAGGTGCTCGCGTACGAGACGGACGTGCCGCACACCGTCGACCCCTTCGCCGGGTCCTACGCGGTGGAGCGGATGACGGACGAGGTGGAGGCGGCGGCGCTCGGCCTGATGGCCCGGGTCGAGGCGATGGGCGGGGCGGTGGCCGCGATCGGGGCGGGCTTCCAGAAGGAGGAGATCGAGCGGAACGCGTACCGGATCGCCCGGGAGACCGAGAGCGGCGAGCGGGTGGTGGTCGGGGTCAACCGCTTCGCGCTCGACGAGGAGGAGCCGTACGAGCCGCTGCGCGTGGATCCGGCGATCGAGGACCGGCAGCGGGCGGCCCTGGCCGCGCTGCGGGCGGGGCGCGACGGGGTGGCAGTGGAGGAGGCGCTGGCGGCCCTGCGGGAGGCGGCGGCGGGCACGGAGAACGTGCTCCATCCGATGAAGGAGGCACTGCGGGCCAGGGCCACGGTGGGGGAGGTGTGCGGGGCGCTGCGCGAGGTGTGGGGGACGTACGTGCCGGCTGATTCCGGCTGATACCCGCTGGTGAACGGGGCTGATTGCGATGTGGTCCCGATCCGTGAAATCAACTGGCGCGACAGGTGTGTCCCCATGGGACACTCCTGCACATGCTGGGTGTCACAGATCTTCCGACGTATCTCGCCGGCCTGGTGCTGATCATTTTGCTGCCGGGGCCGAACTCGCTCTACGTGCTCTCCGTCGCCGCGCGCGGCGGGGTCCGCCAGGGGTACCGGGCCGCCGCCGGGGTGTTCACCGGGGACGCCCTGCTCATGACCCTGGCCGCGGTGGGCGCCGGAGCGCTGCTGCGGACCAGCCCGATCGTGTTCGGCGTGGTCAAACTGCTCGGCGCCGGGTACCTGACCTGGCTCGCCATCGGCATGCTGCGGGGCGCGTGGACCATGTGGCGCGCCCGCCGCGAGCGCGCCGGGGCCGACGCGGGCGCCCCGCAGGTGCCCGTGGCCGCCGCCGAGGTGAAGGCCGGCGAAACCGAGCGGCCCTACCGGCGGGCGCTGCTGATCAGCGTCTTCAACCCCAAGGCCATCCTCTTCCTGATGTCCTTCTTCGTGCAGTTCGTGGACACGGCCTACGCCTACCCGGCGCTGTCCTTCCTGCTGCTCGGCAGCCTGATGCAGCTCGGCAGCTTCCTCTACCTGACCACGCTGATCTTCGGCGGGAACCGCCTGGCGGCCGCCTTCCGGCGCCGCAAGCGGCTCGCCGCCGGGGCCAGCTCGGCGGCCGGCGTGCTGTTCCTGGGCTTCGCGGCGAAGCTCGCCGTGAGCTGACCCGGCGAGCGGGCCCCGACCCCGGCCGGGACCGCCGCCCTGCCCGACCGCCCTGCCCGACCGCCCTGTCCGACCGCGCCCTACCCGACCGCCCTGCGCAGCAGCCGGGCCAGCCGCCGGGCGGCGCGGTTGCGGGGCAGGAAGGACAACTGCGCCGGGATGCCGCCCGGCAGGCCCAAGGTGGTCAGCCGGCGGCGGGTGAAGTAGCGCCAGGTGTCCGGGGTCAGGTGCGCGGTCAGCCAGCGCTCGGCCTCCGCGCGGTGCCCGGTCAGGATCCTGGGCTGCATGGTGAAGCCCACCGCCGCGAGCAGGCCCGTCAGCTCGGCCGCGACCCGTTCGGGTCCCGGCGGGGTCCAGGAGCGTACGGCCGCGGGGTCCGCGAGGTCGGGCAGCAGGGCGTCGGCCAGCACGAGCGGGATCCGGTTGCTGTTCGGGTACGGGGACAGCCGCGCGAGAACGGCCCCCGTGCCGGTCCGGGCCACCGGGAGCCCGTACAGGGTGGCGGCGGTCAGCAGTCCGGTGGAGAAGCAGCCGACGACCAGGGCCGGGCGCAGCCGCTCGTAGAGGGTCTCGGCGAGCACCGGGGTGCTCAGTACGGTGAGCCGGACCCCGAGCCGTGCGGCCTCCTCCTCCGCCCGGCGGGAGTAGGCGGCGGGGGCGCTGGGGTGGGGTTTGAAGACCAGCTCGCGGTGGCCCAGGGCGTGTGCTCCCCGGACCATCTCCACGTGGAGCTCCTCCTCTTCGGCGGCCGGCACCAGGTCGAGGGCGGAGAGGTACTGGCCCAGCAGGAGCGCGGGGGACCCGGCCGCGGGCAGTTCCGCGTCGGGCAGTTCCACCGCCGCGTCGAGCTCGCCGATGACCTTGAGGAAGGCGGCGGCCGGGACGGCCTCGGCCCGTACGCCGAACTCGGTCAGCAGCAGCGGTTCCAGGCCCGGTACGAGGTCCAGGTGCAGCACCCGCCGTACGCGCATCCCGAGTCCGGGGTCGAGGCGGAAACGGGTGGGACCGTAGCTCATCAGCCCGTCGGCGTAGACCTCTACGGCCGCCCCGGGGAACAGCTGGCACAGGCTCTGGGCGGGCGGCACCTGGAGCGATTCCACGATCAGCTCGACCCGGTCGGTGCCCAGCCCCCAGGAGGAGCGCAGCAGGCGTTCCCACAGCGGGACGTCGTCGGCGCGCGGGCTCCAGGTGCTGGGGTGCTGCGGGGCGATGACGGCGTTCCAGTCGAGGACCGCGTCGAAGCGGGTGCTCAGGGAGCCGAAGCCGGGGGCGGCGGTCAGGCCGGGGGTGATCTCGGCGGTGACGGAGTGGTTGCTGGTCAGCAGGATCCGGCGGCCGGCGGGCGGGAAGAGCCCGGCGTCGAGGGCGGCGGCGAGGGTGGCCGTGCCGTAGAGGGTGGAGGCCAGGAAGATCTGGGTGACGTTCACGCCGGCACCCCGGCGGAAGCAGAAGACGCGGCGGGGGCGGATCCGGCGGTGGCGCGCCGGCGGAGCCTGCGGAGCAGGGCCGCGCGGTCGGCGTCCATCGCGTCCAGGGTCTGGTCCAGGACCTGCTGCGGCATTCTGCCGAGTGCGGCCGCGCTCATCGAGCGGAGTTTTCTGGCCACGGGTGGTTCGAACCTTTCGATGGACCCGACATGGTGCGCGATAATTGCGCAATACGTTCGGACGGCTTTCGGGAGGAGGAGATCGGATTCCCGGTCCGTGGCCGTTTCCGACAGAACTTGATCGAATGCCCGGATGAAATCGAGCTGACGCTCGTCGCCGATTTGTGTCAGCGAGGTGGAAACCCCGCGACGGTAGAAGATTCCGGGCAGACCGACCGGGGCGAAGGACTCCGCCTCCCGGTGCAGCCGCCAGATCCACGGCCGGTCCTCCGCCGTCCGCAGCCCGTCCGTGAAGTGCAGCAGCCCGCGGTCCAGCAGCCGCCGGTGGTACATCCCCGCCCAGGCGTAGGGATAGTCCACCGAGGTCGCCCGGGTCGCGGGCAGGATCGCCGTGCGCGGATCGGCCACCACCGACTCCGGTCCGTAGGGGACGCGCTGGACGCTGCGGGTCCGGCCCGTGCACTGGACGTGGTCCGTACGGACGAAATCGCAGCTCAGGGCCTCGATCGCGGCCAAGGTCCGGGCCAGGTGGCCCGGCGCCAGCCAGTCGTCCCCGTCCAGGAAGGCGATGTACTCCCCGCGGGCCGCGTCCAGGCCGGTGTTGCGCGCCGTCGCCAGGCCGCCGTTGCGCTCGTGTCTGAGGTGCACGGCGCCGGGCAGCTCGCGGGCCGCCCGTTCCAGGAGCGCGGGCGTCCCGTCCGTCGAGCGGTCGTCCACGAGCAGGAACTCGAAATCGTCCCGAGCGTTGACTTCGAGGCTTTTCAGGGCATCCGGCGCATACGTCTGCACGTTGAAGAACGGCACGACAACAGAGAGCTTGAGCACTCGCGAGACATTAGGGCGCCGCTCGTCATTCACTGTGGCCCGGACGCGGATTCCATGTGAACGACGCACGGCAGGCACGTTAACCCGGGCGCTTTCGCACGGAGTCGACGGGTTGTTAACCCGCTGTTGTGCGTTCGTTGGGCCGATCACCGAAAAGCCGGAATAACTTCTGCCGAGTGCCAGCAAGCAACCGCGCGGCCCATCCGGCCGCCCTCCGTGTGGCCGTACTCGCCGATTCCGACACCCGCTGGAAATGGGGAGCGCTCACCGCGCGCCGCCTTTCCCCGGAACCGGACGCCGTCCACCTGACCGGATACCTGCTCCGCGGCCGGGCCACGCCCACCGCGCGCCAGCTCGGCGAGGTCGGGGCCCGGGCGGACCGGCTCACCGAAGTCACCTGCGCGGGATTCCTCGCCGAACTCTCGGCGCCGGAGCGGGAGCCGTACGACGTGATCGTCCTCGCCCTGGTCGGCGGCGCCGTCCAGGCCGTCCTGCACGGGGCCCGGGCGCTGTGGCCCGAGCCGGCCGCCCGGCCGGTGTTCGTCACCGGGTACGTCGGAGTCGTCTACGAGAAGCTCGCCGACGGCCTGCTGCTGCGCCACGGCGCCGACCTGGTCCTCGCCAACTCCCGCCACGACGCCGGTCGCTTCCGCGCGGTCTACGAGGGGGTCGGCGCCGACGCCGGGGCCGTCGTCGAGACCGCCCTGCCCTTCCTGGCCCCGGCCGACGCGCACGCGTACGAGCCGGTGGGGAGCGCGGCCCACCGGGTGGTCTTCGCGGTCCAGCCGTCCGTACCGGACGCCCGCGCGGACCGCACGTACCTGCTGCGCCGCGCCGCCGAACACGCCCGGCTGCACCCCGGACGCGAGGTGCTGATCAAACTGCGCAGCCGCCCGGGGGAGCACACCACGCACCTGGAGGAGCTCCCGTACCAGCGCCTCGCGGAGCAGCTCCCCGGCGGCCTGCCCTCCAATTGCCGCCTGGTCTACGGGAACATGGGCGAGGTCCTGGACAGCACGGACCTGCTGGTCACCGTCTCCTCCACGGCGGCGCTGGAGTCCCTCCACCGGGGCATCCCGACGGCCGTCCTCACCGACCTCGGCGTCCGCGAAGCCCTCGGCAACCACCACTTCCTGGGCTCCGGCTGCCTGGCCTCCTGGACCCAGCTCGACGCGGGCCTGCTCCCGAAGGCCGACCCGGACTGGCTGGCGGCCCAGGGCGTGGGCGCGCCGGCGGCCCCGGTGACCCGGTCCGCGTACCCGGCGTCCGAGCCCGGCGGGCACGACTCCTTCGGGCACGACCCCTACGCCGGCGCACGGGCACGCCTCGCGGAGCTGCTGGACGGGGCCCCGCTCCCGCCCGTGGCCCCGTACTACACGCAGGACACCGCGCCGGGATACCTCCCCGGGATCCTGGCCCGGCACCATCTCGGCGCCGACGGGCACCCGTTGCCCGGCGCGGCCCGGACCGGCGCCGGGGAGTCCCGGCTGCGCCGCCGGCTCCGCGCCCACCTGCGCGAAGCCGCCAGGGGCGCCTACCGCCACGGCGTCCAGCGCGTCGCGCCGGCGATCCGCCGCCTGGGGGAGCTGTGAGCCCCCGCCCGGCCGGAGCCGTCACGCGGGCCGCCGTCGCCCGTGCCGCGGCGACCCGGGCCGCCGCGACGCGCGCCGCAGCCACGCCCGCCGCCGCGACCCCCACCGCCGCCGCCGAGCCCGCCGCGACCGCCCCGGCCCCCGCGGGATCGCTCCGCGTGGCCCGCGCCGTGCCCAGGGTGCTCGCCGTGATCCCCGCACGCGGGGGGTCCAAGGGCGTGCCCGGGAAGAACCTGGCCGACGTCGGCGGGATGCCGCTCGTGGTGCGGGCCGTCCGGGCCTGCCTGGGGGCCGCGACCATCACCGACGTCCTGGTGTCCACCGACTCCGAGGCCATCGGCGACGCCGCCCGCGGGGCCGGGGCCGTGGTGCTGCGGAGGCCCGCCGGGATCTCCGGGGACACCGCCACCAGCGAGGCCGCCCTGCTGCACGCGCTCGACGCCTTCGAGGAACTGCACTCCGTCACCGTCGACGTGGTGCTCCTCGTCCAGTGCACCAGCCCCTTCGTCACCGCCTCCGACGTGGAGTCGGTCGCCGCCGCCGTCGCCTCGGGCGCCGCCGACTCGGCGCTGACCGCGGCCCCCTTCCACGGCTTCCTCTGGCGGGCGGCGCCCGACGGCTCCGGGACCGGGGTCAACCACGACACCTCGTACCGCCCCCGCCGCCAGGACCGCCCCCAGGACCTCCTGGAGACCGGCGCCGCCTACGCCATGGACGCCGCCGGCTTCCGCACCGCCCGCCACCGCTTCTTCGGGCGGACCGTCCCGGTCGCCACGGACCCGGCCCGGGTGCTGGAGATCGACGACCCCCACGACCTGGCCCGCGCCCGCGCCCTCGTCCCCGTACTCGCCCCGGCCGCGCCCGCACCGGCCCCCGCTCCCGCCTCCACCCCGGACCCGACCCCGAGCCCGACCCCAGGGGTCCCCACCCCGGCACTCCACACCTCAGCAGTCCACACCCCCGCGGTCCCCACCCCAGCAGCCCACACCCCTGTGCCGGCCTTCGCGCCCGCACCTCCTCGCGCCCGCACACCCCACGCTCCGAAGGACAGCCCTGCCATGACGGTCACCCCCGCACCCCGCCTCCGCACCTTCGGCTCCCGCACCGCCGGCCCGGGCCACCCCGTCTACGTCGTCGGCGAGATCGGCATCAACCACAACGGCGACCTCGGCAACGCCCTCGCCCTCATCGACGCCGCCGCCGAAGCCGGCTGCGACGCCGTGAAGTTCCAGAAGCGCACCCCCGAGATCTGCACCCCCCGCGACCAGTGGGACATCGAGCGCGACACCCCCTGGGGCCGGATGACCTACATCGACTACCGGCACCGCGTGGAGTTCGGCGAGGACGAGTACCGCGCCATCGACGAGCACTGCGCCAAGCGCGGCATCGACTGGTTCGCCTCCCCGTGGGACACCGAGGCCGTCGCCTTCCTGGAGAAGTTCGACGTCCCCGCCCACAAGGTCGCCTCCGCCTCCCTGACCGACGACGAGCTGCTGCGCGCGCTGCGCGCCACCGGCCGCACCGTCGTCCTCTCCACCGGCATGTCCACCCCGAAGCAGATCCGGCACGCGGTGGAGGTGCTCGGCAGCGACAACATCCTGCTCTGCCACGCCACTTCGACGTACCCGGCCAAGGCCGAGGAGCTCAACCTGCGGGTCATCAACACCCTGCGGGAGGAGTTCCCGAACGTCCCGATCGGCTACTCCGGCCACGAGACGGGTCTGCAGACCACCCTGGCCGCCGTGGCCCTCGGCGCCGCCTTCGTGGAGCGCCACATCACCCTCGACCGCGCGATGTGGGGCTCCGACCAGGCCGCCTCCGTGGAGCCCGGCGGCCTGACCCGCCTGGTCCGCGACATCCGCACCATCGAGACCGCGCTGGGCGACGGCGTGAAGCGGGTGTACGAGTCCGAGCTCGGCCCCATGAAGAAGCTCCGCCGCGTCCAGGGGGAGCTCGCCACCGTATGAGCGGCCCCCCGGCTCCCGGCCTCCCGGGTGTCCGCCGCGCGGGGCGAAGTCCCCTGCCGGCCCTTCCGCAGTTCCCCGGGCTCCGCCCCGACCCGTAGGCCCGGGCTCCGCCCCGACCCGTAGGCCCGGGCTCCGCCCCGACCCGTAGGTCCGGGCCGCGCCCGGCCCCCTGGGGCTCCGCCCCGGACCCCGCGCCCCACACGCCGGCGGGGCTGGACTTCCGGCCCCGCCGCCCTCTCCAGAGGAGTACGTGGTGACCCCCTCAGCCCCTGCCCCGACCCTGGCCTTCGTCGAAAGCCCGGTCCAGCTGCTCAACGTCCTGGAGTGGGCGCACGCCCAGGGCGCCGGACGGCTCCTCGGAGTCGTCCCGCGCCAGCCGGCCCGTGGCGGCGGGAACAGTTCCGGGCCGGTCGCCTCCGCCGCCGCAGGCCTGCGGATCGTGGTGCTCCCGCCCACCGACCCCATGTCCCGGGGGCAGCTGCGCCGGATGGCCGGGCTGGCCCGGGACGAGGGGCACGAGGTGCGCTGGCAGGAGGCCCGCGGCGGCCGGCTGGCCCCGGTCAAGGCCTTCGCCGCGCTCGCCCGCGAGGTGCGGGAGGCCGGGCGGGTGGTGATAGGGGACCCGTTCTCCCGCTACGTGCAGCTCCTGCTCACCCTCGTCCGGGCCGAGGAGCTGGTCGTGGTCGACGACGGCACGGCGACCATGGAGTTCATCGCGCAGACGGCCCGCGGCGAGCGCCTCGTGCGCTGGCACCGGGTCGGCGGCGGGGGCCTGCCGGGCCGGCTGCGCGAGCTGGCGTACGCGCCGGTCTCCGCGACGGCCCGGCGGCGGTTCACCCCGGGCGCGGACGGCCGCCGCCGGGTCGAGGTGTTCACCTCGATGCCGGTCACCGCGCACGGCGGGATGACCGTCCGGCTCAACGACTTCGCCTGGACCCGGGCCCGCTTCGGCCCGCCCCGCCTGACCAAGGGCACCGACCTGGTCGGGACCTCGCTGGTGGAGACCGGCGTGGTCGACCCGGACCGCTACCTGGAGGCGGTGCGCGCCCTGACCCTGGAACACGGGGCCACCCGCTACTTCGCCCACCGCCGCGAGTCCCCGGAGAAGCTGCGCTCCCTGAGCGAGGCGACGGGGCTGGAGATCGTACGTCCGGACCTGCCGCTGGAGCTGATCGCCAGGCGGGGCCCGGTCGGCCGGACGATCGTCAGCTTCCCCTCCACGGTCGTCCACACCCTGCCCTACGCACTGATCGGCACCGGAGTGACCGTGGCCGTATGCGATGTGGATCCGAGCTGGCTCACCCCGTCGGCCTCCGAGCGGGCCCGCGGTTTCCTCGCCGGAGTCACCGACACCGCCCGTGATGTGCACAGACTTCCTGCTCAGACGGCTCAGGCGACCGGATGAGCGAAGGAATGAGGGCGCGAGTTTACCCACGGCTTCATCCGGTCATGCGTCCGGAGGCCGGGATTCTTTCCCCTAACGGCATGAACTTTTTGTGATCTCCGGCCAGTTGACCCATGGGTGGGCCTACCCTTGAACGGGTGAACCAGTTGATGTCCCGCGAGTCCCAGACCGCCCAGCCCGCCGCGCCCGACCGGCCCGAGCTGCCCGGCAAGCTTCCGGACCACCTGCGCGCCGAACTGATCGCCTTCCGCCGGGACTTGCACATGCATCCCGAGCTAGGACACCAGGAGTTCCGCACCACGGCGGCGATCAAGGTCCGGCTGGAGAAGGCGGGCCTGCGCCCGAGGGTGCTGAAGTCGGGCACCGGGCTCATCTGTGACGTCGGCACCTGGGACGGAGTACGTCCCATGCTGGCCCTGCGCGCGGACATCGACGCCCTGCCCATCCCGGATGCCAAGACGCACGTCCCGTACCGCTCCACCGTCCCGGACCGCGCCCACGCCTGCGGCCACGACGTCCACACCGCCGTGGTGCTCGGCGCCGGCCTCGTCCTCGCCGAGCTCGACCGCAAGGGCGAGCTGCCCCGGCCCGTGCGGCTGCTGTTCCAGCCCGCCGAGGAGGTGCTGCCCGGCGGCGCCACCGAGGCCATCGACTCCGGGGTGCTGGACGGGGTGGGCAAGATCATCGCCCTGCACTGCGACCCGCGGGTCGACGCGGGCCGCATCGGCCTGCGCACCGGGCCCATCACCTCGGCCTGCGACCGGCTGGAGGTGACCCTCGACGGCCCCGGCGGGCACACCGCCCGTCCGCACCTGACCACCGACCTGGTGACGGCGGCCGCCCGGCTCGCCCTGGACCTGCCGGCCCTGCTGACGAAGCGGATGGACGCCCGCTCGGGCATGTCGGTCACCTGGGGCCGGATCGAGGCCGGGCACGCCTGCAACGTCATCCCGATGCACGCGGAACTGTCCGGAACTGTTCGGTGCCTGGACCTGGCCTCCTGGCACGAGGCCCCGGACCAGATCCACGCGATCATCGACGAGATCGCCTCCATGCACCGGGCCAAGTCGGAGATCACCTACGTGCGCGGGGTGCCTCCGGTCGTCAACGATCCGGTGGTCACCGAGCTGCTGCGCGAGGCGATGAGCGCCCGGCGCGGGGCCGACTCGGTCGAGGACACCGAGCAGAGCCTGGGCGGCGAGGACTTCTCCTGGTACCTGGAGCACGTCCCCGGAGCCATGGCGCGCCTGGGCGTCCGCAAGCCCGGGGACACGACGAAGCGGGATCTGCACCGGGGTGATTTCGACGTCGACGAGGCCGCGATCGCGGTTGGCGTGGAGTTCTTCACGGCCGCGGCCCTCCTCGACGGCGCGCCCCTCGAAGGGCGGCGCGCCAGGCTCGCGGGCCCGACCGGATAGAAGTTCTTGCGCGATCGGCGATTGATCGGGCGGACGCGTCCGGCCCTTGGTACACATGGGTCGGGCGCGTCGTCTGTTACTGATCGGTCACTGTCTGGTTCACGACGATCCGATAACGACTCATGAACGGGCCTTTAACTGACATCTACGCGCGTTACGATCTCGGCGAAACCAGCGCCGGTCGTGGCGCTTCGGTCAGGTTTTGAAGGAGCCTCCCCTTGCGCCGGATCACCAGGATCGCCACCGTGGGCATCGCGTCCGCTGCGCTGGCCCTCTCGGCCACCGCCTGTGGCGGTAAGAAGTCCTCGGACTCGTCGTCCGATTCCTCCTCCTCCGCGGAGAAGTCCGCCGCCATCGCGTACGACATCGGTGGCCGCGGCGACCAGTCGTTCAACGACGCCGCCTACGAGGGCCTGCACAAGGCCGAGACGGACCTCAAGATCAAGGGCGCCCAGGCGGAGCCCACCGACGGCGAGGGCGAGGCCGACAAGGTCCAGCGCCTCACCGAGCTGGCCCGCAAGGGCAACAACCCGGTCATCGGCGTCGGCTTCGCCTACGCGCCGGCCATCAAGAAGGTCGCCGAGAAGTTCCCGAACACCACGTTCGGCATCATCGACGACACCTCGGTGCAGGCGAAGAACATCGCCAACCTGGTCTTCAACGAGGAGCAGGGCTCCTACCTGGCCGGCGTCGCCGCCGCCAAGGCGTCGAAGACCGGCACGGTCGGCTTCATCGGCGGTGTCGAGGTTCCGCTGATCAAGAAGTTCGAGGCGGGCTTCACCCAGGGCGTCAAGGACACCAACCCGAACGCCAAGGTGCTCAGCCAGTACCTGACCCAGCCGCCGAACTTCGACGGCTTCGCCAAGCCCGACCTGGGCAAGGCCGCGGCCGAGGGCCAGCTCGACAAGGGCGCCGACGTGATCTACTCGGCCGCCGGTCTGGCCGGCTCGGGTGCCATCGAGGCCGCCTCCGCCAAGGGCAAGTGGTCCATCGGCGTCGACTCGGACCAGTACAACCAGGCCGGTCTGGCGAAGTACAAGGACTTCATCCTGACCTCGGTCACCAAGGACGTCTCCGACTCGGTCTACAACCTGATCAAGTCGGTCCAGGACGGCAAGCCGGAGACCGGCGAGATCCGCTACGGCCTGGACAAGGACGGCGTCGGCCTGGCCGACTCCAACCCGAAGTACAAGGAGATGACCGACCTCGTCGCCGCGGTCGACAAGGCGAAGGCCGACATCATCGCCAAGAAGATCACGGTCAAGACCGCGCCGTAAGGCGTCGTCCGACCTGCGTCACGCGTGAACCCGGGGTCCGGGCAGCGGTCACCATCGCTCCCGGGCCCCGGCCCGTGTCACGTACCTTCATGTGATCTTGTGGCCGGTTGGCCGCAAGTTTTCACTTTCGACAGTGCTACGCGCGTAGAAGCATCGTGGACGCGATACCGTCCTTCTCCCGCCCGCCGCCCTGCCGTCCCCCGCCCTGCTCCCCTCCCTGCCTTCAGCTCCTTCCGCGCCAAGGAGAGTGCGTCATCAACGCGTCCAGCCCGCCCCCCGCCGTAGAACTGCACGGCATCACCAAGCGCTTCCCCGGCGTCGTCGCCAACAAGGACATCGCGATCACCGTCCGCAAGGGCACGGTCCACGCCCTCGTCGGCGAGAACGGCGCCGGCAAGTCGACGCTGATGAAGATCCTCTACGGCATGCAGAAGCCGGACGAGGGCACCATCGCCATCGACGGGGAGCAGATCTCCTTCAGCAGCCCCGGCGACGCCATCGCCCGCGGCATCGGCATGGTGCACCAGCACTTCATGCTCGCCGACAACCTCACCGTCCTGGAGAACGTGGTTCTCGGCGGCGAGAAGCTCTACGGCATCGGCGCGAAGGCCCGCAAGAAGATCAAGGAGATCTCGGACGCGTACGGCCTCGGCGTGCGCCCCGACGCCCTGGTCGAGGACCTCGGTGTAGCCGACCGCCAGCGCGTGGAGATCCTCAAGGTCCTCTACCGCGGCGCGAAGATCCTCATCCTCGACGAGCCGACCGCGGTCCTCGTGCCCCAGGAGGTCGACGCGCTCTTCGACAACCTGCGCGAGCTCAAGTCCGAGGGCCTGACCGTCATCTTCATCTCGCACAAGCTGGGCGAGGTCCTGAAGGTCGCCGACGACATCACCGTCATCCGGCGCGGCACCACGGTCGGCACCGCCGACCCGCGGACCACCACGCCCAAGCAGCTCGCCGAGCTGATGGTCGGCTCCGAGCTGCCCTCGCCGGAGACCCGCGAGTCCACGGTGACCACCGTCCCGATGCTCCAGGTCGAGCGGCTGACCGTGGCCGAGGGCGGCGTGCCCGTCGTCACGGAGGACACCGCGCGCACGCCGGGCCTGCCGGACGCCAACCTGCGCGAGAGCGCGGTCGCCGGACGCCTGCTGCTCGACGGGATCAGCTTCACGATCCACAAGGGCGAGATCCTCGGCATCGCGGGCGTCGAGGGCAACGGCCAGACCGAGCTGATCGAGGCCCTCATGGGCATGCTGAGCCCCGACGCGGGCGTCATCACCCTCGACGGCAAGGACATCACCAAGTTCCCGGTGCGCAAGCGCCGCGAGGGCGGCATCGGCTACATCCCCGAGGACCGCCACCGGCACGGTCTGCTGCTGGAGTCCTCCCTCTGGGAGAACCGCATCCTCGGCCACGTCACCGAAGCCCCCAACTCCAAGCGCGGCATCATCGACCCGAAGGCCGCCCGCAAGGACACCGAGCGGATCGTGCGCGAGTACGACGTCCGCACGCCCGGCATCGAGGTCACCGCGGCCTCGCTCTCCGGCGGCAACCAGCAGAAGCTGATCGTCGGCCGCGAGATGAGCCACAACCCGAAGTTCCTCATCGCCGCCCACCCCACCCGCGGTGTGGACGTCGGTGCGCAGGCGCAGATCTGGGACGCGATCCGCGAGGCCCGCCGCGAAGGCCTGGCGGTCCTGCTGATCTCCGCCGACCTGGACGAGCTCATCGGCCTGTCCGACACCCTGCGCGTGATCTACCGCGGCCGCCTGGTCGCGGACGCCGACCCCGCGACCGTGACCCCCGAGGAACTCGGCACCGCCATGACGGGCGCCGCATCCGGACACCTCGACGCCACGGACGCCACCGACAACAACTCCGCCGCCGGCACGGATGCCCGTACCGACTCCCCGGAGGACGAGGCCCGATGAAGAAACTCGACAAGGACCGGCTGCTCCTCGGCTTCGCCGGGCCCGCGCTCGCGCTGGTCACCGCCTTCCTGCTGACCATGGTGGTCCTGGCGGCGACGGGTGTGGACCCGATCGATCCGCTGCGGATCATGGTGGAGAACGCGGGCTACGAGGACGTCCAGGTCCTCATCGTCAACCAGGCCGGCACGTACTACCTGGCGGCCCTGGCCGTGGCCATCGGCTTCCGGATGAACCTCTTCAACATCGGCGTCGACGGCCAGTACCGCCTCGCCGCGATGCTGTCGGCGGTCGTCGGCGCCGCGGTCTCGCTGCCCGGCCCGCTGCACATCCTGCTGATCGTGGTCGTCGCCATGCTGGTCGGTGCCTTCTGGGCCGGCATCGCGGGCGTCCTGAAGGCCAAGCGCGGAGTCAGCGAGGTCGTCTCCACGATCATGCTGAACGCGATCGCCACCAGCCTGATCGCCTGGCTGATCCTGCCGAAGAACCTCGGCGTCCAGCCCCAGGGCTCGAACGACCTGACCACCGGCGACATCGCGAAGTCGGGCTGGTTCCCGGCGATCTCCCTCGGTGACGGCCTGGAGATCTACGGCTTCACCTTCCTGGCCTTCGCGCTCGGCATCGTCTACTGGTTCGTGCTGGGCCGCACCCGCTTCGGCTTCGACCTGCGCGCCACCGGCGCCAGCGAGTCCGCCGCGCAGGCCTCCGGCGTGGACGCCAAGAAGATGATCATCACCTCGATGCTCATCTCCGGAGCCGTCGCCGGCCTCGCCGGCATGCCGGTGCTGCTGGGCGAGAGCCACACGTACAGCCTGTCCTTCCCGGTCGGTGTCGGCTTCACCGGCATCACCATCGCGCTGCTCGGCCGCAACCACCCGGTCGGCATCTTCTTCGCCGCGTTCCTGATGGCCTTCATCGACAAGGCCTCGGCCTCGCTCGACACGGCCGGGTACGCGAAGGAGATCGGCACGATCATGAAGGGCCTGATCGTGATCGCGGTCGTCGTCTCCTACGAGCTCGTCCGCCGTTACGGGATCCGACGCCAGCAGCAGAAGGTCGGCGAGGAGCTGGCCGCAGGCCACGCCATCACGACCGAGAAGGAGGTCTCGGCGTGAGCACCAGCACCGTTTCCGCGACCAGCGCCGCGCCCAAGAAGCAGGGCGGACGCACCAAGCTCACCCTCCCGTGGATCATGCTGATCATCGCGGGCGGCCTCGCGCTCGTCTCGCTGGTCCGCGTGATCAGCGGCGCGGACGACCTGACCTCCATCGGCCAGGTCTCCGGGGCGCTCTCCCTCGCCGTGCCGATCGGCCTCGCCGGCCTCGGCGGCCTGTGGGCCGAGCGTGCGGGCGTCGTCAACATCGGCCTCGAAGGCATGATGATCCTCGGCACCTGGTTCGGTGCCTGGGCCGGCTACCAGTGGGGCCCCTGGACCGGCGTCATCGCCGGCCTGATCGGCGGCGCCATCGGCGGCCTGCTGCACGCGATCATCACGGTCACCTTCAACGTGAACCACATCGTCTCCGGTGTGGCCATCAACATCCTTGCGCTGGGCTTCACCCAGTACCTGTCGAACTTCACCTTCGCCGAGGCGGCGGGCGGCTCCTCCAAGCAGTCCCCGCGCGTCGAGCCGATCTACGAGATCACCGTGCCGGGGCTCTCGGACTGGATGGCGAGCCTCCAGGGCAAGCACTGGTTCTTCCTCTCCGACATCGCGGGCGTGATCGGCGGCCTGGTCACCGGCCTGTCGCTGCTGACCGTCGTCGCCCTGCTGCTGATCCCCGGCACCTGGTGGGTGCTGTGGCGCACCACCTTCGGCCTGCGGCTGCGCTCCTGCGGCGAGAACCCCGTCGCCGCCGAATCCCTCGGCGTCAACGTCTACAAGTACAAGTACATCGCCGTGATCGTCTCGGGCGCCCTCGCGGGCCTGGGCGGCGCGTTCCTGTCGATCGTGGCCAGCCCGATCTACCAGGAGGGCCAGACCGGCGGCCGCGGCTACATCGGCCTCGCCGCCATGATCTTCGGCAACTGGATGCCGGGCGGCATGGCGCTGGGCGCCGGCCTCTTCGGCTTCACCGACAGCCTCAAGCTGCGTGGCGGCGCCGAGAACGTCCACGCGATGCTGCTGCTCATCGCGATCCTGCTCGTCCTGGTCGTGGCCTGGCAGCTCTACAAGAAGCGCTACGTCCCGGCCGTGGTCTCGGCGGTCTTCGCCGTGCTGCTGTTCCTCTGGTACGCGCTCACCGACCAGGTGCCCAGCCAGTTCGTGGACGCCGCCCCGTACCTGACCACGCTGCTGGTGCTCGCGCTGTCCGCGCAGCGCCTGCGGATGCCGAAGGCGGACGGCATGCCGTACCGCAAGGGCCAGGGCAAGTGACGGCCGCTCCCGACTGGGAGGCCCTGCGCGAGGCCGCGCGGGAGGCGATGTCGCGGGCGTACGCCCCGTACTCGGGCTTCCCGGTCGGCGTCGCGGCGCTGGTCGACGACGGCCGCACCGTCGTCGGCTGCAACGTGGAGAACGCCAGCTACGGGCTCGGCCTGTGCGCCGAGTGCGGGCTGGTGTCCTCCCTCCAAGCCACGGGCGGCGGCCGCCTGACGCACTTCACGTGCGTCGACGGCAAGGGCGAGATCCTCGTCCCCTGCGGGCGCTGCCGCCAGCTCCTCTTCGAGTTCGGCGGCGCCGAGCTCCAGGTGGAGACGCCGGAGGGCGTCCTGCCGCTCTCCGCGATGCTGCCGCAGGCCTTCGGGCCGGACCACCTGAGATAGCCGCGGCGACGGCCCTCCGCCCCTGCCGGGCGGGGGGCCGCCGTTCTTTCCCCTCATCTCCCTCTCCTCTCTCTATGCGCGTAGAAGGAAGCACTTCCATGGACGTCATCTCCGTCATCCGCACCAAGCGCGACCGCGGTGAACTGAGCCCCGAGCAGATCGACTGGGTCATCGACGCGTACACGCGCGGCGTGGTCGCCGACGAGCAGATGTCGGCGCTGGCGATGGCCATCCTGCTCAACGGCATGAACCGCACCGAGATCGCCCGCTGGACCGCCGCGATGATCGCCAGCGGCGAGCGGATGAACTTCGACTCCCTGTCCCGCCCGACCGCGGACAAGCACTCCACCGGCGGCGTCGGCGACAAGATCACCCTGCCGCTGGCCCCGCTCGTCGCCGCCTGCGGGGCGGCCGTGCCGCAGCTCTCGGGCCGCGGCCTCGGCCACACCGGCGGCACCCTGGACAAGCTGGAATCCATCCCCGGCTGGCGCGCCCTGCTCTCCAACGAGGAGATGCTGCACGTCCTGGACACCACCGGCGCCGTCATCTGCGCCGCCGGCGACGGCCTGGCCCCGGCCGACAAGAAGCTCTACGCGCTGCGCGACGTGACCGGCACCGTCGAGGCGATCCCGCTGATCGCCTCCTCGATCATGTCCAAGAAGATCGCCGAGGGCACCGGCTCCCTCGTCCTGGACGTGAAGGTCGGCACCGGCGCCTTCATGAAGAACATCGAGGACGCCCGCGAGCTGGCCCGCACCATGGTCGGCCTGGGCACGGACAGCGGCGTCAAGACGGTCGCCCTGCTCACCGACATGTCCACCCCGCTCGGCCTCACGGCCGGCAACGCCCTGGAGATCCGGGAGTCGGTCGAGGTCCTGGCGGGCGGCGGCCCCTCGGACGTGGTCGAGCTGACCCTGGCCCTGGCCCGCGAGATGCTGGACGCCGCGGGCATCAAGGACGCCGACCCGGCGAAGGCCCTGGCCGACGGCCGGGCGATGGACGTGTGGCGCCGGATGATCGCGGCCCAGGGCGGCGACCCCGACGCGGCCCTCCCGGTCGCGCGCGAGCAGCACGTGGTCACGGCCCCCTCCTCGGGCGTGCTGACCCGGCTGGACGCGTACGGGGTGGGCGTGGGCGCCTGGCGCCTGGGCGCCGGCCGCGCGCGCAAGGAGGACCCGGTCCAGGCGGGCGCCGGCATCGAGCTGCACGCGAAGCCGGGCGACACGGTGACCGCGGGCCAGCCCCTGATGACCCTGCACACGGACACCCCGGAGAAGTTCGACTACGCCCTGGCGGCGCTGGACGGCACCTTCGACATCGCGGCGGCGGGGACTTCCTTCTCGGCGACGCCGATCGTGCTGGACCGCATCGCGTAGTCCTGCGCGCGCTCCCTCGTACGGCTGAACGGGACCGGTGGACGCCCACCGGTCCCGTTCTGCATGCTGGGACCGGTGACGAAGCGATAGGAGCACTCGCAGCGAAGCTGATGGCCTTCCTGCAGCCGGGCATCCCCAAGGACTGGGGTCTTCACCAGACGCTCGGCGTCATCGTCCCGTCCAAGTCCGGCCTCTACATTCCCGACCTGCTGGTCGCCCCTGACGACGTCGTGAAGGGGCTGCCGTTCATTCCGGCGGGGGCGGCGGAACTCGTAGTCGAGATCACCTCGCCCTACAACGCCAAACACGATCGCGTGGACAAGGTCGTGGGGTACGCCCAGGCCGGTGTGCCGTTCTATCTGCTCATCGACGCGTTCGCACCCCTGGGTCCTACGCTCACACTTCACGGTGAGCCGAGGGGTGACTTGTACCGGGTCCTGCACGTGGCGAAGTTCGGCGAGATCTTCCACCTGCCCGCGCCCTTCGACGTGGACGTCGACACCTCGCTCTTTCCCGTGCCCGACGACTCCTGACCTCGATCGTCGATGAGTTCCGGTGGCCCGGACAGTCATCCCCTCATGGAGATCAGACTCGTCCTGCCCGGCCCCGGACCTGCCGCGCAGGACGCCGGCTCGCTCTGTGCCCGCCTCACCAGTCTTTACGAGGACGGAGCCCCGGCAGTGGAGTGCGACGTCGGCGCCGTCACCACGCCCGACCTCGGTACCGTCGAGGTACTGGCCCGGCTCCGGCTCGCCGCGGCCGGTCGGCCCCTCCGGATCACCGGGGCCAGGCCCCCGCTACGCGCCCTACTGCACCTCGTAGGACTCGTCGAGCTGCTCGGGGAGCCCGAAGAGCGGGAACCACCGGGCGGTGTCGAGGAAGGCGTTCAGGCCGGTGATCTTCCCCCCTGACACCTCCAGCACCTGGAGCGCCCACGGGGTCCACCCCGGCTGCCCGTCCTCCCGCGGCCGGTACTGGCCGAAGGCAGGCATGCCGTTCGCCGTGGTCGGGACCAGCCGCGAGCCCTTGCAGCCGATGCCCTGGTTCAGGTGCCAGGCCGCGATGTCCTCGTGGCCCTGGAGCCACAGGTCGAACGGCGGCATCGACAGCACCGCGTCCTCGTGGAGGAGAGTGGTCAGCCGGGAGATGTCGTACGCCTCGAAGGCGGCGAGGTACTGCTCCAGCAGCTTGACCTGGTCCGCGTCCAGCGGATCCGCGGACTCGCTCTCCCGGACCCGGGTCGCGGACAGCGTCGCGCGGGCCCGCTGCAGCGCGCTGTTCACCGAGGCGACCGTGGTGTCCAGCAGGGTGGCGACCTCGTCGGCCTTCCAGGCCAGCACCTCGCGCAGGATCAGTACGGCCCGCTGCTTGGCCGGCAGGTGCTGGAGCGCGGCGACGAACGCGAGCCGCACGGACTCCTTGGCCAGCGCCATCTCCGCCGGGTCGGCGGTCTGCGGCAGCACCCGGCCTTCCGGCACCGGCTCCAGCCAGGTCACCTCGGGCCGCTCGTTGAGCACGGCGGACGCCTGGTGCTGCGGGGCGCTGAGGTCCATCGGCCGGGCCCGCTTGTTCCCCGCGTTCAGCAGGTCCAGGCAGACGTTGGTGGCGATCCGGTAGAGCCACGACCGCAGGGAGGAGCGGCCCTCGAACTTCGCGTGGCTCCGCCAGGCACGGATGTACGTGTCCTGCACCGCGTCCTCGGCGTCGAAGGCCGAGCCGAGCATGCGGTAGCAGTATCCGGTGAGCTCGACGCGGTAGCGGTCGAGCGCGGCGTCGAGCTCGGGCGCGAGGTCGGTGGCTTCGGTCATGTCCCTTGATCCCCCTGGTAGTTCCCGGTCCTTTGGACGCTACCGGAGGGGTCTGACAACCGCAGCCCGGCACGCGGACTGCTCACGGCGTCGCAGGTCAGGGGCGGTCTCCGGCCGCCGGGCTGCCGAGGGGCAGCTGCGGGCGGGCCGGGAGGGGCCACGACTGCGGCGGGCGGAAATCGCACCAGGTACACCGGGTGGCCCGCCCCGCTCTTGTGCGCCGTGGCAGCTGCGCAGCAGCACCGCGGCCGTACGGCACCCTCAGCGTGCCGCGGGCGCCGCGATCCGGGCCGTGCGGGCCGCGTGGGACCCGTACAGGGTGATCGTGACCACCCCGGCCACCGCGAGCAGCGCGAGGGTGACCGTGGCCGCCCAGCCCGCCGAGTGGTAGGCCAGCGCGCCCAGGGTGCCGCCGGCGCTGGAGCCGACGTAGTACGCCGACTGGTAGAGCGCCGAGGCCTGCGCGCGGCCCGTCTTCGCCGTGCGGCTGACCGCCGCGGAGGCCACCGCGTGGCCCGCGAAGAAGCCCGCCGTGATCAGGACCAGGCCCAGCAGGATCGCGGTGAGCGACTCCGCGAGGGAGAGGAACAGGCCCACCGCCGTCGTGGTCACCGCCAGGTACAGCGCGCCGCGCCGGCCCAGCCGGCCCACGAGCTGCCCGGCCGCCGCCGAGGAGACCGTACCGACCAGGTAGACCAGGAAGATCGAGCCGATGAGGCCCTGCCCGAGCGAGAACGGCTCGTCCACCAGGCGGTAGCCGATGACCGTGTACACCGCCCCGAACACGGTCATGAACAGCGCACCGATCCCGTACAGCCGCAGCAGCAGCGGATCGTGCAGGTGCGCGGAGACGGTACGCCCCACCGCGCGCGGGTTCAGCGAGGCCGGCCGGAAGAACCGGGCCCGGGGCAGGAGGACCAGGAACGCCGCCGCGCAGGCCAGCGACATCAGGCCGACGGTCAGCAGCCCGCCGCGCCAGCCCCAGGCCTGGGCCGCCCAGCCGGTGACGAGGCGGCCGCTCATGCCGCCGATGGAGTTGCCCGCCACGAACAGGCCGATCGCGGCGACCAGCGCCTTCGGCTTCACCTCTTCCGCCAGGTACGCCATCGCGGAGGCCGGGATGCCGGCGATCGCCGCGCCCTGGACGGCGCGCAGCGCGATCAGCCACTCCAGGTTCGGGGCGAAGGGCACCAGGAGGCCGACGCCGACCGCGATCACCATCGAGCAGGTCATCATGCGGGTCCGGCCGAACCGCTCCGAGAGCGCGCTCAGCGGCAGGACGAACAGGGCGAGCGCGCCGGTGGCCGCGGAGACCGTCCAGCTGGCCTGACCCGCCGTCACGCCGAACCCGTCGGAGATCGCGGGCAGCAGCGCCTGGGTGGAGTAGAGGAGGGCGAAGGTGGCGAGACCGGCGGCGAAGAGCGCGAGGCTGAGGCGGCGGTAGCCGGGGCGGCCGGGCTCGTGCGCCTCGGGTGCCGAGGCGGGGAACGACGGGGTGGAGGCACCCGGGATGACGGGTGCCCCGGTATGAGCGGGAGGCATGCGTACGACGGTAGGCCCGTCCTTTTCATGCGTCCAATGCACGGATTCGCGATAATCAATCCATCCACGCATCAGTGCAGGCCAGATGGGTACCTATCGATGAGTCGTTACGAAGAAGACATGGCCGTGACACAGGCGCTGGCCCCGCGCCTCGCCTACTTCGCCGCCGTCGCCCGGCACGAGCACGTCACCCGCGCCGCCCAGGAGCTGGGCGTCCCGCAGTCCACCCTGTCGCGGGCCATGGTCCGCCTCGAACAGGACCTGGGCGTCACGCTGTTCGCCCGCAAGGGCCGTACGGTCGCGCTCACCACCGCGGGCCGCACCTTCCTCGCCTCGGCGGAACGCTCACTGGCCGAGATCGCCCGCGCCGCCGGTTCCGTGCAGCAGGACGCCGACCCGTCCTTCGGCAAGGTCGCCTTCGGCTTCCTGCACACCCTGGGATCCGAGACCGTGCCCGGCCTGATCCGGGCCTTCCGGGCCGACCACCCCGGCGTGCGCTTCTCCCTGGTCCAGAACTACGGGGAGGCCATGCTGGAGAAGCTGCGCGCCGGCGAGCTCGACCTCTGCCTGACCTCGCCGCTGCCCGACGCCCCCGACCTGGTGGCCCGCCGGCTCGACGAGCAGCGGCTGCGCCTGGTGGTCCCCGACGACCACCGGCTCGCCACGCGCAAGCGGATCCGCCTCGCGGAGGCCGCCGAGGAAACCTTCGTCACCCTGGAGCCCGGCTACGGGCTGCGCCGCATCACCGACGACCTGTGCGCGGAAGCCGGGTTCACGCCCCGGGTCGCCTTCGAGGGCGAGGAGGCGGAGACCCTGCGCGGGCTGGTCGCCGCCGGTCTCGGCGTGGCGCTGCTGCCGCCGCCGGCGGTGGCCCGGCCCGGGGTCGTCGAGCTGACGGTCACCGCCCCGCGCGCGGTCCGCGAGATCGGGGTGGCCTGGCGCGACGGGCACCCGGACACCCCGCCGGTCGCGGAGTTCAAACGGTTCCTGCTGTCCCGGCGGGGCCGGCTGATTCCGGAGCTCCAGCCGGAGGGTGCGTGAGCGGGGCCGCGGAGGAGACGGCGGAGGCCGCCGTGGCCGCCGACAGCAGGAACCCGGCCTGGAACCGGGACTTGGCCCCCACCGCCCGCATGATCTCGGCGATGTGGCGCTGGCAGGTCCGCTCCGACATGCCCAGGCGCCGGGCGATGACCTTGTCCTCCAGTCCCTCCGCCAGGAGCCGCACGATGGTCTGACGGAGCTCGTCCGAGATCGAACGGGCCTGGTCCGGCCCGACGGTGGTGCTGAAGGCCTCGGCCTCCGCCCAGGTGCGCTCGAAGGTCTGCAGCATGAAGTGGACGACGTTGGGCTCGCGGACCACCAGCGCCGCCTTGGTGTCATCCTGCACCTCCATCAGTCCGGTGTGCCGGTCGACGATGATCATCCGCATCAGCCCGTCGCCGACGGTACGGACCTGCGAGCCGAGCGCGGCCACCCGCTCCACGTAGGCGGCCGTCGGGCGGGAGTAGCGGGCGGTGTGCTGGTAGAGGGTGCGCATCCGCACCCCCCGGGCGAGCATCGCCTCGTCCCGGTTCACCGCCCCCTCCAGGGTGGCCGTGCTGCGCCCGCCGCCGGGGTGGCAGGTCAGCACCTCGGACCCGGCCGAGGCGACGAGCTCCCCGATCAGGTCCTGCAGTGCCACCGGGTCGGTGACCAGCTCCAGGGCGTTCGCCCCGCCCCGGTCGCGCAGGTCGGTGCCCGCCTCGTACGCGGGGAGCAGCTCCTCCAGCCGGACGCGCAGCCGGTCCATCTCGTCGTGCGTCTCGCGCACCCGCAGCGCCAGCGGGGCCAGCGTCCGGGCCACCGCGGCCCGCGGGGACACGGCGCTCCAGCACACCCGCGCAGGCCCGTCGGGGCAGTCGGCGGGGGCGGCGGTCGCCGTGGCCGCGGTCGCGGCTGTGCCCGTGCCTGTGCTCGTGCCCGCGCCCGTGCCCGCGGCCGGACGGGAGCGGGGCTGGATCAGGTGGGCCGCCGCGAGTTCGGCGAGGGCGGCCCCGACGGACTCGCCGAGCGCCTCGCCGGCCTCCGCCTCGGAAAAGGCGTGCCGCTCGGCCGCGAAGGCGTAGAGACGCCGGGCCACGGAGCTCAGTTGGTCCGTTTCATCCGATGGCATGTACATATTCGTCCCGGACTGTGCCGATGTGTAAACCCCTCGTGTTCCCGCAAGGCATCAAGACGATGCCCTCCGATCTTCGTGAGGATAGGCCGAACCGGCACAGTGGTACCACGGCGTTCTCGGGGGAGGGCGCGGGCATCCTGAGTCCGCGCTTCGCCGTCCTGGCAACGCGCCCTCGCGCGGGCGTGTGCCTCAAGGTGGTCGCGCCGGGCCCGCCCGTGTCATCCGACCGGGAGGGGACGGCGCGGCCGGCGCGTGCGGCCCCGCGCGACCACCGACGCCCTCAGCCGCGCAGGGACCGTCCGTAGCCGGAGGCCAGCGGCATCCGCAGGCCCAGCGGCGGGGGAGCCGCCAGTGCGTCGGTGACCGGTCGCGAGTACGGCCCCGAGAACACGGAACCCAGGACGAAGTCCACGGAGAGCGCCACGACTTCGCTCTGGTGCTCGCGCAGTCCGTGCCCGTCGGAGTGCACCTCGAAGCGGCAGGTCGTGCGGTTCGCCTTCTTCGCCCGGGTGGCCAGCCGGTAGGACAACTCCGGGTCGCTGCGGGCGTCGTTGGTGCCGTGCACGATCAGGACCCGGCGGCCCGAGAGCTGCTTCACCGGTTCGGGGGAGTCGGTGTCCGACTGCCGGGGGAGCGAAGGGGCCAGCGCCAGAACGGAGTTGACGGCCCCGTGGCCCGCCGCGGCGAGCGCCGCCCGGCCGCCCGCGTCGTAGCCGGCCAGGCACACCGGTACGTCCCCGTACAGCCGGACCACCTCGTCCGCGGCCCACTCGGCGTCCCCTTCCCGGGTCCCCGCGCCGTGGATGACCTGGTGCGTGACCAGCCCGTCCGCCGCACCCGCGCGGGCCAGGGCCCGCGCCAGCGGACGCACCGGACCGGGGGACAATCTGGACGCTCCGGGGAGAAGGAGCACCACACCACTGACCGTTGAGACCGAGCCGGTCGCGCCGGCCGCCCGCCCCAGGCGGGCCCCGCGCGCCGGGGGCGCATGCTGTGCCATGACGGAACAGTCTCAGACGCGGAGGTGTACGCCACCCGTCCGCGCGGTCACTGTTACATATCGGCAGCGTCCACCGCCTCACCGCTCTACGCGCGTAGGAGCTAGAGTGCCCAGATGACGAGCGAGACCCTCAACCTGCCCACCCCGGATCAGATCCGCCGCTCCCCGAAGGTGCTCCTGCACGACCACCTCGACGGTGGCCTGCGCCCCGGGACCATCATCGAGCTGGCCCGCGAGGTCGGCTACGAGAACCTTCCCGAGAGCGACGCCGACAAGCTCGGCATCTGGTTCCGGGAAGCCGCCGACTCCGGCTCCCTCCCGCGTTACCTGGAGACGTTCGCCCACACCTGCGCGGTCATGCAGACGAAGGCGGCCCTCTTCCGGGTGGCCGCCGAGTGCGCCGAGGACCTCGCCGAGGACGGCGTCGTCTACGCGGAGATCCGCTACGCGCCCGAGCAGCACCTGGAAGCCGGCCTGACCCTCGAAGAGGTCGTCGAGACGGTCAACGAGGGCTTCCGCGAGGGCGAGCGCCGCGCGAAGGCCAACGGCCACCGGATCCGCGTCGGTGCGCTGCTGACCGCGATGCGGCACGCGGCCCGCGCGCTGGAGATCGCGGAACTGGCGAACCGCTACCGCGACAACGGCGTCGTCGGCTTCGACATCGCCGGCGCCGAGGCCGGGTTCCCTCCCACCCGCCACCTCGACGCCTTCGAGTACCTCAAGCGCGAGAACAACCACTTCACGATCCACGCGGGCGAGGCCTTCGGCCTGCCGTCGATCTGGCAGGCCCTGCAGTGGTGCGGCGCCGACCGGCTCGGCCATGGCGTGAAGATCATCGATGACATCGAGGTCGCCGCCGACGGTTCCGTGACGCTGGGCCGCCTGGCCTCCTACGTCCGGGACAAGCGGATCCCGCTGGAGATGTGCCCGACGTCGAACCTGCAGACGGGCGCGGCGGTCTCCTACGCCGAGCACCCGATCGGCCTGCTGCGGAAACTGCACTTCAGGCTGACCGTCAATACCGACAACCGGCTGATGAGCGGCACCAGCATGAGCCGCGAGTTCGAGCACCTGGTCGACACCTTCGGGTACTCGCTCGACGACATGCAGTGGTTCACGGTCAATGCGATGAAGTCCGCGTTCATTCCTTTCGATGAACGACTGGCGATGATCAACGACGTGATCAAGCCCGGTTATGCGGAGCTGAAGTCGGAATGGCTGTTCCGTCAAACCGCTTCCACCAGCGGTTCTGTCTCGGCCTAGGCCATGGCATGACGGACTGAAAGCGCCCGGGAGGAGCAATTCCCGGGCGCTTTCTCGTATTTAATGATGTTTGCGGGAGGGGGTTTGAAGTGACTAGTTTGCGGAGCCGCTCATTTCCCCGTCGCAAGGACGATTCTTCATGAAGCAGTCAGCTGCCAAGACCCTCGGTGTTGCCGCTCTCGGTGCCGCCTTCGCCGCCGTCGCCGCCGGAACCGCCTCGGCCGCCGTCCCCGCCGTCGGTCTCGGTGACGCACTGGGCACCGTCACGGGCGCCGTCCAGGGCGCGACCAGCCAGCAGCACGTGAGCCCCGAAGACGGCCAGCAGGCCCCCGAGGCGTCCGACCCGGCCGCCGCGCTCGGCACGGTCACCGGCCTGCTCGGCGGCCTGCCGACCAACAACCTCGGCGCCTGATCCACTCCGGATCCCCTGCCGGATTCGTACGCGACTCGTACGCGACCCGTACGTGATTCGTACGCATGCCCACGCGGCGCACGCCTCTTCGAGCAGGTGTGTGCCGCGTCGCGGCATGTGCCAGGATCACCGCCAACTGCCCGCCAAAACCCTGGGTATGAGGTTCGATCATGCGCATGAAGGCACGAACGGCCACGGCCGTGCTGCTCCCCGCCCTGCTGTCCGCGATGGTGGGCTGCGGCAGCACGAACACCCCCGCCTCCGCCAAGGATCCGGACCCGAAGGGCTCCGCGAGCGCACCCGGGCAGCCCGCGACGGCGGGCTCGGCCGGCGCGTCCGGCCCGGCGGGTTCCCCCGGCTCCGCGGGCACCGGCGGAGCCGGTGACACGGGCGGCACGACCGGCCCCGGCCGGGCCTCCAGCCGACTGGAGCGCTCCGCCCTGCAGCAGGGCGACCTGGCGGGCTACCAGATCTCCGCGAACGGCAAGAACCCGAACGCCCCCGACGGCCAGCCGCAGGCGGACCGCAAGGCCTGCCAGCCGCTCGCCGACATCATGGGCGACAAGCCCGACCCGGCGGCGCGCGAGACCGTCAACCGGGGCATCGGCTCGCAGAAGCAGCTGGGCCTGGCCGTCTCCGCCTCGGTCAGCTCCTACGCCGAATCCGACGCCAAGACGCTGATCGCCCGGCTGAAGGACGCCGTGGCCGCCTGCGCGGGCGGCTTCACCGCCACCGTCGAGAAGCAGAGCGGCACCTACCGCGACGTGAAGGCGGCCGACTACCGGACGGGCGGCGACGAGAGCGTCAGCTGGACCACGACCGCGGCCGCCGAGGGGGTCACCGCCCAGGTCCACCTCATCGTCGTACGCCAGGGCGACACCGTCATGCGCCTCATGGCACTCAACGTCACGGGCGGCCACCAGACCCCCCAGGTTCCGCACGAGGTCGCGGACAAGCAGCTCCAGAAGGTCCGCGCCGCGCGCTGAATTCCCGCTCCGGCCGCTTACCAGCCGGTGGCGGCGGAAGCCGTGCCCGACTTCTCGTTCGGCAGGAGCACCCACAGCGCCAGGTACAGCAGGAACTGCGGGCCGGGCAGCAGGCACGAGACGACGAAGATGATCCGCATGGTGTTCGCGGATATTCCGAAGCGGCGCGCCAGACCGGCACAGACTCCGCCGATCCATCGTCCGTCACGGGGGCGGGCAAGGGCGCTCATGGTCTCTCCTCGGTCGTTGTGCGGTCCGCGGGACGCTTTCCCGCGATGCCTCAATACTCCCGCTGAACAGAGGACAGAACGTCGGTCCAAGGGCCGAGCCCGACCCTGGTAATTCTCGGGGTCGGGCCCTGAGAACGCCTCAGCCGGGCCCTCAGGGCCGGGACGACGGCCAGGTGCGCGAGCATCACGCCGAGGGTGCTCAGCAGCACCGAATCCACGTCGACCACCTGCCCCGGTACCGCGGTCTGGAGCATCTCGATGCCGACCGCGACCAGCGCGCCCGCGGCCGCCGTCCGGGCCAGCGAGGACCAGGTCGCCAGCGGCGACAGCTCCACACGGCCGCTGAGAAGCGGCAGCAGCACCCCGAGCGGGGCCAGCATCGCCAACCCGCCGCCGATCCGGCGGGCGGCCTCGAGAGGCCCGTGGGAGAGGTCCTCCCTGATCCCCTCGAGCGGGCTCAGATTGGCGGCCGCCGCCCAGGGCACGTCCAGCGGGCGCAGCATCAGCCAGCCGACGAGGAGGAGGTGGGCGCCCAGCAGGACCCCGGCGAGAAGCCGGATCCACAGCTGTACGGCGGCGCTGCCGCTGCCCTTCACACGCTTGTCCTTGAGACGGTGCACGCCAGTGGAGACGCGGGTTCCGGCCCCGGCGGTTCCGGGGAAACCGCCGGTCAGCCCGTGGCGAGCAGCACAATCAGGATCAGCGCGCCGACCACGGCGGGGGCGATGATCTCGTACGACCAGGAGACCTTCACCGGGCCCTGGGCACCGGCCCGCGAGGCGCCGCGCTCGTGCAGTTCGCGCAGTTCGTCCACGGTCTGGTCGGCGGCCGCGCGGCGGACCTCCTCGTCCGGGGTCCTGCCCTGGCCGTTGTTCATGCCGAGCCGGCCCGCCTGCCGCCGGTTGGCCTTCTTGCGCTCCCGCAGGGAGACCGGGATGGACCACAGCTGGTACGTCGCCCCCCCGGCCAGCACCTCGGCGGAGAACCGGGCCCGGACGGTGTCGACGGCGCCCCAGGGGAGCTCGATGGTCCGGAAGGGGTTGCGCACGCGCAGCCGGTCGGCGCTCGCGAACACGGCCGGACGGACCGTGAACGCGACGATGACCGGGACCACGCACAGCGCCACGGCGAGGGCGATCCACGGGACGTTCCCGGAACCCCGCACCACGGAGTCCCCGCACAGCCAGGCGAGTAGCGCGAGCAGCACCACCCCGGTGACGGTGGCCATCGGGGAGCGGTAGACCCGGTCTTCGTACGCCGGCTCTTCGGTGGGCTGATCGCTGCTCATGCGGCCGATTGTGCCTCAAGCCGTCTCACCCCACGAGATCGGCGTACAGGATGATGTTGTCGGGACGGTGACCGTCGGTGATGTCACCGCCGCAGGTGATCACGCGCAGCTCGGGGCGCGGGGTGTCCCCGTAGACCTTCGCGGTGGGGAAGTGCTTCTTGTCCACCTGCTCCAGCTCGCGCACCCGGAAGACCGCTTCGGTGCCGTCCGCCCTGCTCACCCGGATCTCGTCGCCGGTGTGGACCCGCGAGACGTTGCGCAGGACGGCCGGGCCGCGCGCGGTGTCGAAGTGGCCGATCAGCACCGCCGGGCCGGTCTCACCGGGGGTGACCCCCTTGGTGTACCAGCCGATCTTGTCCCCGTCCGCCACGGAGGGCACCTGGACGGAGCCGTCGGAGGCCAGCCCGAGCTCCAGCACCGGCGAGGCGTCCACCCCGGCCGAGGCGATCCGTACGCGGACCGGCGCCGAGGCGGGCAGGGCGGCGGCGGGCGCGGCCGGGGCCGACGGGGCGGGCGCGGGAGCGGCCGAGGTCTCGGCGACGTGCGGCGGCGGAGTGGCGGCCGGTGCGGCGCCGCCGCACCCGGTCAGGGCGGCCAGCGCCAGCGGGCCGAGCAGGGCGGCGGCGAGCAGCGTGCGCCGGCGGGACGGGCGGTGATCCATGGGGTCGGCTCCGGGGAACGGCCCGCGGCGGGCCACCGCGGGGCGGCCCGCCGGAAGCGGGAACGAGTGGTTCGGGGAAGGGTGGTTCAGCCGTGGGTGCGGGCCTTGCGGGCGCGGACCGCGAAGGTGGTGCCGAGCCCCGCGAGGATCGCGAGGAGGCCGGCGCCGGCGGCCGCGGTGATGGTGTCGTCGGTGTCCGTGGCAGCGGCCTGCGCGGTCCCGGCGGCCGCGCCGGGTGCGTCGAGGTCGGCGCCCGCGGCGACGGGCCCCTGGGGAACGACGGCGGTCTGCGGCCTGGCGACGACGGCGGGCTGCGCGGCAGCCTGCTCCGCGGGCCTGGCGGCCGGCTTGGCGGAGGACTTCGCCGCGGGCCCGGCGGCCGGCTTGGCGGCCCGCTCGGCCTCGGGCATCTGCCGGAAGGTCGAGGCACCCTCGCCGAGTACGCGGACGTCGAAGCCCTCACCGTGGTCGGTGAGCCTGTACCGGACCCCGTCGAGTACGGCGAGGGGGTGGGTGAGGTCGAGCTTGGCGAGGACGCGGCCGGCCCAGCCGTCGCCGGGCTTCCAGTCGGGGGAGACGGCGCGGATCCAGACCTCGGGGCCCTCGGACTTGTTGCGCAGCACCGCGATCCTGCCCTTGCCCAGGTCGACGATCTCGCCGTCGTAGCGGTCGTTGCCGGAGGGGTCCGCCGATACCGCGGCAGCCACGGCCGTCACCGGGGCCGCGGCCCGGGCGGGCGTGGCAAGGGCCGTCGCGGCGGGCGCGAGGAGCGCTCCGGCGAGGGCGGCGGTGACGATCGAGGTACGGAGGGCGGTACGCATAACGACTCCTGCGAGCATTGTCCGGGATCGGGTGGAGAGCCGCATGCCGCGGTGTCGCTGCCGGGGTTTCGGCCGGCCAGGTCTGCGGGGCTGCTGAGGAGAAATCTACGGATCACGGGCGACCGGAGCATGGTCGTCCTGTCATGGCTGCGTAACAGCGAACACCTGTGTGACCAGCGCGGGAACGCCCTCCGGCGGGCCGCCACGAAGGCGGCCCGCCGGACGGGCGGCGCAGGGCGCGGGTCCGCGCGCCGCGGTGGTGATCAGCCGCGGGAGCGGGCCCTGCGGGCACGGACCGCGAAGGCGGCACCGAGCAGGGCGGCCGCGGAGAGCACTCCGACACCGGCGACTGCGACCGGAGCGGGCGCGCCGCTGCCGGCCTCCGTACCCGGTTCGGTGCCCGCGGCGACCGGCCCCTTCGGGACGACGACCGTCTGCGGCTTGGGCTGCGGCTTCGCCGGGGTGGTGGGCGCCGCCTTGGTGAACACGTAGCTGGTCTTGCACCCCTTGGGGAACGCGGGGAACGCGGCCCGGCCGAACGGGGTGCCACCGCCCTGGGTCTTCCATTCGAGGACCGGCGTGGCGCTGCTGGGGTTCAGGATCCTGGCGATGATGCCCGCCGAGGCGGGCAGCGAGGGGGTGGTGCGGTCCAGAGTGGTCCAGCCGCGCCCGTCGCCGGAGTGGAAGAGGACGACCCTCGGGCCCTTCTCGGTGAGGTACAGCTCGGCCCGCTCGCCCGCGCCCAGCGGCTGTCCGACCGGCCCGACCCGGCAGTCCGTGCTGGCCTGCCCGGCGGGCAGGGGGTAGGACTTGGTGCTCCCGTCCTTGGCGGTGACCACGAGCACGGGGTGGGCACTGGCGGCCTTGGTCAGTTCGAGCGACAGGCCTTCGGCCTTGTCCGCGGGGCCGCTCCGGTCGAGCATCGTCACGACCCGGAACATGTAGTTGTCGCCGGGCTTCCAGCCGGTCCCGACGCTGCGGATCCAGGCCTCGGGCCCCTCCACCTCGTTGCGCAGCACCGCGACCAGGCCCTCGCCGATGTACACGGCCTTGCCCTCGTAGCGGCTGTTGTCGGAGGCAGTGGCGGCGGCCGGGGCCGCTGCCGCGGCTGCCTGCGGGGCGGCGGTGACCGGCGCGGCGAAGGCGGCGCCGGCGGCGGCCGGTATGAGCATCGAGCCCGCGAGGGCGGCGGTGACGGTCGAGGTACGCAGGACGAGGGGCACGGATGTACGCATAACGACTCCTGGAGCGCGGTCGGCGCGGGCGCGCGAGCGGCGCGAAAAGGGACGGACGGTGGAGGAGAGCCGCATGCCGCGTCGGGTCTGTTCGGTCTTTTCGGCCGGGTCAGGAGTGGCGGGCTGCTGATGACGAATCTATGGATCTTGTGCGGTCGGAGGATCCGCCTCCCGTAATGGGCACGTAACGGCCGAACGCGTGTCGGAACGGACGTGTCGATTCCGTCGCTGATGCCCTCGAATCGGCAGAGGGGGGTGACAGGCCGCTACGCGCGTAGATATGCTCATGTGGTGACCATGCCCACCACCCTCACCGCATTCGCTGACGTGACGACGTCCGACAGTGCGCTGCGCCGCTTCCTGCACGGGCTGCCCGGCGTCGACGCTGTCGGCCTGGAGGCCCGCGCGGCCTCCCTCGGCACCCGCTCGATCAAGACGACGGCCAAGGCGTACGCCATCGACCTCGCCATCTCGATGATCGACCTGACGACGCTGGAAGGCGCGGATACCCCGGGCAAGGTCCGGGCGCTCTCCGCCAAGGCAGCCAACCCCGATCCGACCGACCGCACCACGCCCATGACGGCCGCCGTCTGCGTGTACCCCGACATGGTGGCCACCGCCAAGGCCGCCCTGAACGGCGCCGACGTCAAGGTCGCCTCCGTCGCCACCGCCTTCCCGGCCGGCCGCGCGGCCCTGCCCGTCAAGCTCGCCGACACGGCCGACGCCGTGGCCGCCGGCGCCGACGAGATCGACATGGTCATCGACCGTGGCGCCTTCCTCGCCGGCCGCTACCTCGACACCTACGAGCTGATCCGCTCCGTCAAGGAAGCCTGCGTCCGCCCCGACGGCAGCGCGGCCCGGCTCAAGGTGATCTTCGAGACCGGCGAGCTGTCCACGTACGACAACATCCGCCGCGCCTCCTGGATCGGCATGATGGCCGGGGCCGACTTCATCAAGACGTCCACCGGCAAGGTCGGGGTCAACGCGACGCCCGCGAACACGCTCCTCATGCTCGAAGCCGTCCGCGACTTCAAGGCGCAGACTGGAATCCAGATCGGCGTGAAGCCGGCCGGCGGCATCCGGACCACCAAGGACGCGATCAAGTTCCTGGTCCTGGTCAACGAGACCGTGGGCGAGGACTGGCTGTCCAACCACTGGTTCCGTTTCGGAGCCTCCAGCCTGCTCAACGACCTGTTGATGCAGCGCCAGAAGCTGAGCACCGGCCGGTACTCCGGTCCCGACTACGTGACGGTGGACTGATCACCATGGCTTCCGCATTCCAGTACGCACCCGCCCCCGAGTCCCGCTCCGTCGTCGACATCGCGCCCTCCTACGGGCTGTTCATCGACGGCGAGTTCACCGACGCGGCGGACGGCAAGGTCTTCAAGACCGTCTCCCCGGCCTCCGAAGAGGTCCTCGCGGAGATCGCGCAGGCCGGCGCCGCCGATGTGGACCGCGCAGTGAAGGCCGCCCGCAAGGCCTTCGAGAAGTGGTCCGCGCTGCCCGGCTCCGAGCGCGCCAAGTACCTCTTCCGCATCGCCCGGATCATCCAGGAGCGCAGCCGCGAGCTGGCCGTCCTGGAGACCCTCGACAACGGCAAGCCGATCCGGGAGACCCGCGACGCGGACCTCCCGCTCGTCGCCGCGCACTTCTTCTACTACGCGGGCTGGGCCGACAAGCTCGACCACGCGGGCTACGGCGCCAACCCGCGCCCGCTCGGCGTGGCCGGCCAGGTCATCCCGTGGAACTTCCCGCTGATGATGCTCGCGTGGAAGATCGCCCCGGCGCTCGCCACCGGCAACACGGTCGTGCTCAAGCCGGCCCAGACGACCCCGCTCTCGGCGCTCTTCTTCGCGGACATCTGCCGCCAGGCGGGCCTGCCCAAGGGCGTCGTCAACATCCTCACCGGGTACGGGGACGCGGGCGCGGCCCTCGTCGAGCACCCCGACGTGAACAAGGTCGCCTTCACCGGCTCCACCGCCGTCGGCAAGGCCATCGCGCGCCAGGTCGCCGGCACCTCCAAGAAGGTCACCCTGGAGCTGGGCGGCAAGGGCGCCAACATCGTCTTCGACGACGCACCCATCGACCAGGCCGTCGAGGGCATCGTCAGCGGCATCTTCTTCAACCAGGGCCAGGTCTGCTGCGCGGGCTCGCGCCTCCTGGTCCAGGAGTCGATCCACGACGAGCTGATCGACTCGCTCAAGCGCCGGCTGACCACGCTGCGCCTGGGCGACCCGCTCGACAAGAACACCGACATCGGCGCGATCAACTCCGCCGAGCAGCTCGCCCGGATCACCGCCCTCGCGGACACCGGCGAGGCCGAGGGCGCCGAGCGCTGGTCGGCGCCGTGCGAACTGCCGAACGCCGGCTACTGGTTCGCCCCGACGCTCTTCACGAACGTCTCCCAGTCGCACACCGTCGCCCGCGACGAGATCTTCGGCCCGGTGCTGTCCGTGCTGACCTTCCGTACGCCCGACGAGGCCGTCGCCAAGGCCAACAACAGCCAGTACGGCCTGTCCGCCGGCATCTGGACGGAGAAGGGCAGCCGCATCCTCGCGGTCGCCAACAAGCTCCGCGCGGGTGTCGTGTGGGCCAACACGTTCAACAAGTTCGACCCGACCTCGCCGTTCGGCGGCTACAAGGAGTCGGGCTTCGGGCGCGAAGGCGGCCGCCACGGCCTGGAGGGGTACCTCGATGTCTGAGTCGTCGACGCAGGCGCGTCTGAGCGTCTTCAAGACCTACAAGCTGTACGTCGGGGGCAAGTTCCCCCGCTCCGAGAGCGGCCGGGTGTACGAGGTGACTGACTCGAAGGGCAAGTGGCTGGCCAACGCCCCGCTGTCCTCCCGCAAGGACGCCCGTGACGCGGTCGTCGCCGCCCGCAAGGCCTTCGGCGGCTGGTCGGGCGCCACCGCGTACAACCGCGGCCAGATCCTCTACCGCGTCGCCGAGATGCTGGAGGGCCGCCGCGAGCAGTTCGTCCGCGAGGTCGGCGAGGCCGAGGGCCTGTCCAAGACGAAGGCCGCGGCCGTCGTCGACGCGGCGATCGACCGCTGGGTCTGGTACGCGGGCTGGACCGACAAGATCGGCCAGATCGTGGGCGGGGCCAACCCGGTCGCGGGCCCGTACTTCAACCTCTCCACCCCCGAGCCGACCGGTGTGGTCACGGTCGTCGCCCCGCAGGACTCGTCCTTCCTCGGACTGGTCTCCGTGATCGCCCCGGTGATCGCCACGGGCAACACCGCCGTCGTGATCGCCTCGGAGAAGGCCCCGCTGCCCGCGCTCTCCCTCGGCGAGGTGCTGGCCACCTCCGACCTCCCCGGCGGCGTGGTCAACATCCTGTCCGGCAAGGCGGCCGAGATGGGCCCGCACCTGGCGTCCCACCAGGACGTCAACGCGATCGACCTGGCGGGCGCCGACGAGGCGCTGGCCAAGGAGCTGGAGATCGCGGCCGCGGACAACCTCAAGCGCGTCCTGCGTCCACAGCCTGTGGACGACTGGAGCGCGGACCCGGGCACGACGCGCATGACGGCGTTCCTGGAGACCAAGACCGTCTGGCACCCGACCGGGTCGCTGGGCGCGGGCGGGTCCTCCTACTAGAGGCCCACCCCCGAAGACGGGCCCCGGCAGCGTCCCCCGCGCCGCCGGGGCCTCTTCATGCCCTACGGGAGCTACTTGCCGCCCGCCAGGGGGCCCAGCAGGGACGATGCCGCGGCGGTGGGCAGCTCACCGACCGACGGCCCCTGGGTCAGGATGCCCGTCACCATGCCGGTGCCGACGGAGGGGAAATCCGCGACCTGGGTGGCGACGCCGTTGTCGAGGGGATCCACGCCGGTGTGGGCCAGGGGGTTCACCTTGAGGTTCGAGATCGGGTTGGAGACCCCCGCGAGGGCCGCCGGAACATCGAGCTCGCCCGCCTGGGCGCCGCCGGCGGCCATCGCGAGGGCCGCACCGGCCATCGAGAGGCTCAGGCCCGCGCTGCGCAGCGCCTTGGGGTGGGGGACTTTGGGGGCTGCGTGACGTGCCATGGGTTCCCGCCTGTGGGCTCGTGTGGGTAAGTGGTCGTGCGCGCACGCAGCGTAGCGAGACGGGATGGTTCACCGGTATCCGGACCTGGGTGCCATCACCCGTTCGAGGTTATCCCCGGGGCATCGCAGGAAGGCGACGCACCATGACGTTACTTTCCAGGCATGACGACAACGACCGAAGCCGAGGAGCTCGGGTACGCCCGGTTCACCTTCCGGCTCCGCGTGTCGTCGACCGCCCTCGCCAAGCTGTCGGGTGAGTGGGCGCGGTGCAGATGGGTTTGGAACGAATGCACGGCCCGGTCGAAGAAGGGCCACGTCGAGGGCGAGAAATGCGGCCCCGCCCGGCTGGACAGGATGCTGACCGAGGTACGCAGCCACAACACCTGGTTGAGTATCGGCAGCAGTGTTCCGCAGCAGCAACTGATACGCGATTTCGGGAAGTCCCGGGCCAAAGCCCTGAGGGATATCAAGGCCGGCTTGCCGATGCGGCAGCGGGCCGGGATGCCCACGTACAAGAAGAAGCATGCGGCCGACCCGACCCTCAACTACACCCGCCGCGGGTTCCGCATCAGGGACGGCCGGCTCCATCTCGCCGGCGGCATCACACTGACCGTGGTGTGGTCCCGTGATCTCCCGGCGGACCCGTCGTCGGTGCGTGTCTTCCGCGATGGTCTTGGGCACTGGTACGCCTCGTTCGTCGTCCCGGCCGTAGCTCACCCGCTGCCCGCGACGGGGGCGGTGATCGGGATCGATTGGGGCGTGAAGGAGACTGCGACCACCACCAGCGACGCCCACGACCTCTCCCACGCCGGGCATGGCAAGAAAGCCGCCGCCGGGCTCGCCCGCTATCAGCGGATGATGGCCCGCCGGAAACCGGCGAAGGGACAACCGGGTCGAGGGGCTACCGTGCGGCGAAGAAGCTGACCGCGAAACTCCACAAGAAGGTAGCCCGGCAACGCCAGGACACCGCCCGCAAGTGGGCCAAGGCCGTGGTCCGCGACCACGACGCTCTCGCCGTGGAGGATTTCAGGCCCAAGTTCCTCGCCAAATCCACCATGGCGCGGAAAGCAGCCGACGCGGCGATCTCCGCCACCAAGCACGAGCTGATCAACATGGCGCGCAAGCACCAGCGCCTCCTCTACCTGGTGCACCCGTCGCACACCACCATGGACTGCGGACGGTGCGGAGCGAGAGCCAAGCACGCACTGCCGCTGTCGGAACGCACGTACACGTGCACCGGGTGTGGAGCCGTCTCTCCCCGAGACAAGAACTCCGCACATGTGATGCTCGTCCGGGCAGGTCTCGACCCGGCCGGCGCTGATCGTGGAAGACCTGCCGGCCCGCCGGGCCGCCAGGCTGCGTGAGCCGGGAATCCCCCGCCTTTTGTCTTTGGGAGGGGGAGGAGTCAAACTGTTGTTCCGTGAGCTGTTCCTCTCCTTTGCCTACGCGTGTCGTCCTGCTGACCGGGCCCTCGGGCTCCGGCAAGTCCTCGCTGGCGGCCCGTTCCGGGCTGCCCGTCCTGCGCCTCGACGACTTCTACAAGGACGGCGACGACCCGACCCTCCCGTGCGTCGAGGGCAGCGCCGACATCGACTGGGACTCCCCGCTGTCCTGGGACGCGGAAGCGGCCGTGGCCGCGATCGCCGCGCTGTGCGCGGCCGGGCGGACCGAAGTCCCCGTCTACGACATCGCGACCTCCTCGCGGACCGGTACGGAGTCGCTGGACATCGGGCGCACCCCGCTGTTCATCGCCGAGGGGATCTTCGCGGCGGACGTCGTCATGCGGTGCCAGGAGCTGGGGCTGCTGGCGGACGCGATCTGTCTGCGCGGGCGGCCCAGCACCACCTTCCGGCGGCGCCTCGCCCGTGATCTGCGCGAGGGGCGCAAGTCCGTGCCGATGCTCTTGCGGCGGGGGTGGCGGCTGATGCGGGCCGAGCGGGGGATCGTGGCGCGGCACACCGCGCTGGGCGCTCACGCGTGCGCTCGTGACGAGGCGCTCGGGCGGCTTGCCGCCGCCGCGGCCGGGCGGCACCGGGCTCCGGTGTCCGTGTAGCCGTCGCCTGCCGGAGCCGGAGCCGGAGCCGGAGCCGGAGCCGGAGCCGGAGCCGGGCGGGCCCTGCGGGGCTCGTCCCCTACCCGCCCTTCCACCGTTCCCCGGGGCTCCGCCCCAGAGCCCGCGCCTCAAACGCCGGCGAGGCTGGATGTGGCTGATGCGGCCCCACGCCAAAGGGCGGGACCGTACGGACCCCCGTCCGTTCGGTCCCGCCCTTTGCCCCCGTGGCCCCCGTCCCACCCCCGCAGGACGGGCCCCCTGGCCCTTTGGTCTGGTGGAGGCCGCCTTACGCGACCAGGTCCTCGAAGGACTCCGCCTCGTCGCGGCCGAAGCTCAGGGCCTCGTCCTCGCGCATGCGGCGCAGGGAGCGCCAGATGCTCGACTTCACCGTGCCGACGCTGATGCCGAGGATCTCGGCGATCTCCGGGTCCGTGCGGCCCTCGTAGTAGCGGAGCACCAGCATCGTGCGCTGCGGCTCCGGGATGCGGGTGAGCGCCTGCCACAGCACGGCGCGCAGCTCCGTACCGCCCATGGCGTCCGTGTCCGAGGCCGTCTCCGGCAGTTCTTCGGTCGGGTACTCGTTGAGCTTGCGCCGGCGCCAGGCGCTGATGTGCAGGTTCGTCATCGTGCGGCGCAGGTACCCGCCGACGGCGGCCTTGTCGCTGATGCGGTCCCAGGCGCGGTACGTGGAGAACAGCGCGGTCTGCAGCAGGTCCTCGGCCTCGTAGCGGTCACCGGTCAGGTGGAAGGCCGTCGCGTAGAGGGCGGCCCGCCGCTCCTGGACGTACGCCGTGAACTCGGCCTCGTTGGAGGAGTCCGGGACGTCCGCGGAGCCCGGCGTGCGCTGGGCGGGGACGGAGGGGCGCTCGTAGGTCTTCGCGTCGATGGCCACCACGTGCGCCGGCCGCCGGGAAGGGGCCGTCGCCGTACGGATTGCCGTGCGGCGGTTCACATCGTGCAGCCGCGTGACAACCGCGCTGGTGTTGATGCTGTGCAGCGTGTTCATCTCGCGCCCCCCGTCGTGGAGTCTGTCTGGTCCGTTGCCAAGAAGACTGCCCGCCCGAGATAACCGGGGTGTCCGCCGACTGTCACAGGCCTGTCACAGGGACCCGGGGGAGTCGTGTTCGGATTGAAGGCGCAGGGCGGTCGAAGTCCCGAGGGGCGATGGGACAGAATGAGCCCGTGCCTTTCCTGTTGCTCATCGAGGACGACGACGCCATCCGCACGGCCCTCGAACTCTCCCTGACTCGCCAGGGCCACCGTGTGGCCACCGCGGCGACGGGCGAGGACGGCCTCAAACTGCTGCGCGAGCAGCGGCCCGATCTGATCGTGCTCGACGTCATGCTGCCCGGCATCGACGGCTTCGAGGTGTGCCGGCGCGTCCGGCGCACCGACCAGCTGCCGATCATCCTGCTCACCGCGCGCAACGACGACATCGACGTGGTCGTCGGCCTGGAGTCGGGAGCCGACGACTACGTCGTCAAGCCCGTCCAGGGGCGGGTGCTCGACGCCCGCATCCGGGCCGTGCTGCGCCGCGGTGAACGCGAGGCCACCGATTCCGCCGTCTTCGGCTCGCTGGTCATCGACCGCAACGCCATGACGGTGACCAAGAACGGCGAGGACCTCCAGCTCACCCCGACCGAGCTGCGGCTGCTCCTGGAGCTCAGCCGCCGGCCCGGCCAGGCGCTCTCCCGCCAGCAGCTGCTGCGCCTGGTGTGGGAGCACGACTACCTCGGCGACTCGCGCCTCGTCGACGCCTGCGTACAGCGGCTGCGCGCCAAGGTCGAGGAAGTGCCCTCCTCGCCCACCCTGATCCGTACCGTGCGGGGCGTCGGCTACCGACTGGACTCCCCGCAGTGATCAGAGCCCTGTTCGCGGGCCGGCGCTGGACCAGCCTGCGGCTGCGGCTCCTCGTCGTGTTCGCACTGGTCGCGCTGACGGCCGCCGTGTCCGCCTCCGGGATCGCGTACTGGCTCAATCGCGAGGCCGTCCTGACCCGGACCCAGGACGCCGCCCTCGGCGACTTCCGGCAGGAGATGCAGAACCGGGCCGCGGCACTGCCCGCCGACCCGACGCAGGAGGAGCTGCAGCACACCGCCGAGATGATGGCGGGCAGCAGCCCCGGCTACAGCGTGCTGCTGGTGGACGAGAAGGGCGGCCGCAAGGTGTCCGGTTCGGCCGGTCCCGACGCCTTCTCCCTGGACGACGTACCCAAGTCGCTCCAGCACGCCGTGGACGACCGGCAGAAGACCACCTCGGCCGACGACGCCGCGTACCACGTGTACTGGCAGCGGACGAAGCCGGACGGGAACCCCTACCTGGTCGGCGGCACCCGGATCGTGGGCGGCGGCCCGACCGGCTACATGTACAAGTCCCTCGCCCAGGAGCGCGACGACCTCAACGCCCTGGCCTGGTCGCTGACCATCGCCACCGGGCTCGCGCTGCTCGGCTCGGCGCTGCTCGCGCAGGCCGCGGCCCGTACGGTGCTGCGGCCCGTGCAGCGGCTCGGCGACGCGGCGCGGCGGCTCGGCGAAGGGGAGCTGGACCACCGGCTGGAGGTGTCGGGGACGGACGAACTCGCCGACCTGGCGCACACCTTCAACAAGACGGCGGAGGCGCTGGAGAAGAAGGTCGCCGACATGAGCGCGCGGGAGGAGTCCAGCCGGCGGTTCGTCGCGGACATGTCCCACGAACTGCGCACGCCGCTCACGGCGTTGACGGCGGTCGCCGAGGTGCTGGAGGACGAGGTCGAGTTCCTGGACCCGATGATCGCACCGGCGGTGGGCCTGGTCGTGAGCGAGACCAGGCGGCTGAACGACCTCGTGGAGAACCTCATGGAGGTCACCCGCTTCGACGCGGGAACGGCGCGGCTGGTGCTGGACGACGTGGACGTCGCCGACCAGGTGACGGCGTGCATCGACACGCGGGCGTGGCTGGACGCGGTCGAACTCGACGCGGAGCGCGGGATCGTGGCGCGGCTCGACCCGCGCCGGCTCGACGTGATCCTGGCCAACCTGATCGGCAACGCCCTCAAGCACGGCGGATCGCCGGTCCGGGTATCCATCCGGGTGGAGGGGGACTGGCTGGTCATCGCCGTACGGGACAACGGGCCGGGCATCCCCGAGGCCGTACTGCCGCACGTCTTCGACCGGTTCTACAAGGCGAGCGCTTCGCGGCCGAAGTCCGACGGCAGCGGGCTGGGCCTGTCCATCGCGATGGAGAACGCGCACATCCACGGCGGCGACATCACCGCGGAGAACGGGGCGGAGGGCGGCGCGCTGTTCACGCTGCGGCTGCCGGTGGACGTGGGGAAGGTGATCGCCGGTGACGACGACGAGGCGTAGAACGGCCGCCGCGGCCCTGGGCCTGGTGTCCCTGGGCCTCCTGGCGGGCTGCGGGATCCGGGCGACCACCGTGCCGGTGGACGTGGGCGCGGCCCCCTCGCGGGTCTCGTGCAAGACCCCGACCGGCACGGCCGCCGGAACGGGCGGGGTGCACGGCATCCGGGCCACGGTGGAACTGGTCTGCGGGGCGCAGCTGGTGGGCGTCCAGAAGATGGTGCCGGTGCCGGAGAAGCAGCCCGCGCGGGACGCGGCGGTGTCCGTGACCCAGGCCCTGCTGGAGGCGCTCCAGCGCGAGCCGTCGGAGGAGGAGCGGGAGGCCGGCTTCACGTCGGAGGTCCCGGCCACGCTGACGGCTTCGGCGCCCCGGCCGGGGGATCCGGCCGGCACGGTACGGCTGAGCCGCAAGCCCGAGGACCTGCCTCCGGTGGCCCTGTCGCAGCTGGTGTGCACGCTCGCGGAGAGCGACGCGGTGTCGGCGGGGGCGGGCCCGGTGGTGCTCGGCGGTCCCGACGCGGATCCGCCGCGGGCCTGGGAGTGCACGGACGCCGTCCGCTCCCGTCCGGAGTCGGTCGCGACCCTGGGCGACGTGGTCCGGCCGACGGCGAGCCCGGCGCCGAGTCCGTCGGCTTCCTGACGCCCTGCGCGGACGGCCCCCCGAGCCTGGGCTCGGGGGGCCGTCGCATGCCTGGCGCGCGAAGGATCAGATGCCGGCCGCGGCCGCCAGGTCCTTCTTGATCGCGTCGAGGACTTCCTGGCCGCGGGCGCGGGCCGGGAGCAGGTCCGAGGCTTCCGCCACCGGGACCACGACCTCCAGGTAGCACTTCAGCTTGGGCTCCGTGCCGGACGGGCGGACGATCACCCGGGCCTTGTAGTCGCCCTCCAGGTAGTAGCGCAGCCCGTCCGTGGGCGGCAGGGTCGCGGTGCCCCGGTTGAGGTCCTCCGCCGAGGTGACCCGCAGGCCCGCCAGCGAGGCCGGGGGCTCCGCGCGCAGCGCCGCCATCGCCGAGGCGATGACCGACAGGTCCTCCACCCGGACCGACAGCTGGTCGGTGGCGTGCAGACCGTGCTCCATGGCCAGGTCGTCGAGCAGGTCGGTCAGGGTCCGGCCCTGCTCCTTGAGCTCGGAGGCCAGCTCGGCGACGAGCAGGGCGGCCGTGACGCCGTCCTTGTCGCGGACGCCCTCGGGGTCCACGCAGTAGCCGAGCGCCTCCTCGTACCCGTAGCGCAGGCCCTCGACGCGGGAGATCCACTTGAAGCCCGTCAGGGTCTCCTCGTAGCCGACGCCCGCGGCCTCCGCGATCCGCCCGAGGAGGGAGGAGGAGACGATGGACTCGGCGAAGACGCCCCGCGCCCCCTTGTGCACAAGGTGGGCGGCGAGCAGCGCGCCGACCTCGTCGCCGCGCAGCATCCGCCAGCCGGCGGCCGAGGCCTCGTCCGGGACGGCCACCGCGCAGCGGTCGGCGTCCGGGTCGTTCGCGATGATGATGTCGGGATTCGCCCGGGCGGCCGTCGCGAAGGACAGGTCCATCGCGCCCGGCTCCTCCGGGTTGGGGAAGGCCACCGTCGGGAAGGCCGGGTCCGGCTCCGCCTGCTCGGCCACCAGGACCGGGGCGGGGAAGCCGGCGCGGGCGAAGGCGGCCAGGACGACGTCCTTGCCGACGCCGTGCATGGCGGTGTAGACGGTCCGCACGCTCCGGGGGGAACCGGGAGTCAGGACGGCGTCCGTGCGCGCCAGGTAGGCCTCCAGGACCTCGTCGCCGAGGTCCTGCCAGCCGTCCTCGGCCCGCGGTACGTCGGCCAGCGCGGCGATCGCGTCGATCTGCGCGGCGATCTCCGCATCGGCCGGGGAGACGATCTGCGAACCGTCGCCGAGGTAGACCTTGTAGCCGTTGTCCCGGGGCGGGTTGTGGCTCGCGGTCACCTCGACGCCCGCGACGGCGCCCAGGTGCCTTATGGCGTACGCGAGGACGGGCGTCGGCAGCGGGCGGGGCAGGACGGCGGCGCGCAGTCCGGCGCCGGTCATCACGGCGGCGGTGTCGCGGGCGAAGTCGGCCGACTTGTAGCGCGCGTCGTAGCCGACGACGACCAGGCCGCCGGCGTGGCCCCGGGCCTTGAGGTAGGCGGCGAGGCCCGCCGCGGCGCGGATCACCACGTTGCGGTTCATCCGCATCGGGCCCGCGCCCAGCTCGCCGCGGAGTCCGGCGGTGCCGAACTGCAGCATGCCGGAGAAGCGGTCCGCGAGCTCGGCCGTGTCCCCGGCTTCGATGAGCTTCGCGAGCTCCCCGGCCGTCTCCGGGTCCGGGTCCTCGGCCAGCCAGGCCCGGGCCCGCGCGATCAGATCGTCCTGCACTACTTCCGCCTTACCTCTCGTACCGTTCGTACCGTCGGTCGTCCGGTCCTGCGGGCGTCCCCGTTGCCCGGTCGCCCGGTGCGTCGTTCAGATCCGGGCGAGGACCTGGGTCAGCAGCGTGCCCATGCGCGCGGCCGAGTCGCGGCCGGCCTGGAGCACCTCTTCGTGGTTCAGCGGCTCGCCGGAGAGGCCGGCCGCCAGGTTGGTGACCAGCGAGATCCCGAGCACCTCGGCGCCGGCCTCGCGGGCTGCGATGGCCTCCAGCACGGTGGACATGCCGACCAGGTCGGCGCCCATGACGCGGATCATGTTGATCTCGGCCGGGGTCTCGTAGTGCGGGCCGGGGAACTGCACGTAGACGCCCTCTTCGAGGGTCTCGTCGATCTCCTTGCACATCGCGCGCAGGCGCGGCGAGTACAGGTCGGTCAGGTCCACGAAGTTCGCGCCGACGATCGGCGAGGTGGCCGTCAGGTTGAGGTGGTCGCTGATCAGGACCGGCTGGCCGGGCTTCATGCCCTCGCGCAGGCCGCCGCAGCCGTTGGTCAGGACGATGGTCTTGCAGCCGGCGGCGACGGCCGTGCGCACGCCGTGGGCGACGGCGGCGACGCCGCGGCCCTCGTAGTAGTGGGTCCGGCCGAGGAAGAGCAGCGCGCGCTTGTCGCCGATCTTGTACGAGCGGATCTTGCCGCCGTGGCCCTCGACGGCGGGGGGCGGGAAGCCGGGCAGCTCGGTGACCGGGAACTCGGCCTCGGGTGCGCCGAGAGCCTCCGCGGCGGGGGCCCAGCCGGAGCCCATCACGAGGGCGACGTCGTGGGTCTCGGCGCCGGTCAGCTCGCGCAGGCGGGCGGCGGCGGCGTCGGCGGCGGCGAAGGGGTCGGTAACAGATGCGTTCACGCAGAAGAGCGTAGCCGCTCTTCGCCTACGCGCGTAGATGGCGCCGCTCACGGTATTCGGATCGTTGCTTTGTCGTTTCCGACCAATTGTCCCGGGCGGGCGTACGGGGGATCCGGCGGCCCCGGCTCAGCAGGGGCGCTTGCGCAGTTCCATCACGTAGTCGTGCGGGGCACCCGCGGATTCGGCCGCGTCGGCGAGTTCGCCCAGGTAGCGGGCGGAGGGCAGGCCGCCCTCGTAGCCGTTGAGCACGTACACCCAGGCCGCTTCCTCGCCGTCCAGCGTGTGCACGCGCACCCGCATGCGGCGGTAGATGTCGAGCCCGACGCCCTCCCAGCGGTCCATGGAGTCCTCGTCGAGCGGGGCCACGTCGTACAGCGCGACGAAGACCTGGTGGCGCGGAGCTTCGACGATCGTTGCCAGCGCGCCCTCCCAGCCCATCTGCTCGCCGCCGAAGGTCAGCCGCCAGTCGTTGATCCAGCCCGTGCCGCGCAGCGGCGAATGCGGAGCGCGGCGCGTCATCAGCCGCGGGTCGAGGTTGCCGGCGTACGCGGCGTAGAGCGACATGTGGTCGAGGGTACGGGAGGGGCGGCCCCGGCAGCGCTCCCGGCCGCGCAAGGGCCCCGCGTCCCGGATGGTGGGACCGGGCGTGAAGCACCTTGATGCGTGCGGGACAATGACGTACGGAATGCATCCCCCGGGGAGACCCCCCGGAAGCCCCGGCCGGGGCGGCAGCCGGCCGGGTAGACGTGAGGCGGAGTTTTCGTGACCCGGATCGTGATCATCGGCGGCGGACCCGGCGGGTATGAGGCGGCCCTCGTGGGGGCCCAGCTCGGCGCGGAGGTGACCGTCGTGGACTGCGACGGTCTGGGCGGCGCGTCGGTGCTCACCGACTGCGTGCCCTCCAAGACTCTCATCGCGACCGCAGAGGTCATGACGACCTTCGACTCGTCGTACGAGGAGCTCGGGATCGTCGTCGCGGACGACACCCCGCACATCGAACAGGCCGCGCGCGTCGTCGGCGTGGACCTCGGCAAGGTGAACCGGCGCGTCAAGCGCCTGGCGCTCGCCCAGTCGCACGACATCACCGCCTCCGTCACCCGGGCCGGTGCCCGCGTCGTACGGGGCCGCGCCAAGCTCGGCGGCCCGCAGGGCATCGACGGCACGCGGGACGTCATCGTCACGGCGGCCGACGGCTCCGAGACGATCCTCACCGCCGATGCCGTGCTCATCGCGACCGGCGGCCACCCCCGCGAGATCCCCGACGCGATGCCCGACGGCGAGCGGATCCTGAACTGGACCCAGGTCTACGACCTCGAAGAGCTCCCCGAGGAGCTCATCGTGGTCGGCTCCGGCGTGACCGGCGCCGAGTTCGCCGGCGCCTACCAGGCCCTCGGCTCCCGGGTGACCCTCGTGTCCTCCCGCGACCGCGTCCTGCCCGGCGAGGACCCGGACGCCGCCGCCGTACTGGAGGACGTCTTCCGGCGCCGCGGCATGAACGTCATCGGCCGCTCCCGCGCCGAGTCGGCCAAGCGGGTCGGCGACCGGGTCGAGGTCACCCTCTCCGACGGCCGGGTCATCAGCGGCACGCACTGCCTGATGGCGGTCGGCGCGATCCCGAACACGAGCAACATGAACCTGGAGGAGTCCGGGGTCAAGCTCAAGGAGTCCGGTCACATCTGGACCGACAAGGTCTCGCGCACCTCCTCGCCCGGCGTGTACGCGGCCGGCGACGTGACCGGGATCTTCGCCCTCGCCTCGGTGGCCGCCATGCAGGGGCGCATCGCGATGTACCACTTCCTCGGCGACGCGGTGGCCCCGCTGAACCTGAAGACGGTCTCCTCCAACGTCTTCACCGACCCCGAGATCGCCACCGTCGGCTACACCCAGGCCGACGTGGACTCCGGCAAGATCGACGCCCGCTGCGTGAAACTCCCGCTGCTGCGCAACCCGCGCGCCAAGATGCAGGGCATCCGGGACGGCTTCGTGAAGCTGTTCTGCCGCCCGGGCACCGGCATCGTGGTGGGCGGCGTGGTCGTCTCCCCGCGCGCGAGCGAGCTCATCCACCCCATCTCGATCGCCGTGGACAACAACTTGACGGTCGAGCAGATCGCAAACGCGTTCACCGTGTACCCCTCGTTGTCCGGTTCGATCGCCGAGGTCGCCCGCCAGCTGCACACGCGCAAGGCCTCGGGCGAGGTGTAAATACCGATAACGGCCCTTGTGCGCAAGGGCTTTGGAGTGGGTGGCCGGCCCGCCGCGGAGCAGGTGCGCGGCGGGCCGACCGCGTATACCACTAGTTGCCCTACGGTATGGACAACTTCGGAATTCCGGCGCAAAGAGCTGAAAGCAGATGGTCGTTGGGGTTACTGTCAGTTTCGTGTTCGCTGCAGAACGTCGCCAATTGATCCTCGAAATGGTGCGGGCCAACGGAGCGGTATCGCTCCGGGAGCTCGCCCGCGTCGTCCAGACCTCCGAAGTGACCGTACGGCGGGACGTGCGGGCACTGGAGGCAGAAGGACTCCTCGACCGCCGGCACGGCGGTGCGGTACTGCCGGGCGGTTTCACGCGTGAATCCGGCTTTCCGCAAAAGTCCCATCTCGCGACGGCGGAGAAGACCGCCATCGCCGATGTCGCGGCCGGACTCGTCGAAGAAGGCGAGGCCGTGGTCGTCGGCGCCGGCACCACCACCCAGGAGCTGGCCCGCCGGCTCGCCCGGGTGCCCGGACTCACGGTCGTCACCAACTCGCTGCTCGTCGCACAGGCGCTGGCCCACGCGAACCGCGTGGAAGTGGTGATGACCGGCGGAACCCTGCGCGGGTCCAACTACGCGCTGGTCGGCAGCGGTGCCGAGCAGTCCCTCCAGGGGCTGCGGGTCTCGCGGGCCTTCCTGTCCGGCAGCGGCCTCACCGCCGAACGCGGGCTGTCCACCTCCAACATGCTCTCCGCGAGCGTGGACCGGGCGCTGGTGCAGGCCGCGGCGGAGGTGGTGGTCCTGGCCGACCACACGAAGCTCGGGACGGACACCATGTTCCAGACCGTGCCCACCGATGTGATCACCCGTCTGGTGACGGACGAGCCGCCCGCGCACGACGACCGGGCCGGTACGGAACTGCAGGCGCTGGCGGACCAGGGCGTGCAGATCACCGTGGCCGGAGCCAGTGCCTCCGGCGGCGGGGAGCCGATGGCCGGCCGCCGCCCGCGCCGGGAGTCGCCGCTCCCGGTCCAGCGCCGGGGCGGCCCGACGGCCCAGCTGCGCAGCGCGGCCCCGCCGTTGCACGAGCAGCAGGCGGAGCGGGCGCGGGTCGCGGACATGCGGCGCCGGTAGCAGGGCACGGCACCGTTGCCGGGGACCACCAGTCCCCGGACCCCCCTGCTCCTCAAGCGCCGGGGGCTGGAAAGACCGCCTCAAACGCCGGCGGGGCTGGATGCGTCCAGCCCCGCCGGCGATTGAGGAGCGGGGCCCGGGGCGTGAGCCCCGGAACCCCGGTCGGAGTGCGTCAGTCCTTGATCTCGCAGATCACCGCGCCCGAGGTGAGGGAGGCGCCGACCTCGGCCGCGAGGCCGACGACGGTGCCCGAGCGGTGGGCGTTCAGGGGCTGTTCCATCTTCATGGCCTCGAGGACGACGATCAGGTCGCCCTCGTTGACCTGCTGGCCCTCCTCGACCGCGACCTTCACGATCGTGCCCTGCATGGGCGAGGCCAGGGTGTCGCCGGAGGCGGCCGGGCCGGACTTCTTGGCCGCGCGGCGCTTGGGCTTCGCGCCGCCCGCGGCCGCGGTACGGGCCAGGGTCATGCCCAGCGAGGACGGGAGGGAGACCTCCAGGCGCTTGCCGCCGACCTCGACGACCACGGTCTCGCGGCCCGGCTCGTCCTCGGAGTCCTCCGCGGCGGGAACCACGAACGCCGGGATCTCGTTGACGAACTCGGTCTCGATCCAGCGGGTGTGGATCGTGAACGGGTCGGCCGTGAAGGCGGGGTCGACGACGACCGCGCGGTGGAACGGGATGGCCGTGGCCATGCCCTCCACCTCGAACTCGGCCAGCGCGCGCGCCGCCCGCTGCAGGGCCTGCTCGCGCGTGGCACCCGTGACGATGAGCTTGGCGAGCAGGGAGTCCCACGCCGGGCCGATGACCGAGCCGGACTCGACGCCCGCGTCCAGGCGGACGCCCGGGCCGGTCGGCGGGGCGAACCTGGTGACGGTGCCGGGGGCCGGCAGGAAGCCGCGGCCCGGGTCCTCGCCGTTGATGCGGAACTCGAAGGAGTGGCCACGCAGGACCGGGTCCCCGTAGCCGAGCTCCTCGCCGTCCGCGATGCGGAACATCTCGCGGACCAGGTCGAGGCCGGTGACCTCTTCGGTGACCGGGTGCTCGACCTGCAGGCGGGTGTTGACCTCCAGGAAGGAGATCAGGCCGTCGGCGGAGACCAGGAACTCGACCGTGCCGGCACCGACGTAGCCGGCCTCCTTCAGGATCGCCTTCGACGCCGCGTACAGCTCGGCGTTCTGGGCCTCGGTCAGGAACGGCGCCGGGGCCTCCTCCACCAGCTTCTGGTGGCGGCGCTGCAGCGAGCAGTCGCGGGTGGAGACGACGACCACGTTGCCGTGGGAGTCGGCCAGGCACTGGGTCTCCACGTGCCGCGGCTTGTCGAGGTACTGCTCGACGAAGCACTCGCCGCGGCCGAAGGCGGCGACGGCCTCGCGCACGGCGGAGTCGTAGAGCTCCGGGATCTCCTCGATGTTGCGGGCGACCTTCAGACCGCGACCGCCGCCGCCGAAGGCGGCCTTGATCGCGATGGGCAGGCCGTGCTCCTTGGCGAAGTCGACGACCTCGTCCGAGCCGGAGACCGGGTCCGGCGTGCCGGCGACCAGCGGAGCGCCGGCACGCAGCGCGATGTGACGGGCGGCGACCTTGTCGCCGAGGTCGCGGATGGCCTGCGGCGGCGGGCCGATCCAGATCAGGCCCGCGTCGATGACGGCCTGCGCGAATTCGGCGTTCTCGGAAAGGAAGCCGTATCCGGGATGGATGGCGTCCGCACCGGAGTCGGCTGCGGCCTGCAGGATCTTGGAGATGTCCAAGTAGCTCGCGGCCGGGGTGTCACCGCCCAACGCGAACGCTTCGTCGGCCGCGCGGACGTGCAGAGCGTCCCGGTCCGGGTCGGCGTAGACGGCTACGCTCGCGATCCCGGCATCCCGGCAGGCCCGAGCAACGCGGACTGCGATTTCGCCACGGTTGGCGATGAGCACCTTGCGCACGATGGCTCCCTCCTTGAAACAAGCTGAGTTTAGGGACAGCCCACACGGCCTTTCGACCCTTCCCCGGTGGTGACCTTGCCCACACGGACTGTGATCCGAGTCGATCTCGAGTCGATGAAACCCTTGTGGCGCCCCATGTCAGGGGGATCCCCGACTGCACAGTAACCCTGTCGTGTGTCCGGGGTCTCTGTCCGCCGGGTCAGCGGGCCGGGGTGATTCTTTGTCGAATCCCTACGAACGGCCCATGCACCGCCCGCACGGGCGCGGTGTCGCCGCCGGGGCGTCGCCCGGCGGCGGCCCGACCGTAACGAAGCGGCCCCGGCCCCTTGTCCCGAGGTTTACCCGTTAGTAGCCTCCAGGCGTCGAACGGGCTTGTGCATGCGGGGTGGGGGCGTCGTGGCTGGTGTGAGTGGCGTGGGTGGCTCGGGACTGCGGAGATCCGTGGCCGGAGCGACCGCGGTCGTACTCGTCGTGGAGGCGGCGGTGCTCGGCTTCGTCCACCTCGTCCTCGGCCGGACCACCGAGAACCAGTCGATGTCCATCGCGGGCGCCGATCCGGATGTCATGTCCAAGGCAACCTACGCGCTGGGCGCCGGCATGGCCGTGTTCCTGCTCGCCTGCGCGGTATTCCTCGTCCTCGCCGCCGCCCGCGACCGGGCCCCGGGCGCCTTCGCGCGCGTGCTCCTCGTCAGCGCGGCCGTCATCCACGGGCTGCTCGGCGCCCTCGTCGTCGGCCTGGTGGGCTGGGGCGCCTTCGTGGTGCTGATGCTGATCCTGTGCCTGCTGGTGCTGAGCCTGACGCTCTACGCGGCCAAGGGCGCGGGCGGGGCCGCGGAGGGCTCGGGCGGCACCGCGGAGGGCTCCAGCGGGCCCGCGGACGGCTCCGGCGGACCCGAGGACGGCTTCGGCGGGCCCGCGGACAGCGTCGGCGGGCCCGGCGACGGACCCGACGGGCGGCCCGGGATCCGGGACGCGGCGCCGGGCCACCCGCTCGCCGACTTCGGGGACTTCGGCAAGCGCGGGGACGTCAAGCCCACAAGTCCGTGATGGACACGCCCAGTTCGGCCAGCAGCGAGCGCAGCAGCGGCAGGGAGATCCCGATCACGTTGCCGTGATCCCCGTCGATGCCCTCGATGAACGGAGCCGACAGCCCGTCCAGGGTGAACGCCCCCGCCACGTGCAGCGGTTCCCCGCTCGCCACGTACGCCGCCACCTCCGCGTCCGTCGGCTCGCCGAAGCGGACCGTCGTCGAGGCCGTGGCCGAAACCCGGCGGCCGCTCGCCGTGTCGATCACGCAGTGCCCGGTGCGCAGCACCCCGGCGCGCCCGCGCATGGACTTCCAGCGCGCCGTGGCCTCCGCGGAGTCCGCCGGCTTGCCCAGCGCCTCGCCGTCCAGCTCCAGAACGGAGTCGCAGCCGATCACCAGGGCGCCCGCGGCCTCGTCCAGGGCGGCCACGACGGCCGCCTTCGCCTCGGCCAGCGCGAGCGCCAGCTCGGCGGGGGAATCGGCGGTCAGGGCGTCCTCGTCGAAGCCGCTCACGATCACGTGCGGGGCGAGCCCGGCCTGCCGCAGCAGGTTCAGCCGGGCGGGCGAAGCGGAGGCGAGGACCAGGGCGTGGCGGGGGGCAGCAGTCATGCCTGCCATCGTAGGGGCGGCCGGCCCGCGGCCCGGCGGGGGCTCAGAATCCGCCCACGCCCAGTACGTACACCACGACGACCATCGCGATGACGACGATCACCGTCATCCGCCGGACCATCGCCGCGGCGTCGCGCATGTCCTTCGGCGGCTCGTTCTTCGGGTCTGACCAGAGCATGCTCCGATCCTGGCCCCGAGCACTCCGGTGGCGCCTGAGTACGGGTACTCAGGCGCCACCGGCAGTTCACGCCATCTTCATGACTCCATATGACGCCATCGTCATGACGGCCGCATCTACGCGGGCCAGTACGTTACGCGGGCCAGTACGTACGGCCCCACGCGGCCGGCCCCGGGCGCGGCAGGGTCCGCCGGGCCACCCGGCCCGGCGCCGCCCACGCGTCGCTCACCCGCGCTGCGCCCGACGGCTCCGACGCGAGGGCCGCCGCGCGCGCTCGGACCACCGCCAGTGCGGCGGCCAGCTCCTCGGGGGTCGGGTTCCCCTTGACGACCTTGATCACCACTGTGAGCTCCTCGTGACGGCTAGAGCGGGATGTTCCCGTGCTTCTTCGGGGGCAGCGACTCGCGCTTGGTGCGCAGCTGCCGCAGCCCCTTCACCACGTGTGCCCGCGTCTCGGACGGCATGGTCACCGCGTCGACGTAGCCGCGCTCGGCGGCCGTGTACGGGTTCAGCAGCGCGTCCTCGTACTCGGTGATGAGCCGCGCCCGGGTCTCCTCGGCGGTGCCGGCCTCCTCCGCTTCGGCGATCGCCCTGCGGTGCAGGATGTTGACCGCGCCCTGGGCTCCCATGACGGCGATCTGAGCCGTCGGCCAGGCCAGGTTCAGGTCGGCGCCCAGGTGCTTGGAGCCCATCACATCGTAGGCACCGCCGAAGGCCTTGCGCGTGATGACGGTGATCAGGGGGACGGTCGCCTCGGCGTACGCGTAGATCAGCTTGGCGCCGCGCCTGATGATTCCGTTGTACTCCTGGTCGGTGCCCGGCAGGAAGCCCGGCACGTCGACGAAGGTCAGCACCGGGATGTTGAAGGCGTCGCAGGTCCGGACGAACCGGGCCGCCTTCTCGGAGGCGTCGATGTCCAGGCAGCCGGCGAACTGCATCGGCTGGTTGGCGACGACCCCGACCGGGTGGCCCTCGACGCGGCCGAAGCCGGTGAGGATGTTCGGCGCGAAGAGCGACTGGGTCTCCAGGAACTCCGCGTCGTCGAGCACGTGCTCGATCACCTTGTGCATGTCGTACGGCTGGTTCGCGCTGTCCGGGATCAGCACGTCGAGCTCGCGGTCGCTCTCGGAGACCTCGGTGTCGGCCTCCTCGGGGAAGGCCGGGGGCTCGGAGAGGTTGTTCGACGGGAGGTAGGAGAGCAGCGACTTCACGTACTCGATGGCGTCCTTCTCGTCACCCGCCATGTGGTGCGCGACGCCGGACGTGCTGTTGTGCGTGCGCGCCCCGCCCAGCTCCTCGAAGCCGACGTCCTCGCCGGTGACGGTCTTGATGACGTCCGGGCCGGTGATGAACATGTGCGAGGTCTGGTCGACCATGACCGTGAAGTCGGTGATCGCGGGGGAGTACACGGCCCCGCCGGCGCACGGGCCGACGACCAGGCTGATCTGCGGGATCACACCGGAGGCGTGGACGTTGCGGCGGAAGATCTCGCCGTACATGCCGAGCGCGCTGACGCCCTCCTGGATGCGGGCGCCGCCGGAGTCGTTGATGCCGATCAGCGGACAGCCGGTCTTCAGCGCGAAGTCCATCACCTTCATGATCTTCTGGCCGTAGACCTCGCCGAGGGCCCCGCCGAAGACGGTGAAGTCCTGCGAGAACAGGGCTACGGGCCGCCCGTCGACGGTTCCGTAGCCGGTGACGACGCCGTCGCCGTACGGCCGGGTCTTCTCCAGCCCGAAGTTCGTCGACCGGTGCCGGGCGAACTCGTCCAGCTCGACGAAGGACCCCTCGTCCAGCAGCAGGGCCACCCGCTCACGCGCCGTCAGTTTCCCCTTGGCGTGCTGCTTTTCCACCGCCCGCCCCGAGCCGGCGTGGGTGGCTTCCTCGACGCGGCGCTGCAGATCCGCGATCTTGCCCGCGGTGGTGTGCATGTCGATCGGCTCTGACGGTTGTGACATCGGGGTCGCGGCTCCCTGCGTGGTGTCAACTGCCTGGTGACTTACTTGGTTTTTACTAGCTACTGGTGCGTAGCGTATCGGCGGGCATGGCGCTCGGCGGTGCGGCGTTTGACACACCTAATCTGGCTTGCTTGGCCTGGCGGTCCCGCTTAGGGGACCCCGTCCCGACCCTCGCGGGCGGGTTTCCTGCTTCACTGCGGACAGCCTGCCGGGAGGGTCCCCGGAGAGGTCTTCCGTCCGCTCGACAGGCTGACACCGCCGACCCGGCGGCCAATAGATTGACGGCTGCGTTGCCATCCCGGTCGTGAACGGCACCGCAACCCTCGCAGGTCCACGTACGGACGTTCAGTGGCATCGTGGCAGCGATGTCGCCGCAGGCCGAGCACAGCTTCGAGCTGGGGAACCACCGGTCCACGACGACCAGCTCGCGTCCGTACCAGGCTGCCTTGTACTCCAGCATCCTTCGCAGCTCGCGCCAGGCCGCGTCCGAAATGGCGCGGGCAAGCTTGTCGTTCTTGAGCATGTTGCGGACGGCGAGATCTTCGATCACGAGCGTTTGGTTTTCGCGCACGAGTCGAGTCGTCAGTTTGTGCAGGTGATCCCTCCGGCGGTCCACGATCCGGGCATGGATGCGGGCCACGCGGATGCGGGCCTTGGCTCGATTGCTGCTGCCCTTCTCCTTCCGGGACAGTTGCCGTTGTGCGCGGGCCAGTCGTTTCCGGTCGCCGCGTTCGTGCCGTGGGTTGGGGACCTTCTCCCCGGTGGAGAGCGTGACGAGGGCCGTCAGGCCGGCATCGATCCCGACCGCGGCGGTGGTGGCGGGCATGGAGGCGGGGATGTCCTCGCAGAGCAGCGAGACGAACCAGCGGCCGGCCGCGTCCCGGGACACGGTCGCGGTGGTCGGCTCCACGCCTTCCGGAAGGCGGCGCGACCAGACGACGGGCAGGGGGCTCGACATCTTGGCGAGGGTGAGCTCTCCGTTCCGGTAGCGGAATGCGGAGCGGGTGTATTCGGCGCTTGCCCGATGCCTCCGCTTCGCTTTGAAGCGCGGGTATCCGGACCGACGTCCCCAGAACGCGGCAAAAGCGCTCTGCAGGTGCCGCAGTGCTTGCTGAAGCGGAGCGCAGGAGACCTCGGCCAGGTAGGACAGTTCTTCGGACTGCTTCCATGCGGTGAGCAGGGCCGAGGTCTGGCCGTAGTTCACGCGTTCCAGGCGCGCCCATGCCTCGCTACGGGCGGCCAGCGCGAGGTTGTAGACCTTCCGCACGCACCCGAAAGTCTTCGACAGCTCTGTCGCCTGCGCTGCATCAGGGTAGAAACGAAACCTGAACGACCGCTTTACCGGAGATTCCCCCACAGCCCGGACGCTAGGGTCGATCACGATCCGTATGCAATCCCGGGTCAGAGGGTCACATACTGCTACATAGCGACATAAGGATCCGATCATGTCATCAGATGCCTCAGCAGGTACCGCGGGCCGTTGGTCGAGTCTTGACCGGCCGCCGCTGAACGTTGCCGCGCTGCGGCGGGCCCTCGTGACCGGTGAGGGGCTGTGGAGCTCGCTGGAGGTGGTGGCCGCCACCGGGTCCACCAACAGTGACCTCGCCGCGCGGGCCGGGACGCTCCCCGAGGGGGCCGTGCTCGTCGCCGAGGAGCAGACCGCGGGGCGGGGGCGGCTCGACCGGAGCTGGGTCGCGCCCGCGCGGTCCGGGCTGTTCTTCTCCGTACTCCTGAAGCCCGGGCCCGCGGTGCCGCAGGAGCGGTGGGGCTGGCTGACGCTGCTGGCCGGGGTGGCCACCGCCACCGGGCTCTCGCGCGCGGCCGGCGTGGACACCGCCCTCAAGTGGCCCAACGACCTGCTGGTCACCGTGGACGGTGAGGAGCGCAAGACCGGCGGGATCCTCGCCGAGCGCGTGGGCGACGGGGTCGTCCTCGGGATCGGGCTCAACGTGACGCTGACCGACGCCGAGCTCCCGGTGGACTCCGCCGGGTCGCTGGCGCTGGCCAAGGCCACCGTCACCGACCGGGACCCGCTGCTCAGGGCCGTACTGCGGTCCCTGGAGCAGTGGTACGGGACCTGGCGGGAGGCCGGCGGCGATCCGGCGGCCAGCGGTCTGCAGGAGACGTACGCGGCGGGCTGCGCGACCCTCGGCAAACACGTGCGGGCCGAGCTGCCGGGCGGGCGCACGCTCACCGGGACGGCCGAAGCGGTGGACACCGACGGACGGCTCGTCGTACGGACCGCCGAGGACAGGCACGAGGCCGTGGGGGCAGGGGACGTCGTCCATCTGCGGTCGGTGCGGTAGCCCGCGCGGAGACCGCCCCGGGTGACGGAGTAGGGGAGTGAGCTACGGCACACCTGCCGTATGGTTTAGGCGATCCCCGGTCCTCCCGGTGATCACCCGGTTCGGCAGTGCGCACGGCAATGGACAGGAGGCGGCCCTTGACCGTCGACGACCCTCGGTCCAGCGCGCCCGCCCCCGCGACGGCGACGGGCGGTGCGGGCGGCTCCGGCGGCGCCGGCAGCCCCGGCGGCTCCGGAGTCCACTCCACCCCCATCGGGCGCGACCAGCACACTCCGCACCACGAGGTCGACCACACGGCCCAGCCGACGGCCGACCCGCTGGCCATCCGCCTGGAGCAGCTGATCCTGGGCGCCGAGCGCCGCTACACCCCCTTCCAGGCGGCCCGCAGCGCCGGGGTCTCGATGGAGCTCGCCTCCCGCTTCTGGCGGGCCATGGGCTTCGCGGACATCGGCCAGGCCAGGGCCCTGACGGAGGCCGACGTACTGGCGCTGCGCCGGCTCGCCGGCCTCGTCGAGGCCGGGCTGCTGAGCGAGCCGATGGCGGTCCAGGTCGCACGGTCCACCGGGCAGACCACGGCCCGGCTCGCGGAGTGGCAGATCGACTCCTTCCTGGAGGGGCTGACGGAGCCGCCGGAGCCGGGGATGACCCGTACCGAGGTCACGTACCCGCTGGTCGAGCTGCTGCTGCCGGAGCTGGAGGAGTTCCTCGTCTACGTGTGGCGGCGCCAGCTCGCGGCCGCGACCGGGCGGGTCGTGCAGGTGGCGGACGACGAGGAGATGGTCGACCGGCGCCTCGCGGTGGGCTTCGCCGACCTGGTGGGCTTCACGCGCCTGACGCGGCGGCTGGAGGAGGAGGAGCTCGGCGAGCTCGTCGAGTCCTTCGAGACCACCTCGGCGGACCTGGTGGCGGCGCACGGCGGCCGGCTGATCAAGACGCTCGGCGACGAGGTGCTGTACTGCGCCGACGACGCGGCCACGGCGGCGGAGATCGCACTGCGGCTGATCGAGACGATGGAAGCCGATCCGCAGATGCCCGAGCTGCGCGTGGGCATCGCCTTCGGGACGGTGACGACCCGGATGGGCGACGTCTTCGGGACCACGGTGAACCTGGCCTCGAGGCTGACGTCGATAGCGCCGAAGGACGCGGTCCTGGTGGACGGGGCGATGGCCCAGGAACTGGGCCGCACGGGCGCGGCGCCGGTCTCGGAGAAGGAAGCCGAGAACGAGGAGGGCGGCGGCACCTACCGCTTCGCGCTCCAGCCGATGTTCCAGCGCCCGGTGCGCGGCCTCGGCGTCGTGGAACCCTGGTCGCTGACGCGGCGGAGCCCTAAGATCCCCGGATAACGTTCGTTAACCGGGAGGGTCCCTGTGTCCGAATCTTCGGCATTCGTTGCTATCCGCAGGCACGAGGGCGGGGTCGCCGAGCTGGTGCTGGACCGGCCCAAGGCGATGAACGCCGTGTCGACCGAGATGGCGCGGGGTATCGGCGCCGCGTGCGCCGAGCTGGGGGCGGATCCGTCGGTGCGGGTGGTCGTGCTCTCCTCCACCGCCGAGCGGGCGTTCTGCGTGGGCGCGGACCTCAAGGAGCGCAACTCCTTCTCGGACGCCGAACTGCTGCGGCAGCGGCCGACCACGCGGGGCGCGTACGGGGGAGTGCTGGAGCTTCCGATGCCGGTCATCGCGGCGGTGCACGGGTTCGCGCTGGGCGGCGGCTTCGAGCTGGCCCTCGCGTGCGATGTCATCGTGGCCGACGAGACGGCCGTCGTCGGGCTGCCCGAGGTGTCGGTCGGGGTGATCCCGGGCGGCGGCGGTACGCAGCTGCTGCCGAGGCGGGTGGGAGCGGCGCGGGCTGCCGAGCTGATCTTCACCGCGCGGCGGGTGGAGGCCGCGGAGGCGCTGGACCTGGGGCTGGTGGACTCGGTGGTGCCGGCGGGGTCGGACCGCGAGGCGGCCCTGGCGATGGCGGCGGCGATGGCGGCCAACTCCCCGGTCGGACTGCGGGCCGCCAAGCGGGCGCTGCGGCTCGGGCACGGCATGGACCTGGTGGCCGGGCTGGAGATCGAGGACGCGGCGTGGCGGACGGTGGCCTTCTCGGGGGACCGGGCCGAGGGTGTGGCGGCGTTCAACGAGAAGCGGAAGCCGCGGTGGCCGGGGGTGTGAGGTCCGGGGCCGGGTCCGGGTTTGGTGCGGGTACGCGACCCGCTCCGTGACGGGGTGTGATCTTGGTGCGTCTTGGTGCGACCGAATGTCGCGCCAAGTATCACTAAATCGGACAAAACTCCCTAACCTGGGGTAATGGGTGTTGACGGGCGGCTTCGAGCCGTTGTGGGCCTCGCGCAGGCCATGGCTGCCGCATGCGCGCCGCGGGACAGCGTGCGGGCCGCCGCGCGCGGGGCGAGGCTGGCGATGGACGGGTCGTTCGCCGCGATCTCCGCGTGGGAGCGGGAGCGGGGGCGCCTGCGGGTGCTCGTGAACGAGGGGGAGCGCCGGGACGGGGAGGAGGAGTTCCCCGAGGACGAGTCGTACCCCGTCCACGATTTCCCCGAGATCACGGAGTTCCTGCACGAACGCTGGGTCGGCGGCGGCGGGCCGCACGCCTGGGTGGACAGCGCGGTCGGCGACCGGCCGGGACGCCGGGGCGAGGCGCTGCGCAGGCGCGGGCGCGCCACGTGCGTGGTGGCACCGATCGTGCTCAGCGGGCGGGCCTGGGGCGAGCTGTACGTGGCCCGGGACGAGGGCATGGCGGACTTCGACGAGGACGACGCGGAGTTCGCCACCGTCCTCGCGGCGGTGATCGCGGCCGGGCTGGCGCAGAGCGACCGCCTGGAGGAGGCTCGGCGGCTCGCCTTCACCGACCCGCTGACCGGGCTGGCCAACCGGCGGGCCGTCGACATGCGGCTCGACGAGGCGCTGGAGGAGCACCGGCGGGGCGGGGGCGGGGGCGAGGTGGTGGTGAGCCTGGTCGTCTGCGACCTGAACGGCCTCAAGAAGGTCAACGACACCCTCGGCCACGCGATGGGCGACCGGCTGCTGGAACGGTTCGGCTCCGTGCTCAGCCTGTGCGGGGCGATGCTGCCGGGGGCGCTGGTGGCGCGGCTGGGCGGGGACGAGTTCTGCCTGGTCAGCGTCGGGCCTTCGGCGGACGAGGTGGTACGGGTCACCGAGGAGGTCTGCCTGCGGGCCGCCGAGCTGGAGCTGGGGGAAGGGGTCGCCTGCGGCGTGGCCTCCACGGGGGACCCGATCGGGCCGGTGAAATCCTCCCGGCGGCTGTTCCGGCTCGCGGACGCGGCGCAGTACAAGGCGAAGGCGGCGCGGTCGGCGAAGCCGGTGGTCGCGGGGCGGGACACGGCGGTGGTCCGGCTCGCCGACGCGGAGCCCGGCGACCCGGGGGAGCGGCGCCGCTTCCGCGGCCGGGCGTAGCCCCGCCTGGGCCCCGAGGCCCGGGCGCCCGGCGCGGCCCGGCCCGCCCGCAGCCCGGCCGGGCCCGGGGCCGGCGCCCCCGACCTCGGCGCCCGGCGCCCTGGCCCGCCGTTCCGGGTGCGGGTGGCTGGCCCTGCGGGGCGAAGTCCCCTACCCGCCCTTCCACCGTTCCCCGGGCGCTGCCCGGAGCCCGCGCCTCAAACGCCGGCGGGGCTGGAAGTGCCCCCGGGCGCTGACCAGACCCCGGTCCTCAAGCGCCGGACGGCTGAAAGGTCCTGGGGCTCCGTGCCGGACCCCGCGCCTCACGCGCCGGTGAGGCTGGATTTCGGCCGGCGCAGCCTGCGTGTGCGGGCGCGTGCCAACCGGATCAAGCCGGTCGCCTGCCAAATCCAGCCCCTCCGGCGTTTGAGGAGCGGGGGTGCGGGGGCTGGCCCCCGCGACGGGTCCGGGCGGAGCCCGGGGAACGGGCGAAGGGTGGGTAGGGGACCTTGCCCCGCAGGGCCCAGCCAGCCGCACCCGCCCACCGGACCCCCTCGCCGGGACGGCCGGGGCGCCAGCCCCGACCGGCCACCGCCGGACGGAGTCCGGCGCAGCGAAGCGAAGCCCGCGTAGCGGTGCGAGCGGCGCATTGAGAGGGGTGACATGAAGAGATTCAGTCCGTAGGGTGCTGAATATGGATATGCACACTGTCGTGGTGGGAACGTCCGGGACCACCGCCGAAGACGTGATCGCCGTCGCCCGCGGCAATGCCCGCGTGGAGCTTTCCGGCGAGGCCGTCGCCGCGCTCGCCGCGGCCCGCGAGATCGTGGACGCGCTCGCTGCGAAGCCCGAGCCCGTCTACGGGGTGTCCACCGGGTTCGGGGCGCTCGCCTCCCGGCACATCAGCCCCGAGCTGCGCGCGCAGCTCCAGCGCAACATCGTCCGCTCGCACGCCGCCGGCATGGGCCCGCGCGTCGAGCGGGAGGTCGTGCGTGCGCTGATGTTCCTGCGGCTGAAGACCGTCGCTTCCGGCCACACCGGCGTCCGGCCGTCCGTCGCGCAGACGATGGCCGACGTGCTCAACGCCGGGATCACCCCGGTCGTGCACGAGTACGGCTCGCTGGGCTGCTCCGGCGACCTCGCCCCGCTCTCGCACTGCGCGCTCGCGCTGATGGGCGAGGGTGACGCGGAGGGCCCCGACGGGACCGTGCGCCCTGCCGGGGAGCTGCTCGCCGAGGCCGGGATCACTCCCGTCGAGCTCCGCGAGAAGGAGGGCCTCGCCCTCCTCAACGGCACCGACGGCATGCTCGGCATGCTGGTCATGGCCCTCGCCGACCTCGGCAGGCTGTACACCGCGGCCGACATCACCGCCGCGCTGACGCTGGAGGCGCTGCTCGGCACCGAGAAGGTGCTCCAGCCCGAGCTGCACGCCATCCGCCCGCACCCCGGCCAGGGTGCCTCCGCCGCGAACATGGCCGCCGTCCTGAAGGGGTCCGGGCTCGTCCGGCACTACCAGGAGGAGACCGCCCCGCGCGTCCAGGACGCCTACTCCGTGCGCTGCGCCCCGCAGGTCGCCGGCGCGGGCCGCGACACCATGGCGCACGCGGCCCTGGTCGCCTCCCGCGAGCTGGCCGCGGCCGTCGACAACCCGGTGGTGCTGCCCGACGGGCGCGTGGAGTCCAACGGCAACTTCCACGGCGCACCGGTGGCCTACGTGCTCGACTTCCTCGCCATCGCGGCCGCCGACCTCGGGTCGATCGCCGAGCGGCGCACCGACCGGCTGCTCGACAAGAACCGCAGCCACGGTCTGCCGCCGTTCCTCGCGGACGACGCCGGCGTGGACTCCGGGCTCATGATCGCCCAGTACACGCAGGCCGCCCTCGTCAGCGAGATGAAGCGGCTCGCGGTTCCGGCCTCCGCCGACTCGATCCCCTCCTCCGCCATGCAGGAGGACCACGTCTCGATGGGCTGGTCGGCGGCGCGCAAGCTCCGTACCGCCGTCGACAACCTCACCCGGATCGTCGCGATCGAGATGTACGCGGCCACCCGCGCCATCGAGCTGCGCCACGGGCTCACCCCGGCGCCGGCCAGCCAGGCCGCCATCGCGGCGGCGCGCGCGGCGGGCGTGCAGGGCCCCGGGCCGGACCGGTTCCTCGCGCCCGACCTGGCCGCCGCGGACGCCTTCGTTCGTTCGGGTGGACTCGTGGACGCCGTCGAGACCGTCACCGGCCCGCTCGCCTGAGAGGCATCCGAGAGGTGCCCGAGTAGGGGTGCGGCCCCGGGGGTGCCCCCGGGGCCGCACCCTTTCGTGTGCGGCGCGGCCGCTACACCGTGCGCGAGCGGCGTACGGAGAAGGTCACGAAGCCGGCCCCGGCGCCCAGGAAGAGCGTGCCGGCGAGCAGGTAGGGCGTGGTGTCCAGGCCGCCCGTGTCGGCGAGCTCCAGGGTGGATCCGGCCGCGGAGGCGGCCTGGACCTGGGTGTTCGCGGCGGCCGGCGCGGCGGAGGAGGCCTTCTCGTGGCCGGGCGCGGTGGCGTTGGCCGAGGGAACGAACCACAGGACGGCGAGGAGGGTGGTCGCTCCGAGAGCGGTGACTGTTGATCGTCGTGCGGACACGGTGCGATCCCCCTTGTGGCAGCAGCGAATTGGCCCCGTGCGGTGATGCTACGGAAAGGGGCGGGTCGTGGGAAAGCCGGGGCTGCCGCGGGATTACTCTCCGTCGTATGAACCCTTCTGAGACCTCACGATACGTACGCCTTCGGGTGGATTTGGTACTTGAAGTACCGGACGTCGATGCGCTGACCGGCGCGGCCCTCGCCCACATCAAGGCCGACGAGTTCATGCCGGACGAGGAGCGCGGCCACGCCGAGGCGGCCGTCCGGGAGGACGAGTCGGAGGCCCTGGCCTACCTCGTGGACCCCACTGACCTGGTCGCGGAGATCCCCGGAGTGGAGCTCGCACAGGCCTCCTGGAGCAGCGAGCCCGTGGAATACGACCCCGAGTCCATGGAGTGGGACCTGGACGAGGAAGATGGGGAGCTAGACGAAGAGACTGACAACGCCTGACGGTGGGGTTGACCACATTCGAACGGAATGGGGCAGCACCTCGGGGTGTAATGCGTTGTCAGGACAGAGGCAGGGGGTCATGACCCCCTGCCCGGGGATTCGGGGTTCCGGCAACGATGGAGTGGCGTGTGAGGACGGACAGCAAGCGGCGGAGAAGGTCCCTGGTGGCCATATCCGCCGTACTCGGCGGCGTACTGGTGCTCGCGGGATGCGGCGGCGGTGACGACGGCGGCGGTGACACGCCGAAGGCCAATGGGGAGGCATCGGCCAAGTCCCAGGCGGACGTGGACGCGGCTGCGGCCAAGGACGCCTCCAAGGCCAAGATAGCCATCACGCCCAAGGACGGCGCCGCCAACGTCGGCCTGAACGACGCGGCCAACGTGGCCGTGACCGAGGGCACGCTGACCCAGGTCGAGCTGAAGAGCTCGGAGGGCACGGCGGTGCCGGGCAAGATAGCCGCCGACGGGAAGAGCTGGAAGCCGGACGGGGCGCTGAAGCGCTCGACGAAGTACGCGCTGTCGGCGACCGCGAAGGACGAGGCGGGCCGCGAGGCGCACGAGAACGCCTCCTTCACCACCGTCTCCCCGCAGAACAGCTTCGTGGGCTCCTTCATCCCCGACGAGGGCCAGACCGTCGGCGTGGGCATGCCGGTCTCGATCACCTTCGACAAGCAGATCAAGGACAAGAAGGCCGTCCAGGCGGGCATCACGGTCACCTCCAGCAGCGGCCAGGAGGTCGTGGGCCACTGGTTCAGCACGCAGCGGCTGGACTTCCGCCCGGAGAAGTACTGGCAGGCCGGTTCCACGGTCACCCTGAAGCTGGCGCTGGAGGGGGTCCAGGGCGGCCCGGGCATCCAGGGCGTGCAGAGCAAGACCGTCACCTTCAAGATCGGCCGGAGCCAGGTCTCCACGGTCGACGCGAAGACCAAGAAGATGACGGTCACCCGGGACGGCGCGGTCCTCAAGACCATCCCGATCTCGGCGGGCTCCCCGGAGAACCCGACCTACAACGGTCAGATGGTGATCTCCGAGAAGTTCAAGGAGACCCGGATGAACGGCGCCACCGTCGGCTTCACGGACGACGACGGCAAGGGCGAGTACGACATCAAGGACGTGCCGCACGCGATGCGCCTGTCCAACTCCGGCACCTTCGTGCACGGCAACTATTGGGGACCGGACTCGGTCTTCGGCAGCGCCAACACCAGCCACGGCTGTGTCGGCCTGAACGATGCCAAGGGCGCGAACGACCCGAGCCAGCCCGCGGCCTGGTTCTACGACAACTCCCTCATCGGAGACGTCGTCACGGTCGTCAACTCCCCGGACAAGACGATCAAGCCGGACAACGGCCTCAACGGCTGGAACATGAACTGGGCGGACTGGAAGGCCGGTTCGGCCGTCTGACGCACCGGCAGGTGAACTGAACCCCGCGACGGACGGCGGGGAGCCCCGGCCAGGGGGCTCCCCGCCGTCCGTCTGTGCGTGTCGCTCCCGCCGTGCGCCTGCCCGCGGTGCGCCTGCCCGCGGTGCGCCTGCTCTCCGTGCGCCTGCGCGTCATGCGCCTGCCCGTCGTGCGCATTCCTGTCAGTCAGCTGTGAGTTCGCGTTCTCATCCGGCTCTTATGGACGGCTTATCCGGCCGTCACCGGTGCTGCCTAGTTTCGGCCGCATGTTCTTCACCTACCTCCGGCGCGAGCTGCGCCGCCGCAGGAAGGCGGCGCTCGTCGTCGCCTCCGGACTCGCGCTGGGCATCGCCCTCGTCATCGTCGTCACCTCCGTCTCGGCGGGCATGACCCGGGCCCAGGACAAGGTCCTCCAGTCGCTCTACGGCCTCGGCACGGACATGACCGTCACCAAGGCCCAGACCCCGCCGGCCGAGGGCGACGCCGCGGCCCGGCCCCGGTTCAGGTTCGACGCGAAGGGCGAGGGCGACGCGAACGCCGGGGCCGAGCAGAGCAGCGACCTGGTGATGCCCCAGGGCTTCGAGACCCTCGACGCCGCGACCGTGACCAAGGTGTCCGGCCAGACCGGCGTCGCGCAGGCCGTCGGCGGGCTCAGCCTCCAGGTGATGAAGGTCAACGGGCAGTTCAGGCGCGGGGAGTTCAAGCGCTCGCAGGGCCAGACCGGTGGCGGAGCCGCCGCCAAGCCGGGCGCCACGGGTGGCGGCCAGGGCGGTACGGTCGAGGGCGGCGGCGCCGACTTCGACGTCAACTCCTTCTCCGTCTACGGCGCGGACGTCGCCCGGCCCGAGCTGGGCCCGCTCACCACCTCCAAGATCACCTCGGGCCGCACCTTCGCGGCCGGCGAGACCGACGCGGCCGTCGCCGTCGTCGACAGCGCCTACGCCACGAAGAACAAGCTCGCCGTGGACTCCGAAGTCACCGTCAAGGGCGCGAAGTTCAAGGTGATCGGGATCGCGACCGCGGACAGCGGCGACGCGGCCGCCAACGTCTACGTCCCGCTCAAGCAGGCCCAGACCCTCGCCGGAACCCCCGACAAGATCACCACGGTCTACGTCCAGGCCAAGGACTCCCAGGCCATCGGCTCCGTCAAGCAGGCCATCCAGAAGAACGTCCCGGACACCACCGTCACCACCTCGGCCGACCTGGCCGACACCGTCTCCGGTTCGCTCTCCACCGCCTCCTCCCTCGCCTCCACCGTCGGCACGTGGCTCTCGTACGCCGTCCTCCTTGCCGCCTTCCTCGTCGCCGGCCTGCTGACCTCCTCGGCCGTCTCCCGCCGCGTCCGCGAGTTCGGCACGCTCAAGGCGCTCGGCTGGAAGAGCGGCCGCGTCACCGGGCAGGTCGCCGGCGAGGCCCTGGTCAACGGGCTCATCGGCGGAGCGCTCGGCATCGGCCTCGGGCTCGCGGCCGCGTACGCCATCACCGCCATCAGCCCGCAGCTGACCGCGACGCTCGCGGGCGGCGCCGGCCGCGGTCAAGGCCCGGGCGGTGGTGGCGGTGGCGGGATGATGCGCTCCGCCCGGCAGGGCGCGGGCAAGGCCCTCGACATCGCGCTCACCGCGCCCGTCTCGCTCTCCACCATCGGCCTGGCCGTCGCCCTCGCCGTCGCGGGCGGACTCATCGCAGGCGGCTTCGGCGGCTGGCGCGCCTCCCGGCTGAGGCCGGCGGACGCACTGCGCCGCGTCGAATAGCCGGCTCGCGGACGCAGCTTCGTACAGCGGTGAAAGGCCGCAAGCCCGTACAGCCGAGCACAGGCCGTACAAGGCCGTGAGGCCGTACGTGAGCTGCGCGACCGCGCCTGCCCGCCCGCCCCGTCCCACCCCGCCCCGCAACCCGAGGGAACGAACCAGAGATGTACCAGCTCACCGGTGTCACCAAGCGTTACCAGCGCGGCAAGGAATCCATCGACGCCCTCGCCGGCGTGGACCTGACCATCGAGGACGGCGGCCGGCTCGTCATCCAGGGGCCCACCGGCGGCGGCAAGTCCACCCTGCTCCAGATGCTCGGCGCCCTGGACCGTCCGACGGCGGGACAGATCGTCCTCGACGGACTCGACCTCGCCACCGTCTCCGAATCCCGCCTCACCCGGGTCCGCGCGGAGAACATCGGCTTCGTGTTCCAGTCCTTCAACCTGATCCCCACGCTCACCGCCCAGGAGAACGTCGAGACGGCCCTCGTCCCGCTCGGGCTGAAGGCCCGCGAGCGGCGCGACCGGGCCGCCGAGGCGCTGGACTCCGTGGGGCTCGGCGAGCGGATGGGGCACCTGCCCGGGGAGATGTCCGGCGGCCAGCAGCAGCGGGTGGCGATCGCCCGGGCGCTGGTGAAGCGGCCGAAGGTGCTGCTCGCGGACGAGCCGACCGGCAACCTCGACGAGTCCATGCGCGACGAGGTCATGGAACTGCTCGAAGGGCTGTGGAAGGAACACGGCCTGACCTTCGTCATGGTCACCCACGACAGCGCGCTCGCGAAGCGGGCCCCGCGGGTGGCGACCATCCGCCGGGGCAAGGTGACCATCACCGAGAACGGCTGAGACGGCCCGCGAAGAAGGTCTGGGCAGGCCGACGCGGTCCGGTTTAGGGTCCGGACCATGACGATCACCGCGCTCTCCGTGCCCCCGACCGACAGCGAGATCGACCACTGGTGGGCCGTCCTGGCAGCTGCCCGGACGGCCGACCGGCCGGGCACTCCGCCGCCCTCCCGGACGGAGGTCGCCGGAGCGCTGCGGGTGCCGTCGGTGCGGGGGCGCTCGGAGTACTGGGCCACCGACGACGCGGTCGCCTCGCTGGTCCTCTTCACCGACGGAGCCAACGAGCACACCGCGTTCCTGGACGAGCTGACCGTACGCCCGGACGCGCGGCGGCGCGGTGTGGGAGCGGCCCTGTGGGCGCGGGTCCGTGAGGAGCTGCTCGCGGACGGCCGCACCTCGGTGGCGGCGGAGGTGGATCTCGGGGGTCCATGCTCGCCGAGGAGGCGACCCGCCACCCGGACCTGCGCACCATCGCCACCTCGGTGGCGGACGACAACACCCCGATGCTCGCGGTCAACGAGGCCCTGGGCTACCGGCGCGAGCGCGGGGTCGGGTACTTCCAGCTGACGCTGTAGCCGCGTTACGGGGCGGCTTCCCCGACGGGACCGGGGGCGTGCTCCCGGCTCTGGTCCTTGCCCTTGCCCTGGTCCTGGCCTTGCTTCCGGTCCGGGCCCGCGGGGGACGCGGACCAGGAGGCGAGGAGGCTGAGGGCGTCGGCCGACGGGGAGCCCGGGGGCGCGTGGTAGGTGACCAGGAACTGCGCCGGGTCGTCCGGCAGGGACAGGGTCTCGAAGGAGAGCCGGAGCTCGCCGACCAGCGGGTGGCGCAGTCGCTTGACGCCGTGCGTCTTGTTGTCGGCCACCGTGTGGGCCGCCCACAGCCGGCGGAACTCCTCGTTCTTGACGGAGAGTTCACCGACCAGCGCGGACAGCCGCTCGTCGTCGGGGAACTGCCCGGCGTAGATGCGCAGGTTGCTCACCACCTCGCACGCCCGGCACTCCCAGTCCGCGTACAGCTCGGCCGTCGCCGGGTCCAGGAACACCAGCCGCACCAGGTTGCGCTCCTGCGCCGGGAGCGCCCCGAAGTCGCCGAAGACCGCGGCCGCCAGCCGGTTCCAGCCGATGACGTCCTGGCGCCGCCCGACCAGGTACGCCGGTACCCCGTCCATGGCGTCCAGCAGCGTCCGCAGCTCCGGCCGGACCTGCTGGGGGCGCGGGGCCTGGCGGCGCTTGCGGGGCTTGGGGCCGGCCAGGTGGCTCAGGTGCGCACGCTCCGTACCGTCCAGGCGCAGGGCCCGGGCGATGGCGTCGAGGATCTCCGCCGACACGTTCTGGCCGTGGCCCTGCTCCAGGCGCGTGTAGTACGCCACCGACACCCCGGCCAGCTGCGCCAGCTCCTCGCGGCGCAGTCCGGGGACCCGGCGGTGGCGCCCGTAGTCGGGCAGGCCCACGTCCTCGGGGCGCAGCCGGGCCCGCCGGGAGCGCAGGAACTCGCCGAGCTCGGCTCGCTGATCAAGCTGGTCCATTACCCCAGTATCCCCGCGCGGGCGCGCAGGCCGGGGGCACGAGCCTGACCCCGCCAAGGGTAGGTCCGCCAGACCTAGGCAGGGCAGGGGGATGGGTGTCCGGGACGGAGGGGTGCAGGCTGTGATCACACGGCGGTACCGCACTGCGGTACCGCCCGGCGGGACTGCACAGCAGCACAGCAGCACCGCAGCACATCAGCACCGCACAGCAGTCCCGCACGGCAATCCCGTACGCCCATCCCGTACGGCCGCAGCACAGTCTTCCGAGGAGCCCCACCGTGTCCGTCACCCAGGTCGCCGCCTACGCCGCTCCCGCGCCCAAGGCCCCGCTGGAGCGCACCACCGTCCCGCGCCGTCCGGTCGGCGCCCATGACGTACTCATCGACATCAAGTTCGCCGGCATCTGCCACTCCGACATCCACCAGGTCACCGACGGCTGGGGCGAGGGCATCTACCCCATGGTCCCGGGCCACGAGATCGCCGGTGTCGTCGCCGAGGTCGGCCCCGAGGTCACCAAGTTCGCCGTCGGCGACCGGGTGGGCGTCGGCTGCTTCGTCGACTCCTGCCGCGAGTGCGAGCAGTGCCTCGCCGGGCAGGAGCAGTTCTGCGCCAAGGGCATGACCGGCACGTACAACGCCCTCGACAAGAACGGCGAGCCCACGTACGGCGGTTACTCCACGCACCTGGTCGTCGACGAGAACTACACCGTCCGCATCCCCGACGGCCTTCCGCTCGACGTCGCGGCCCCGCTGCTGTGCGCCGGCATCACCCTCTACTCCCCGCTCAAGCACTGGCAGGCCGGCCCCGGCAAGCAGGTCGCGGTCGTCGGCCTCGGCGGCCTCGGTCACATGGGCGTCAAGATCGCCCATGCGCTCGGCGCCGAGGTCACCGTCCTCTCGCAGACCCTGCGCAAGCAGGAGGACGGGCTCAAGCTGGGCGCCGACCACTTCCACGCCACCAGCGACGCGGCCACCTTCACGGAGCTGGCCGGCCGCTTCGACCTGATCGTGTCCACCGTCTCCGCGCCGCTCGCCCTCGACGCCTACCTGGGCCTGCTCAAGGTGGACGGCGCCCTGGTGAACGTCGGCGCCCCGGAGGAGCCGGTCTCGCTGAACCTGTTCTCCGTCATCGGCGGCCGCAAGACCCTGGCCGGCTCGATGATCGGCGGGATCGCCGAGACGCAGGAAATGCTCGACTTCTGCGCGGAGCACGGGCTCGGCGCCGAGATCGAGGTGATCCGCGCCGAGGAGGTCAACGAGGCCTACGAGCGCGTCCAGTCGGGCGACGTCCGCTACCGCTTCGTCATCGACACCTCGACGATCTGAACCGACACGTCGGCCGGCTGACCGGCGGCAGATGACGGCGGCCCCGGGGCACGCCCCCCCCGGGGCCGCCGTCACACGCTTTTCATGCCCCGTGCATGGTCTCCGCGGCCGCCCGCGCGGACGATCTTCCCACCAGCCTTCTGTCACCGGGGAGTTCGAGATGCCCAGCCGCCGCCATTTCCTCGCGGGTTCCGCGGCCGCCGCCGTGGGCCTCACGGCCCTCCCGCAGGCCGTCCGGCCCGCGCGGGCGGCCGAAGCCGCGGGGACGCAGGGACCGCCGAACCTCGTGGTGATCCTGGCCGACGATCTGGGCTACGGCGACCTCGGCGCGTACGGCCAGAAGCTGATCGCCACCCCGCGCATCGACCAACTGGCCGCCGAGGGGCTCCGGTTCACCGACGCCTACTCCGCGGCCGCGGTCTGCGCGCCCTCCCGTGCCGCGCTGCTGACCGGACTGCACACCGGCCACGCCGCCGTCCGGGCCAACCCCTCCGGCGGCGGCCAGGGCAGCCTCGGCGCGGGCGACACCACCTTCGCGGAGGTGCTCCGGGCACGCGGGTACCGTACGGGCCTCTTCGGCAAGTGGGGCTTCGGACCCGAGGCCGGGGACCAGCCGAGCCACCCGTCCGCGCGCGGCTTCGAGGAGTTCTACGGGTACATCGACCACGGGCACGCTCACGAGTACTACCCGGCGTACCTCTGGAACGGCAACGCCAAGGAGACCGTCCCGACGGGCACCTTCGCCCCCGACGCGATCGCCGCGCGCGCCCTCGGCTTCATCGACGCCCACGCCGCCGGCCCGGCCCCCTTCCTGCTCTTCCTCACCCCGAACCTCCCGCACGCCCCGAGCGAGATCCCCGCTGCGAGCGCCTACGCCTCCCGGTCCTGGACGCAGGCGAACAAGTCCCACGCGGCGCAGATCAGCCTCCTCGACGCCCAGGTCGGCGCGGTCGTCGACCGGCTGAAGGCGCGCGGGGTCGCCGAGCGCACGGTCGTCCTGGTGGCCTCCGACAACGGCCCGCACGAGGAGGGCGGGGTCAACCCGGACCTCTTCGACGCCAACGGCCCGCTGCGCGGCTACAAGCGCAACCTGTACGAGGGCGGCGTCCGCGTCCCCCTCGTCGCCTGGTCCCCGGGCCGGATCGCCCCCGGCACCACCAGCGCCCGCCCCACCCCGCTCTACGACCTCCTGCCCACCCTCGCCGACCTGGCGGGCGGCGCCCCGGCCCCCTCCGACATCGACGGGCTCTCGGCGGCCCCCGTCCTGAACGGGACCCCGGCCCTGGCCCCCCTCCACAACCACCTGTACTGGTACCGGGACGAGCAGGGCGTCACCAGCCGGGCCAACGCACAGGACGGCGGCCGGGCGAAGCAGGTCGCGGAGGCCATCCGCAAGGACCGGTGGAAGGCCGTACGGTTCGCCCCGGCGCGGGACCGCAACGTACCGGACGCACAATGGCAGTTCGAGCTCTACGACCTGACGGCGGACCTCGGCGAGCAGCGCGACGTGGCCGCCGCGAACCCGGCGGTGGTCGCCTCCCTCACGGCCCTGCTCCGCTCCTCCTGGGCCGATGCGTACGCCCGCCGCCCCTGGGGCCTGACCGCGACGGCCTCCCCGTCCGCCGGCACCCTCACCACCACCCTGGCCAACGGAACGGCCCGCCCCTGGGCCGACGCCCGGATCACTCCGACCCTCCCGGCGGGCTGGACCGCGACCCCGGCGGGCCCCGCCACGGCGGCCTCCCTCGCCCCGGGGGAGGCCCTGACGACCCTGTGGAACCTCACCGCCCCGCCGGGCGCCCCCGCCACCACCCTCACCGCGACGGCCACCGCGAGCGGCCACACCTTCACCGCGAAGACCCCGTACGCCCCGCTGCCCGCCCCGCCCACCCGCGACAGCTACCTCAGCGACCTGCCCTGGGTCTCGGCGGCCAACGGCTGGGGCCCGGTCGAGATCGACCGCTCCAACGGCAAGCAGGCGGCGGGCGACGGCACCCCGATCGCCTTCGGCGGGGTCACGTACGCGAAGGGCCTCGGCGTGCACGCCCCCTCGGAGATCGTCTACCACCTGGGCGGCCGCGGGAACCGCTTCACGGCCCTGGTCGGCATCGACGACTTCTCGAAGAAGCAGTCGGCGTCCGGAGCCACCCGCGCGACCGTCCGCGGCGACGGCCGGATCCTCGCCACCACCGGGGTCCTGACCGGCGCCTCGGGACCCACGGCGCTCGACGTGGACGTCCGCGGAATCCGCCTCCTCCACCTGGTGGTCGAGGACGCCAACGCGAACTCCGCCTTCGACCACACCTCGTGGGCGGCGGCGCGGGTCACGGTGGTCTGAGGACTGCCCACCGGCGGGGAGGGGAGGCCCCTCCGGTGGGCCCGTTATGGGGGAATGACGGCGAATCATCCGGGGTGACAGCGGGTGCACGGCAGTGGATGATGCTCGGAGACTTGCGGATCAGCGTGTGCCCGACCGTTGCAGGGGGGAACGGCCGGGCAGCCGCTTGCGCCACCGCGTCCCCGGGTCCTTCCCCTCGCTTCGTCGCCGAAGGAACCCTGCCCCGTGCGCCCTACCCGTAGGACGGCCCTGCTCACCGCGGGCCTCGTCACCCTCCTCGGCCTGCCGGCCACCGCGGCGGCCGCCGCGGACCCGGCCGACCTGTACGTGAACAACAGCGCGGACTCGCGTTGCACCGACGGCGGCACCGGGACGAAGGCCGTCCCGTTCTGCTCGATATCGGCGGCCGCGAAGGTGGTCAAGCCGGGCCAGACCGTGCGGATCGTGCCGGGGAACTATGACGAGGACGTCACGCTCAGCCGCTCGGGGGAGCCCGGCAAGCCCGTCGTCTTCGCCGCCGAGCAGCCCGCCGAACCGACGGCCCTGGCGTTCGGCAGGGTACTGAACATCAGCGGTGCCTCCCATGTGGTGGTCCGCGGGCTGCAGGCTTACGCCGGCATCACGGTCAGCCGTTCCGGCGACGTCGAGATGGACCGTCTCTACGTCTCGAACCGGGACGCTGCCGTCGGCCTGGTGGTCGGCGAGGGAAGCACGGACGTGAGGCTCCTCCGGAGCCGTCTGAACAGCGCCCGGATCGAAGCCGGTGCCCGCGGAACGGTGCTGAGCCGGAACAAGGTGGAGGGCGACGGAACGGCGATCGACGTGGTGGACGCCGTCGACACCGCCGTCACCAACAACAATTTCGTCATGGGCTGCGGAGCGGCCGTCTCGGTCGGCGCCGCCGCGTCGGGGTCGGCACTGTTCAACAACGTGATCTTCAACTGGGACACGGCCACCCGCTGCACGACGCCCGCATCGCGCAAGGGCATCGCCGTGTCGGCCGGCGCGGCGTCGGGCACGCGCGCCGACTACAACCTGATCACCGGCCCCGACCTCAAGGTGACGCCCTACGCGTGGGGAGGCAGCGACTACGCGACCCCGGCCGCGCTGAAGGCCGCCACGGGCCAGGGCGCCCACGACATCCTGGCCCCGGACTTCAACGCGGTGGGCCCGCAGGACGGCTCGCCCACCATCGACTCCGGCGACCCGACGGCGCCGGGCGTGCTGCCCACGGACTACTACGGGAAGCCGACCGCGGACGACCCGCGCGTCGCCAACACGGGCAAGGACGGCGGCTACGTCGACCGCGGCGCCGTCGAAACCCAGGACGACCTGAGCGCTGTCGCGCTGGACGTCGCACCGGCCTGGGCGCCCGCCGGCACCAAGGTGAAGGCGACGGCGAAGCCGACGAGCTCCTGGGCCGCCGCACTCACCTACCGCTACGACTTCGGTGACGGGACGTCCCCGGTGACCACCAAGGCGACCACCGCGGAGCACGCGTACAGCGCCCCGTGCGACTGCGGGGTGACGGTGACGGCGATCAACGCCGTCGGGAAAGAGGTCTCCGACACCGGATCCACCAAGGTCACCGCGGCCGGCCCGCTGACCGCCGCGTTCACGGCCACCCCGGACCTGCCGACCAACACCAGCCCCCTGGGCGGCGCCCACCCGCTGAGCATCTCGGTCGACCCGGCAGCCAGCGCGGCTCCGTGGCCGGTGACGAGCATGGACGTGGACTTCGGCGACGGCGGGACCGCTCACGCCGACGAGCTGTCCAGGACCGGGCACACCTACAAGTCGCCTGGCGACTACCAGGTGACGCTGACCGTCCAGGACTCCAAGGGCGCGAAGTCCACGGTCACCAAGACCGTCAAGGCCCGGTACGCACCGTCCGGCTACGTCGCTTCCGAGCCCTTCCGCCTGCTGGACACCCGCACCACCAACACCCCCGTTCAGGGCGGGAATCCGGTCCCCGTGCAGCTGCCCAACTCGACCGCCATCCGCGGACACGAGCTCTCGGGCGGCATGGCCTCGGCGGTCCTGAACGTCACGGTCACCGGTGCCACGGAGGACACCCACCTCGGCATCTGGCCTTCGGGTCAGCCCCGTCCGGCGACCTCGAACGTCAACGTCGTGGCCGGCGGCACCTCCTCCAACACGGTCACCGTCCCGGTCGGTGCCGACGGCAAGATCCAGGCCCAGCTGAACTCGGGCAAGGCCTCGCTCATCGTGGACTTCGTGGGCTACTACCAGCCCAACGTCGGCGAGCGCTTCTCCCCGCTCGCCCCGACCCGGGTCCTGGACACCCGTACGACCGGCGGCGCACTGGGCGGCGGCAAGACCCGCACCGTCAAGGTGGCGGGCGTCAACGGCATCCCGGCGGACGCCACCGCCGTGGCCCTGAACCTGACGAGCACCGGCGCGACGGAGCAGGGCCACGTCATCGCCTACCCGGACCCGGCGAAGCGCCCCACCACCTCGAACCTGAACGTGGAGCCGGGCAAGGACAAGTCCAACCAGGCCATCGTCCCCGTCGGCCCGAACGGCACCATCACCCTCTTCACGAACACCGGCTCGACCCACCTGATCCTCGACGCGGTCGGCTACTACGGCAAGGACGGCAAGGCCCTCTTCACCCCGGTGGTCCCCCAGCGCCTCGCGGACACCCGCACCACGGGCAAGGTCGCCCCGGGCGCCACCACCACGGTCTCGGGCATTCCCACCACCGCCGTCGGCGCGGTCCTCAACATCACCGCCACCGACACCACCGCCCCCGGCTTCCTCACCGCGTACGCCTACGGCGGCACGCTCCCGGCCGCCAGCAGCCTCAACACCCTCCCCGGCCTCACGGTCCCGAACCACGTGACGACCCAGGTCGGCACGGGCGGCAAGGTGAACATCTTCAACAGCTACGGCGGCCCCAACCACGTGATCACCGACCTCCTCGGCTACTTCACGACGAGCTGACGCCCTCACGGCACACGGCAGAGCCCCGGCCCCCGCAGTGCGCGGGGACCGGGGCTCTGCCGTAGGGGTACTGCTCAGCCCTCGGCGCGGGCCACGCCGATCGGGCAGGAGACGCCCGTGCCGCCGATGCCGCAGTAGCCGCCGGGGTTCTTGTCCAGGTACTGCTGGTGGTACGCCTCGGCCGGCCAGAAGGGGCGATCCTCCGCCGGGAGGACGGCCGTGGTGATCGTGCCGTAGCCGGAGGCGCTCAGGACGCGCTGGTAGGCCTCGCGGGAGGCTTCGGCGGTGGCCTGGGCGGCGGGGGAGTGGGTGTAGAGCGCCGAGCGGTACTGGGTGCCGACGTCGTTGCCCTGGCGGAAGCCCTGGGTGGGGTCGTGGGACTCCCAGAACAGCTTCAGCAGGGCCTCGTAGGAGACCAGGGAGGGGTCGAAGACGACCCGGACCACCTCGGTGTGGCCGGTGCCGCCCGAGCAGACCTCTTCGTAGGTCGGGTTCTCGGTGAAACCGCCCTGGTAGCCGGCCAGGGTGGTCCACACCCCCGGGGTCTGCCAGAACTTGCGCTCGGCGCCCCAGAAACAGCCGAGGCCGAAGTCCGCGACCTCCAGGTGGGCGGGGTACGGGCCCGCGAGCGGGTTGCCGAGCACGGTGTGCACGGCGGGCAGTCCGAAGAGCGGCTCCGCCCGGCCGGTCAGGGCTTCCTCGCGGGTGGGCAGCTCGGGCGTGCGGCGGTACGAGAACATGGATTCCCTCCTAGTGGTCTACCGATAACGGCGGACGGGGGGTGGGGATTCCCGTGCCCGGGAAGGCGCCGGGCGCCGTCAGTGCGGCAGGGTCGCCGGGGAGCCGCCGTTGGCTTCGTAGCCGGCTACCGCCAGGGCGCGGTAGACGGCGTACGAGGCGGCCGGGTCGGGGTCGGCGGACCAGGGGAGGGCGCCGACGTAGCCGTCGACGTGGCGGATCTGGTCCATCGCCTCCGCCCAGCGCTCGCCGCCGACCAGGAAGAGGATCAACAGGTGGCGTACGTGCGCCAGCATCGGGTCGTCGGGGCGCGCGCTGTGGACCGCGTACAGGGCGCCCTCCACCGCGCGGGTCACGGACGCGCTCTGGTGGAAGCTGCGGATCAGGACGACGTCCGGGACGTGCTCGTAGAGGGCGAAGAGGGGGAGCGCGGCCAGCAGGGAGCCCTGCGGGGCGCGGGCCGCCGCGTGGTGGGTGAAGGCGTCGGCCTTCTCGCGGGAGCCGTGCCACTTCTCGCACCAGTAGTTCAGGGCCGCCAGGTGTGCGCCCATGTGCTGGGGCGCCCGGTCGATGATCTTCGCCCACAGGGCGTCGTACTCGGGCTCGGAGTAGTGCAGCATGCGGGCCACGGACAGCTCGATGATGTACGGGACCGGGTCGCCGGGGGCGAGCAGCGCGGCCTTGTGGCAGGACTCGCGGGCCTCCTCCGCGATGATCCGTACGTCGGCCTCGCTCATGCCCTCCGGACGCCGCCACATCTGCTGCGCCAGCAGCTCGGCGTGCACCTGCGCGCCGCCCGCGTCCTTCGGGGCCTCCAGCCGCCAGGCCTTCAGCCACCGCGCCCCGGCCCCGGGCTCCTGGGAGAGCTCCAGCGCCGCCGAGCCGGCGAAGGCCTGGACGCGCTGCCAGCGCACCTCACCCTCCCGGGCGGTACCGGCCAGCAGCTGGGAGGCGGCCTGCCACTGCCCGGTCCGCCGCACGTGGTCGAGGGCGTCCATCAGGTCCTGGTCGGGGCCGGGGATCCGGATGTCGAGCTCCTCCTGGAGGGCGAATCCGTAGTTCGCCGGGTCGGCGGCGTCCGGGCTCCCGGGCTGGACCAGGCGCAGTCCGCCGCGCCTGCGCCGCAGGATCGGTGAGAGGGCGGCGAAGAGCAGACCCATCGCGAGCAGGAACCACAGAATCTCCATGACCCCAGCGAACCAGACCGACCCGGGCGAAAGCCAATAGGAGGCAAAGCCGACCGTGGGAGAGGAGCCCCGCGGCAGGTGCCCGGAGCCCCAGGGGCGGGGCCGCGGAGGGGTCCTACGGGGCATAGCATCGGGCCATGAGCGACGACAGCCACGAGCACCAGAGCTTCGAGACCCGTGCCATCCACGCGGGCAATACGGCGGACCCCCTGACCGGCGCGGTCGTGCCCCCGATCTACCAGGTGTCCACGTACAAGCAGGACGGCGTCGGCGGGCTGCGCGGCGGCTACGAGTACAGCCGCAGCGGCAACCCGACCCGTACCGCCCTGGAGGAGAACCTCGCGGCGCTGGAGGGCGGCCGGCGCGGCCTCGCCTTCGCGTCCGGGCTCGCCGCCGAGGACTGCCTGCTGCGTACGCTGCTCTCCCCGGGCGACCACGTGGTCATCCCGAACGACGCCTACGGCGGCACCTTCCGCCTCTTCGCGAAGGTCGTCTCCCGCTGGGGCGTCGAGTGGTCGGTCGCCGACACCTCCGACCCGGCGTCGGTGCGCGCGGCGATCACCCCGAAGACCAAGGTCATCTGGGTCGAGACCCCATCCAACCCGCTGCTCGGCATCACGGACATCGCCGTCGTCGCCGACATCGCGCGGACGGCCGGCGCCAAGCTGGTCGTGGACAACACCTTCGCGTCCCCCTACCTGCAGCAGCCCCTCGCGCTCGGCGCGGACGTGGTCGTGCACTCCCTGACCAAGTACATGGGCGGCCACTCCGACGTCGTGGGCGGCGCGCTCGTCGCCGCCGACGCGGCGCTGGGCGAGGAGCTGGCCTACCACCAGAACGCCATGGGCGCCGTGGCCGGCCCCTTCGACTCGTGGCTGGTGCTGCGCGGCATCAAGACGCTGGCCGTCCGCATGGACCGGCACGCGGAGAACGCCGGCAAGATCGCCGAGATGCTGGCCCGCCACCCCAAGGTCCACACGGTCCTCTACCCGGGCCTGCCCGAGCACCCGGGCCACGAGATCGCCGCCAAGCAGATGCGCAACTTCGGCGGCATGATCTCCTTCCGCGTCACCGGCGGCGAGGAGGAGGCCGTCGCGCTCTGCGACCGGACCAAGATCTTCACCCTGGGCGAGTCCCTCGGCGGCGTCGAGTCCCTCATCGAGCACCCGGGCCGCATGACCCACGCCTCGGTGGCCGGCTCGGCCCTGGAGGTCCCCGGTGACCTCGTCCGCCTGTCGGTGGGCATCGAGAACGCCGACGACCTGCTGGCCGACCTCGCGCAGGCGCTGGGCTAGTCGTCCCGTCCGTCCGAGCAGGTTTCCCCGCCCGAGCACGTCGTGCCGGGGCGGGGAGACCGTGCTCCACCGGGGCGGGGAGCCCCTGCTCCACCGGGGCGGGGAGCCCCTGCTCTACCAGGGCGGGCTGACCTCGCTCGAAGGCGTCGACCAGGCGCCGGTCAGCGAGGCCCACACCACGAAGGCCACCAGGGCCGCCCACAGCAGGGTCCAGCCGGTCCGCCGCAGGGTCCGGCGGCGCCGCATCAGCCGGTCGCCGCGGGCGGCCGCGCCCGCCGCGAGATCGGGCGGCACCGCCGGGTACGGGTCTTCCAGCAGCCGCTTGACCTGGGCTTCCCGGGGATCGGCGGGACTCATGCCGCCTCCTTGCCGCGGGCATCCGGCCGGGCACCGGCGGCACCTGCGGCGGCGCCGGGGCGGGAGCCCAGCTCGGCGACGGCCCGGCCGCACAGGGCCCGCACCCGCTCGGGCGCCAGCCCCAGCTGCGCGGCCGTGACCTCCTCCGCGACCCCTTCGTAGAGCCGCAGCACCACGACGAGCCGCTCCAGCGGGCCCAGCCGCCCCAGTACCCCGCTGCCCCCGTGGTGGCGGCGGCCGGTGCGGGCGAAGGCGGCGCACAGCTCCTGGCGGGTGTGGTCGTACGGGTCGTCCCCGCGCAGCCTGCGCCAGTTCGCGTACGTACGGGCCAGCGCGTCGCCGAGCAGCCCGCGCGCGGCGGGGGCCTCGGACGGGGGCGTCGCGGGCTCCGCCGTCAGCAGGATCGCGACGCGCAGGAGCCGCCCCGCCGCTCCCGCGACGAAGGCTTCGAACTCCGTGTAGGCGCCCGGCCCGTGGTCCACAGTCCACATAGTGCGGCCGGAGGGACCGCCTCGGAAGGGGTCGGGCGTCAGGTCCGGCGGCCGCTGGGCATCAGTCGGGTATCGGCCAGGCGCGAGCAGGGCGTGAATCGGCGTCAGCCGGCTCCGGGCCAGGCGCGCCCCGGCCCGGGCCACGGCCTCCGCCCGGTGTCAGGAGGCGGGGCCGGCCTCGGAGCCGGGCTCGGCGCCGGCCGACATCAGCTCGGACAGCGAGACGTTGAAACGGGTCAGCAGCCCGGTGAACGCCTCGCGCTCCTCCTCGTCCCAGCCGTCCGTCACCCGGGCCATCAGCTCGCGCCGCGAGGAGCGGACCTCTTCCAGCCGCGCCAGCCCGCGCGGGGACAGCGCGAGCACCACGGCCCGGCCGTCCTCGGGGTGCGAGGTCCGCTTGACCAGGCCGCTGTCGACGAGCGGGGCGACCTGGCGGGTGACGGTGGAGGAGTCGATGCCCATGCCGCCGGCGAGCGCCTTGACGCCCATCGGGCCTTCCAGGTCGAGCCGGTTCAGCAGCAGGTACGCGGCCCGGTCCATGGAGTTGCGGGCCTGGCCGACCCCGCCCAGGCGGGTCTGCTCGGCGCGCCGGGCGAAGACCGCAACCTGGTGCTGGAGCGCGTCGAGGAGACCGGCTTCGGCGGGCGCGCCGGCCGGCGCGGGCAGGTCGGAACTGGCCGGAGTGGAGGGCATGGCCGTGGGCTCTCTTCGCATGGGGCCGACAAGGATGGGGGACAGAGTACGCGGCCGTGGGACGGCTCGTACTCCTCGTACAAGAACTGATACGGCAGCGGTGAAACGGCGTCTACGAGCCGTCCCGCATGGCGAGATATCGCCGCTCCCGCTCGGGTCCCGCCCGGGTCCCGCCCGGCTCCTTCCGGCCTGCCGCCCGCCGCTCCCGCCCGGGTCCCGCAAGGCCCCCGGAGCGGCCGCTCACCCGTCCCGCCCAGCGCAGCGGAACGTGCGGCGGACCGGCTGCGAGACTGGCCGCATGAACTACCGCGTGCCGCAGCCCGTCCCGCAGGTCATCCTCGACGACATCCGGGGGGCCCAGAAGATGCTCTCCGGCGTCTCCCGGGTGACCGCGATGGAGGGCAGCCGGTACCTTTCCTCGCTCACCGGCTCCCCGGTCCACTTCAAGTGCGAGAACCTCCAGCGCACCGGCTCCTTCAAGCTGCGCGGGGCGTACGTGCGCATCGCGGGCCTGCGCCCCGAGCAGCGGGCCGCAGGGGTCGTCGCCGCCAGCGCGGGCAACCACGCCCAGGGCGTGGCGCTGGCCTCCTCCCTGCTCGGGGTCCGCTCGACCGTGTTCATGCCGGTCGGGGCGCCCCTGCCGAAGGTGGCCGCGACCCAGGACTACGGCGCCGAGGTGCGGATGCACGGGCAGGTCGTCGACGAGACGCTGGCCGCCGCCCAGGACTACGCGGACCGTACGGGGGCGGTGTTCATCCACCCCTTCGACCACCGCGACATCATCGCGGGCCAGGGCACGGTCGGCCTGGAGATCCTGGAGCAGTGCCCCGAGGTGCGCACGATCCTGGTCGGCATCGGCGGCGGCGGGCTCGCCGCCGGGGTGGCGGTCGCGGTGAAGGCGCTGCGCCCCGACGTGCGGGTGATCGGGGTGCAGGCGGCGGGCGCGGCCGCGTACCCGCCTTCGCTGAAGGTCGGGCACCCGGTGTCGATCGACAACCCGGTCACGATGGCGGACGGCATCAAGGTGGGCCGGCCCGGCGACATCCCCTTCAAAATCATTGGCGAGCTGCTCGACGACGTCCGTACGGTGTCCGAAGACGCGCTCTCCAGCGCGCTGTTGCTCTGCCTGGAACGGGCGAAGCTGGTGGTCGAGCCGGCCGGGTGCAGCCCGGTGGCGGCGCTGCTGAGCGAGCCCGAACTGTACGGCGACGGCCCGGTGGTGGCGGTGCTCTCCGGCGGCAACATCGACCCGCTGCTCCTGCAGCGGATCCTGCGCCACGGCATGGCGGCGGCCGGCCGCTACCTGTCGCTGCGGCTGCGGGTGACCGACCGGCCGGGGGCGCTGGCCGGTCTGCTGGGGGAGTTGTCAGTGGTGGATGCGAACGTGTTGGACGTGAGCCACGTGCGGACGGATCCGCGCCTGGGGCTCACGGAGGTGGAGGTGGAGCTGCACCTGGAGACGAAGGGGCCGAAGCACTGCGCGGAGGTCGCGCGGGCGCTGCACGGCGCGGGGTACACGGTCATGAGCTAGCAGGGTGACGAGCCCTGGCTGACGCGATGTTCCCGCTCCGGTGGCGAGACGCGATATGACGCGATACGGTGTCGCCCGTTCGGCCGAGCGAGGTCGGCTCGGCACCCATAGGATTTCGCGTAGGAATGTCACGATTCAGCCGGTTCGATTCGCACTGGGAGCACCCATATGCCAGGCGCCATCTACGCCGAAGGTCTGGTCAAGACCTTCGGCGATGTACGGGCTCTGGACGGCGTTGACCTCGATGTACCCGAAGGCACGGTCCTCGGTCTGCTCGGCCCGAACGGTGCGGGCAAGACCACGACCGTCCGCGTCCTGACCACCCTCCTCCAGCCCGACAGCGGCAAGGCGGTCGTGGCCGGGATCGACGTCCTCAAACACCCCAACGAAGTCCGGCGCTCGATCGGCCTGTCCGGCCAGTTCGCCGCCGTCGACGAATACCTCACCGGCCGGGAAAACCTCCAGATGGTCGGCCGGCTCTACCAGATGGGCGCCAAGGCGGCGAAGGCCCGGGCCGCCGAACTGCTGGAGCGCTTCAACCTCGGCGACGCCGCCGACCGCACCGCCAAGACGTACTCCGGCGGCATGCGCAGGCGCCTCGACCTCGCCGCGGCCCTCGTGGTCAGCCCGCCCGTGATGTTCATGGACGAGCCCACCACCGGCCTCGACCCGCGCAACCGCCAGCAGTTGTGGGGGATCATCCAGGAACTGGTCGCCGGCGGCACCACCCTGCTGCTCACCACGCAGTACCTGGAGGAGGCCGACCACCTCGCGCACGACATCGCCGTGGTCGACCACGGCCGGGTCATCGCACGCGGCACCTCCGACGAGCTCAAGGCCCGGACGGGCGGCGAGCGCGTCGAGGTCGTCGTGCACGAGCGCGAGCACATGGTCACGGCCCGCGAGGTGCTCGCGGGCTTCGGCAAGGGCGAGACCACCGTCGAGGAGCACACCCGCAAGCTGACCGTGCCGGTCTCCGGCGGTGCCAAGCTGCTCGCCGAGGTCATCCGCGAACTGGACGGGCGCGGCATCGAGATCGACGACATCGGCCTGCGCCGTCCCACCCTGGACGACGTGTTCATCTCCCTGACCGGCCACGCGGCGGAACGGGCCGCCGAGGAGAACGGCGAGTCGGCCGACGGCGCGAAGTCCGCGAAGTCCGCGAAGTCGGCCGGCGGCCGCAAGGACCGTAAGGAGGTGGCGAAGTGACCCTCACCTCCACGACCCCGGAGTCGGCGGCGCCTCGCCCGCGCGGCGGCATCGTCCAGGGGTTCAACGACTCCCTGGTGATGGCCAAGCGCAATCTGATCCGGATGTCCCGGATCCCGGAGATGGTCATCTTCGGGCTGATCCAGCCGATCATGTTCGTCGTGCTGTTCAGCTACGTCTTCGGCGGCTCGATGATGATCGGCGGCTCCACCTCGCCCGCCGCCTACCGCGAGTTCCTGATGGCCGGCATCTTCGCGCAGACCGTCACCTTCGCCACCGCCGGAGCCGGCGCGGGCATCGCCGACGACATGCACAAGGGCCTCATCGACCGGTTCCGGTCGCTGCCGATGGCCCGCGGCGCGGTCCTCACCGGCCGCACCCTGGCCGACCTCGTCCAGACCGCCCTGACCATGGTCGTCCTGGCGATCGTGGCGCTCCTCGTGGGCTGGCGCATCCACGAGGGCGTGCCGAAGGCGCTCGCGGGCTTCCTCCTGCTCCTGCTCCTGGGCTACGCCTTCTCCTGGATCGGCGCCCTGATCGGCCTGTCGGTGCGCACCCCGGAGGCGGCCACCTCGGGAGGGCTGATCTGGCTGTTCCCGGTCACGTTCATCTCGAACGCGTTCGTGCCCACCGAGAACATGGCGGGCTGGCTCCAGCCCGTCGCGGAGTGGAACCCGTTCAGCGCGACCGTCCAGGCCTGCCGGGAACTCTTCGGCAACCCGGGTGTGTCGCCGTCGGACGCCTGGCCGATGACGCACCCGGTGTGGGCCTCGCTGATCTGGTCCGTCGTGATCATCGTGGTGTTCCGGACCCTGGCCGTACGCAAGTACCGCTCGGCGACGGCGTAGCCACCGCGGCCCGTACCCCTCATGCGCGAAGCCCCGCCGAGCAGCGGCTCGGCGGGGCTTCGCGGTGTAAAAGGCGGTGTGAAGAAAGGGGGGTGATCAGCCGGTGAAGGGCTTGACGTCGAGGATCTTGACCGACGCCTGCTTGCCGTTCGGCAGCTCGTACTGGGCGTCCTCGCCGATCTTCTTGCCCAGCACGCCGGAGCCCAGCGGGGACTGCGGGGAGTAGGTCTCGAAGTCCGAGGACGCGTACTCGCGCGAGGCCAGCAGGAACTCCATGGTGTCGCTCTCGTCACCGTCGAAGGCGATCTTCACCAGGGTGCCGGGTGCCACTTCGCCGTCGGCGGCGGGGGCCGTGCCGACCTTGGCCTTCTCCAGCAGCTGCGTGAGCTGGCGGATGCGCAGCTCCTGCTTGCCCTGCTCCTCCTTGGCCGCGTGGTAACCGCCGTTCTCACGGAGGTCACCCTCCTCGCGGGCCGCCGCGATCTTGATCGTGATCTCCGACCGTGCGGGACCAGAGAGGTACTCCAGCTCGGCCTTCAGCTGGTCGTACGCCGCCTGGGTCAGCCAGGTGACGCTCTCGCTCGTCTGGGTCACGGGTGCTCCTCGTCGGTACAGGGACTACAAAGCCGCCAGCGGCGGACGAAACCACGAGCCTAACAATTCGGGAAGAAAAGGGGGAGGACGCCAAGTGTGTGAACTGCGTCGGGTCAGCCCGCGGAGCCGGCCGCGCGGCAGCCGACGATCTCGATCATCGTGGCCCGGCCGGTGGTCTTCAGCGTGACCACCTCGTCCACGCGCCCGCTCTTCTGTGCGAACGTGAAATCGGCGCGGCCGACCTCGCCGTGCCCCTCGTCCTGCGAGCTCAGCGTGCACACCCCGGTGACCGAGGTCTCCTTGCGGACCTCCAGGTGCACCTGGACCTCGGTGTCGGAGACGACCTGGTACTTGATGAGCTCGGCGCTCACGCTCTGCCCGGCCACGTAGTCCCAGCCGATCCAGCCGACCACACCCAGCAGGGCGACCCCGAGGACGGAGCCGATGACCTTGAGCTTGCGGTCGGCACGCTCGTCCGCCGACCGGCCGTAGCGGCCCTCGGGCAGCTCTTCGCGCACCGCGCTCATCGATCGTTCCCTTCGAGGTGGGCGTAGACCGGGATCCCGGGGTGACCCCCCGGAATTTTTCCACCTCCCGATTCGGTCACTATAGGAGCGCCCGCCCTGACGACTCAAAGAGGATCCTGTCTTGACCGAGCAGCTTCGACTGATGGCCGTCCACGCCCACCCCGACGACGAGTCGAGCAAGGGCGCGGCCACCATGGCCAAGTACGTGTCCGAGGGGGTGTCCGTGCTGGTCGTCACCTGCACCGGCGGCGAGCGCGGCTCCGTCCTCAATCCCAAGCTCCAGGGCGACCCGTACATCGAGGAGAACATCCACGAGGTGCGCGCCAAGGAGATGGACGAGGCGCGCGAGATCCTCGGCGTCGGCCAGGAGTGGCTGGGATACGTCGACTCCGGGCTGCCCGAGGGCGACCCGCTGCCGCCGCTGCCCGAGGGCTGCTTCGCCCTGGCCGACGTCGACGAGGCGGCCGGCCGTCTGGTGAAGAAGATCCGCGCCTTCCGGCCGCAGGCCGTCACCACGTACGACGAGAACGGGGGCTACCCGCACCCCGACCACATCATGACCCACAAGATCACGATGGTGGCCTTCGATCACGCGGCCGACACCGAGAAGTACCCCGAGGCCGAGTTCGGCCCCGCGTACCAGCCGCAGAAGCTCTACTACAACCAGGGCTTCAACAAGCCGCGCACCGTCGCCCTGCACGAGGCGCTGCTCGCCCGCGGCCTGGAATCCCCGTACGGGGAGTGGCTGGAGCGGTGGAAGGAGTTCGAGCGCAAGGAGCGGACCCTGACCACGCACGTGCCCTGCGCCGACTTCTTCGAGATCCGTGACAAGGCGCTCATCGCGCACGCCACGCAGATCGACCCCGACGGCGGCTGGTTCCGCGTCCCGATGGAGATCCAGAAGGAGGTCTGGCCGACGGAGGAGTACGAGCTCGCGAAGTCCCTCGTGGACACTTCCCTCCCCGAGTCCGACCTCTTCGCGGGCATCCGGGAGAATGCGTAGCTATGAGCGCTACGCACGAAGCAATCGCCCAGCTCCTTCCGCTGGCCGGCGACACCTTCGACAAGAACAAGGTGACCCCGGGCCTGCTCGGATTCGTCGTGTTCGCGGCCCTCGCCCTCGGGGTGTGGGGCCTGATGAAGTCGATGAGCCGCCACATGGGCCGCGTCGACTTCAAGGAAGCCCCCGAGCCCGCCCCGACGGAGGGCCCGCGCGCCCCGTAGGGGCCGCAGGTGTGGTGAGCGCCGCCGCCCGGCCGCAAGAGCCGGACGGCGGGTCTCCGCACGCCCCTACACCGATGGCAGCGGCACCGGGACGCCCATGATCTCCCGCGAGTGCAGGTTCGGTACGAGCGACAGCCGCCACGCCTGCCAGCCCTCCGCCGGGTCCACCCCGCGCGCCAGGATCACCGTGTAGGACTCCAGGCAGTCCTCCAGCCGCCCGTCCCGCATCGGGTGCGGGGCCGCCGCCAGCCGCGCCAGCTCCGTCCGCGCCTCGTCCGCGGCCGCCGGGACCGCGTACGGCAGGAGCGTGCAGCGCAGGAAGCGCGCCCAGTCCTCCCCGCGCCGGTCCCCGTAGGAGATGAACAGCCGCACCGCCTCCTCGCAGAGGTCCAGCGCCTGCGCGGTCCGCCCGTTGCCCGCGTCCACCACCGCCAGCTCCAGGCAGGTCCACGCCTCCCCGTGGGCCAGCCCGATCCGCCGGAAGTCCGCCCGCGCGTCCACCAGCAGCTGGCGGGCGAAGCCGGAGTTCTTCAGGTTCCCCGTCTGCGTCGCCCGCTGGTCGCGGGTGACCCGGCCCGAGTGGTGGCGGGCGTGCGCCAGCCCGTACACGTCCCGCATCCGGGAGAACATCGTGCGGGCCCGTTCCAGCTCCCGCACCGCCCGGTCCCGCTCCCCGGCCTCCTCCAGCGCCTGGCCCAGGTAGTACAGCGTCCAGGCCTCGCCGCGCGCGTCCTCCGACTCCCGGTGCCGGGCCAGTGCGTCCCGCAGCCGCTCCAGGGCCGGCCCCGGATCCCCGTCGACCACCCGGGCCCGGCCGAGCTGGGTCAGCGCCCACGCCTGGCCCCGGTCGTCGCGCGTGCGCCCGTACAGCTCCAGCGCCAGGCGCAGCTCCGCCTCCGCGCGCGGTACCTCGCCCAGGCGCAGGTACACCTGGCCGAGCTGCAGGTGCGCCCAGGCCTCGCCGTGCACGCTCTCGCTCTCGCGGTGCAGGACGAGGGATTCGCGCAGCAGCCGCAGCGCCTCGGCGAGGTGGGCGCGGTCGCGTTCCACCGCGCCCAGGGCGTGCAGGCCCCAGGCCCGGTCGCCCGCCAGCTCGTCGGAGGCCTGGAGCACCAGCGCCTCCCGGATGCGGGCCGAGGCCTCGGGGAGGTTGCCCTGGTGGTGCAGGGTGATGCCCAGGGAGACCAGGGCCATGCCCGCGCCGGCCTCCTGGCGGGCCTCCTTGTACTGGTCGACCAGCGAGGTCAGGGTGGTGCGGGACTTGTCGAGCTCGCCGAGCTGGCGGGCCGCGATGCCCGTGCGCCACTGCACCGAGCGCACCAGCAGGCCCTGGTCGACGGCCTGCGTGAGCTCGTTGATCTCCCCGAGCCGGTACAGGTCGCCGCGCAGCAGGCAGAAGTCGCAGAGCGCGCCCAGGAGGTCCAGTACCGCCTGCTGGTCCACGCCCTCCGAGTGCCGCAGCGCCGCCGTGATGAAGCTCGACTCGTCGTCCAGCCAGCGCAGGGCCGCGTCCAGGGAGGCGAACCCGTGCCCGCCGACCGTGCTCGCCTTCGACAGGGCGTTCGCCCGCGTGGACATCTTCCCGTCGACCATCCGGATCACCGAGTCCGCGAGCTGGGCGTACGTACGGATCAGCCGCTCGTGCGCCGCCGAGGCGTCGGCCCGGTCCTCGTCCCGGGCGAGGCGCGCCGCCGCGTACGCGCGCACCGCGTCGTGCATCCGGAACCGGTCCCCGCGCACGTGGTCCAGCAGCCCCGCCCGCGCCAGCTCGCGCAGCAGCCGCCCCGCCTCCGCCTGGTCCGCGTCGATCAGCGCCGCCGCGGCCGCCGCCCCCAGCGAGGCCCGGCCGGCCAGCGTCAGGCGGCGCAGCAGCCGGCGCCGCTCCTCGGGCAGGGCCGCGTACGCCAGGTCCAGGGCGGCGTCCAGCGAGCCGCCCGCCTCCGGAGCCTCCCCGACGTCCCCGAGGGGGGCCAGCACGCGCAGCGCCAGCGGCAGGCCGGCGCCGAGCGCGAGCAGCGCACGCACGGTCTCCCGCGGGTACGCGGCTGCGGGCGCGGCGCCGCCGGGGCGTGGTTCCGTACCGGCGCCGGCGCCGGCGGCAGCTGCGGCTGCGGCTCCCGAGGCTGCGGGGGCCGTGCCCGTGCCTGTGCCCGTGGCCCTTCCCGTGCCCGGCCCTGCCGTCCCGGTCCCCGAGGCGTCCGCGGCCGCCGCCCGGACCAGCTCCGCGCCGGCCTCCTCCGCCAGCCGGGTCACCGGCAGCTGGTACACCCAGGCCGCCAGCTCGGGGGGCAGCTCCAGCGGCTCCCGGGCCGTGACCAGGACCAGGCTCTCGGAACGCTCGGGCACGAGCATCCGTACCTGCGCGGCGTCCACGGCATCGTCCAGGACCACCGCCACCGGAGTGCCCTGCACGTGCTGGTGGTACAACTCGCCCAGCCTGCGCACCTGCTGCTCCGCCGAGGAACCCTCGCGGAACAGCAACTGCTCGCGCGGCGCCCCGAGCCGGTTCATCAGGTGCAGCAGCGCCTCACGTGTGGGCAGCGGGCTCTCCGAGGCGCCCCCGCCGCGCAGGTCCACCACACAGGCACCCCGGAACTGGTCCCGCAGCGCCTGCGCGGCATGCAGCGCCAGCGTGGTGCGGCCCACCCCGGGCTCCCCGTGCAGCACCACGACCACCGGGCGGGTCTCGGTGCTCGCCCGGGCGCTCTGCACCCATTGCGCGATCCGGGCCAGCTCCGCCCGACGACCGACGAACGCACCCTCCAGCGCGGGTAGTTGACCGAAGGACTGCTCCAGCATCGCCCGCCGGCGCGCCTCGGCGCTGCGATTGGCCCCGCGCAGCTGAAGGGCGGAGCCGCTGCTGCCGCCGGTCCCGTTCACCTTGGCCGGGGCCTGCAGCGCCGCCGCCACCTTGCGCTGCTGCTCCAGGAAGGGGCGTATCCCGCGCACCTCCAGCGCCGTCAGCCACTGGAGCCTGAGCTGCTCGGCGCCGCCCGGCCGGCCCAGCTCCCCGGCGCGGCGGTTCGCCGCGGGCAGGTGCAGGGCCGTCACCTTGACCACCGTCGCCGTCGCTCCGGCCACGCCCGCGACCGCGCCGGCGGTCAGCGCCGCACCGGCGGCCACGCCGAAGGCCAGGTCGGCGATGACCGCGGCGGCAGCGGCAACTCCGGTGACCAGCACCGCCGTCGAGGTATTCGCCCGCCGGAAGGCCTCGCCGAGCGACTCGTCCCCGGCCGCCGCCTCGTCCAGTGCGTGCGCATAGGCCTCGTACTCGGCGGCCGCGCTCGCCGCGAGCGAGTCCAGCGCCTGCCCGCCGCGCGCCAGCAGCGCCGCCTTGGCCTCGGGAGTCCCGGCAGCCCCGCCCGCCCCCCGCCGGGACTCCTCCTCCACCGCCCGCCCCAGCAGCCGCTCGGCCTCACCGCGATGACTGTCCCGCATCGGCAATCCCCCTCAGAGAGCTCCGGCACCGTGCCACAAGTGTCCGCCGGTACGGTCGCGAGCGCGAGGGAATCTGAGCTAGTTCAGAGGGAGTTGGCTGTCCTGCGGCCAACACCGTGCATCGATGTACACCCGTGCTCCCGGGGCCGGCAGCGCGGAGCCGCCGCCGAGTGTCCGGATCGGGCGGGGGTGGCCGGATCGGGTGAGCGACGTGGCGGGTCGCCCGGGGGACCGGCTGCGAATAGATTTGGCCCCATGTCGAACCGCCTCGCGAACGAGACCTCCCCGTACCTGCTCCAGCACGCCGACAACCCCGTCGACTGGTGGCCCTGGTCCCCGGAGGCCTTCGCGGAGGCGCGGGAGCGCGGGGTGCCGGTGATGCTCAGCGTCGGCTATTCGAGCTGCCACTGGTGCCATGTCATGGCGCACGAGTCCTTCGAGGACGAGCTGGCCGCGGCCTACCTCAACGAGCACTTCGTCAACGTCAAGGTCGACCGGGAAGAGCGTCCCGACATCGACGCCGTCTACATGGAGGCCGTGCAGGCCGCGACCGGGCAGGGCGGGTGGCCCATGACCGTGTTCCTGACGCCCGACGCCGAGCCCTTCTACTTCGGGACCTACTTCCCGCCCGAGCCCCGGCACGGGATGCCCTCCTTCATGCAGGTGCTCGAAGGTGTGCGCACCGCGTGGGTGGGGCGGCCCGAGGAGGTGGCGGAGGTCGCGCAGCGGATCGTACGGGACCTCGCGGGGCGGCAGCTCGACTACGGGAAGGCCGGCACGCCCGGGCCCGAGGAGCTGGCGCAGGCGCTGCTCGGACTGGTGCGGGAGTACGACGCCACGCGCGGCGGGTTCGGCGGGGCGCCGAAGTTCCCGCCGTCCATGGTGCTGGAGTTCCTGCTGCGCCACCACGCCCGGACCGGGTCCGAGGGGGCGCTGCAGATGGCGGCCGATACCTGCGAGGCCATGGCGCGGGGCGGGATCTACGACCAGCTCGGCGGCGGGTTCGCGCGGTACTCCGTGGACCGGGAGTGGGTCGTGCCGCACTTCGAGAAGATGCTCTACGACAACGCGCTGCTCTGCCGGGTCTACGCCCACCTCTGGCGCACCACCGGGGACGAGCTCGCCCGGCGGATCGCCCTGGAGACCGCCGACTTCATGGTCCGCGAACTGCGCACCCACGAGGGCGGCTTCGCCTCCGCGCTGGACGCCGACAGCGAGGATCCGGCGACGGGCAAGCACGTGGAGGGGGTCTACTACGCCTGGACTCCCGCCCAGTTGCGCGAGGTGCTGGGGGAGGAGGACGGCGACCTGGCCGCCGCCTGCTTCGGGGTGACGGAGGAGGGGACCTTCGAGCACGGCATGTCGGTGCTCCAACTGCCTTCCCAGGGGCCGGACATCGGCGAGGAGCGGCTCGCCGGTTTCAAGGAGCGGCTGCTCGCCGCGCGGCAGGCGCGGCCCGCGCCCGGCCGGGACGACAAGATCGTGGCGGCCTGGAACGGGCTGGCCATCGCGGCCCTCGCCGAGTGCGGGGCCTTCTTCGGCCGGCCCGACCTGGTCGAGCGGGCCACCGAGGCCGCCGATCTGCTGGTCCGGGTGCACATGGACGGGATGGCCCGGCTCGCGCGCACCAGCAAGGACGGGCGGGTCGGGGCGAACGCCGGGGTGCTGGAGGACTACGGCGACGTCGCCGAGGGGTTCCTCGCGCTGGCGGCCGTCACCGGGGAGGGGGTCTGGCTGGAATTCGCCGGGTTCCTCGTCGACCTGGTCCTGGCCCGGTTCACGGCCGAGGACGGTTCGCTGTACGACACCGCGCACGACGCCGAGCAGCTGATCAGGCGCCCGCAGGATCCGACCGACACGGCGGCCCCCTCGGGCTGGACGGCTGCCGCCGGCGCCCTGCTCTCGTACGCGGCGCACACCGGTTCGCAGGCGCACCGCACGGCGGCCGAGCGTGCGCTCGCCGTGGTGCACGCGCTCGGGCCGCGCGCTCCGCGCTTCATCGGGCACGGGCTGGCGGTCGCGGAAGCGCTGGTCGACGGGCCGCGCGAGGTCGCGGTGGTGGGTCATCCGGAGGATCCGGCGCGGGCGGAGCTGCACCGGGTCGCGTTGCTGGGGACGGCTCCGGGGGCGGTCGTGGCGACGGGTCCGGCTGGGGCGGCGGACGGCAGCGGCGGGGAGTTCCCCCTTCTGGCCGAGCGCACGCTGGTGCGCGACCTCCCGACGGCGTATGTCTGTCGACATTTCGTCTGCGCGCGGCCTACGACCGATCCGGTCGAGCTGGCCGAGCAGTTGGGTGCGGTTCATCCCTGAAAGTAGGGGAGTAGCGTCAATTCCGTTTGCATCAAGGTCAGTTCGGCAACGTGGTTTTTATCTCGAAAGCGCCTGAGCGTCATGTTCGCTGCCTAATCTCATGACTTCGGAGTCACCGATCAGTCACTGTCGGCGCCAGAGCGCGCCGGGGCGGCGCGCACCGGGGGTTGCGCAGGCGGGGGGAAACGGGGGCGGGGCGAGTGCGGCGGGCTGGGGAGCCCGCCGCACGACGCCCGTCCCCGGGGGGTTGAAGGATCGCCGCAGGGGGTTGCGGCACGTCTGTGGGGGACGCTTTGTTCATATCCGTGTTCATTTGTGTCGTATCGCTCGCGCTCTTCTGGATGGCGGCGTTCACGCTCTGGTGGCAGATGCACGCGTGGCGGACGCCCGAGACGCTCGCCTCGACCCGGTTCGACCGCCCCGACGGCGGCGGCCGGCTGGCCTTCTCCCTGCTGCTGCCCGCCCGCCACGAGCAGGCGGTCCTGGAGCACACCATCGAGCGGCTCCTGGAATCGAGCCACCGCGACTACGAGATCATCGTGATCGTCGGCCACGACGACCCCGGGACCGCGGAGGTGGCCGAACGCGCCGCCGCCCGTGCGCCCGGTCTGGTGCGCGTCGTCACCGACCACCACGAGGCCAAGAACAAGCCGAAGGCGCTGAACACCGCGCTCCCGCACTGCCGGGGCGACATCGTCGGGGTCTTCGACGCCGAGGACCAGGTCCATCCCGAGCTGCTGTCCCACGTGGACCACGCCTTCCGCGCCACCGGGGCCGACGTGGTCCAGGGCGGGGTCCAGCTCATCAACTTCCACTCCAGCTGGTACAGCCTGCGCAACTGCCTGGAGTACTTCTTCTGGTTCCGCTCCCGGCTGCACCTGCACGCGGAGAAGGGCTTCATCCCGCTCGGCGGCAACACCGTCTTCGTGCGCACCGAGGTGCTGCGCGAGGCCGGCGGCTGGGACCCGAACTGCCTCGCCGAGGACTGTGACCTGGGCGTACGGCTGTCCTCCGTCGGCAAGAAGGTGGTCGTCGCCTACGACTCCGACATGGTGACCCGCGAGGAGACCCCGGGGTCGCTGGTGAGCCTGCTCAAGCAGCGCACCCGCTGGAACCAGGGCTTCCTCCAGGTCTACCGCAAGAAGGACTGGCAGCAGCTGCCCGGCCGCGGCCAGCGCTGGCTGGCCCGCTACACGCTCATGACCCCCTTCATGCAGGCCACGTCCGGGGTGGTCATCCCGGTGAACTTCGCCGTCGCCGTCTTCCTCGACGTGCCCGTGGGCGTCGCGATCGTCACCTTCCTGCCGATGATCACGGCGATGGTGACCTTCGTCTTCGAGGTGGTGGGCCTGCACGACTTCGGCCGCCAGTACGGGCTGCGGGTGCGCTTCACGCACTACGTCAAGCTCGTGATCGGCGGCCCGTTCTACCAGGTGATGCTGGCCGGCGCCGCGATCCGCGCGGTCTGGCGCGAGCAGCGCGGACGGAACGAGTGGGAGCTCACCAGCCACACCGGAGCCCACCTCGCGACCCCGTCCGGCGGCGCGGTCCCGACCGCGCAGAGCAGCCAGAGCAGCCAGAACAGCCCGACCGCGCAGAGCAGCCAGAGCAGTCAGAGCAGCCCGAAGACCCTCACCCGAGAGGACAGCCACCGGTGACCGCCACCCTGCCCACGGCCACTGATCCCGCGGCCGGTTCGACCGCCACTGCTCCCGCCACCACCATCACTGCTCCCGCCGCCACCGCTCCCGCCGTCGATGCCGCCCTCATCCCGCGCCGGCGGACCGGCGGACCCGGCGGCCTCGGGGTCCGCCCGGCCGCGCCGGCCCGGCCGCTCGTCCGGTTCCGTTCCTCCCGTCCCGACCTGCTGCTGTGCGGTGCGCTGCTGCTCGCGATCCTCCTCGTGCAGGGCTGGAACATCACGAACTTCCCCACCCTCAGCGACGACGAGGGCACCTACCTCGCGCAGGCGTGGGCCGTCCAGCAGGGCAAGGGGCTGGCCCACTACACCTACTGGTACGACCATCCCCCGCTCGGCTGGATCCAGATAGCGGGCCTGACGTACCTGCCGTCCCTGTTCGTGCCCGACACGATGACCGTCGCGCCGATGCGGTTCTCGATGCTCGCCGTGTCCGCCACCAGTGCGGTCCTGCTGTACGTGCTCGCGCGCCGGCTCTGGCTGCCGCGGTGGGCGGCCGGGCTGGCCATGGGCCTGTTCGGGCTCTCCCCGCTCTCCGTCGTGCTCCAGCGGGAGATCTTCCTCGACAACATCGCCGTGATGTGGATGCTGCTGGCCTTCTGCCTGGCCGCGTCCCCCAGCCGCCACCTGTGGCACCACTTCGCCTCCGGCCTGGCGGCCGCCACCGCCGTGCTCACCAAGGAGACGATGCTGGTGGTGCTCCCGGCGCTGCTGGTGACCATGTGGCGCCACAGCCACCGCGACACCCGCAAGTTCGCCGTCACCGGAGCCGTCACCGCCTGCGTGCTCATCGGGGTGACGTACCCCCTGTACGCACTGCTCAACGCCGAGCTGCTGCCCGGCTCCGGCCACGTCTCCCTCATCGACGGAATCGTCTACCAGATGGGCCGGGCCGGCTCCGGCTTCATCCTCGACCCCGGCTCGGGCTCGCACGGGGTCTTCGAGTCCTGGCTGTACTACGACACCGTGCTGCCGCTCGGCGGGCTGGCCGGGGCGGTGCTGCTCCTCGTCACCATCCGGTGGTCGGTCACGGCCCGGGCGCTCGCGGGCCCGGCGCTGGCCGTGGTCATCCTCGGCCTGGTCGCGCTGAGGCCCTCCGGCTACCTGCCGGCGATGTACGTGATCCAGGCGCTGCCCTTCCTGGCGCTGGTGCTCGCCGGGGGCGCGGCCAGCGTCACCCACGCCGTGCTGCGCCGCCGCCGGGCGCCGGGGGAGCGGCGGGCCCTGGCCTACGGGCGGTGGGCGCTGGTCGGCGTACTGGCCGCCTCGGCCCTCGTGTACCTCGTCCCGCGCTGGTACGACGGCAACCGGACGGCGCTCACGGTCGACGCGAACGCCCCGTACCGGCAGGCCGCGGACTGGCTCGGGCGCGAGGTGCGCGAGCCCGCCGCCACCCGGGTGCTGGTCGACGACGCGCTGTGGCTGGACGCCGTCCACCACGGCTTCGACCCGGGGCTGGGCGCCATCTGGTTCTACAAGGCCGACCTGGACCCGGCGGTCACCAAGACCCTGCCGGGCGGCTGGCGGGACATCGACTACGTGGTCTCCTCGCCCACGGTCCGGCGCGACGCGGCCCAACTGCCCAACGTGAAGGCCGCGCTGGAGCATTCGACGCCGGTGGCCGTCTTCGGCGAGGGCGAGGACCGCATCGAGATCCGGCGCACGGACCGGGCGGCGGGCAGTGATCCCGCGGCCGGCAGCGACCCCACGGCCCGCACCGTCAACGGGAGTTGATCCGGCATGAGCGAAGACCTGTGGACCGCACCGGCCCCGCACGCCCCGCGCGCCCCGCACTTGCCGGAGGGCGCCGTCGAGGTGCCCGCCCCGGGCAGCATCACGCTCATCGTCCCGACTTTCAACGAGGCTGGAAACATAGCCGAGTTGCTGAGCAGGCTGGCCGCCGCGCTGCCCGCGCACCTGCCCGTGTCGGTGCTGTTCGTCGACGACTCCACGGACGACACCCCGGCCGTCATCGAGCAGGCAGCCCTGAACTGCGCCTTCCCGGTGGAGGTCCTGCACCGGGAAAGCCCCGACGGCGGGCTCGGCGGGGCCGTCGTGGCGGGGATCGGGCGGGCGGACACCGACTGGATCGTCGTCATGGACGCCGACCTCCAGCATCCGCCCCACCTGGTCCCAGAGCTGGTCGGGGAGGGTGCGCGCACCGGCGCCGACCTGGTCGTGGCCTCCCGCTACATCGCCGGGGGCAGCCGGGCCGGGCTCGCCGGGAGCTACCGGATCGCCGTCTCGCGCGGGGCGACCTGGCTGACCAAGGGGCTCTTCCCGCGCGCCCTGCGCGGGATCAGCGATCCGATGAGCGGGTTCTTCGCGATGCGCCGCGCGGCGGTCACGGAAGAGGCGCTGAAGCCGCTGGGCTACAAGATCCTGCTCGAACTGGCCGTGCGGTGCCGGCCGGCGCGGGTCGCCGAGGTGCCCTTCGTGTTCCAGGACCGCTTCTCGGGGGAGTCGAAGTCCACCGCCCGCGAGGGCCTGCGCTTCCTCACCCATCTCGCCTCGCTGCGCGCCGCGACCCCATGGGCCCGCATGATCGGCTTCGGGCTGATCGGGCTCTCCGGCTTCGTCCCGAACCTGGCCGCCCTGTGGATGCTCACGCACACCGGCATGAACTACCTGGCCGCCGAGGTGGTGGCGAACCAGGCCGGGGTGCTGTGGAACTTCCTCCTCATCGAGACCCTGCTGTTCCGCGACCGGCGCCGGCACCGCCACTGGGCCGACCGCCTCGGACGCTTCACGCTGCTGGCCAATGCCGATCTGCTGCTGCGGATCCCGCTGATCGCGGTGTTCGTCGGCACCTGGGGCTTCGGGGTGCTGTCCGCGACCGCGCTCGCTCTGGTCACCACCTTCGTCCTGCGCTTCGCGGCGACGGAGGCCCTCGTCTACCTCCCGCGCAAGACGGGCCGCACGCGTACGAGTTGAGCCGCACGGCGAGCCGTAGGCCGAGCCGTAAGCCGAGCCGCACGAAGGGATGCTCCCCATGGAGAGGAAGATCCGGCGCAGGGCAAGGTGGCGGGCCGCCCTGCCGGCCGTCGGGGCGATGATCGCGGGCCTGCTGCTGACCGCACCGCAGCAGGCCACGGCCGGACCGCCCAACCTGCTCACCAACCCCGGTTTCGAGACGGCCGGCCCGGCCGGCGCCGACATGCCGTCCTGCTGGTCGAAGTCCGGCTGGGGCGACAACGACTTCACCTTCGCCACCGTCGCCGACGCGCACTCCGGCACCAAGGCCATGAAGGTCTCGCTGACCCGCCGGGTCGACGGCGACCGCAAGGCCCTGGTCACCGAGAACGGCACCTGCGCCCCGACGGTCGTCCCGGGCCGCCAGTACGACCTCTCGGCCTGGTACAAGTCGAACACCCCGGACGTGTCGGTGACCGTGTTCCGCCACGACACGACGGCCGGCTGGCAGTACTGGACCGATCTGCAGAATCCCCCCGTCAGCGCCGCGTGGGCGCGCACGGCGGTCCGTACGCCGGCGGTCCCGCCGGGCACCGACAGGATCGTGTGGGGCCTGTCCGTCTACGGGGTGGGCACGCTCACCACCGACGACTACGCGCTGGAGGAGGTGGGGGCGACCCCGCCGCAGCCCACCTGCACGGGTACGGCGACGGAGTGCGCGAAGGGCGCGTGGCAGGTGATCGCCGCCAAGAACCCGGTGCGCTCCATGCACGCCGTCGTGCTGAAGAACGGCAAGGTGCTGCTGATCGCGGGCTCGGGCAACGACATCGCCCAGTTCAACGCGGGCACCTTCACCTCCGCGGTCTACGATCCGGCGAACGGCTCGTTCAAGACGATCCCGACGCCCGTGGACATGTTCTGCTCCGGCCACGTCCAGCTGGCCGACGGCCGGGTGCTGGTGATGAGCGGCAACAAGGGCTACCCCTCGGCCGACGGCACGATCGGCTACCAGGGGCTGAAGGACTCGTACATCTTCGATCCGGCGACCGAGAAGTACACGAAGACGAACGACATGAACGGCGGGCACTGGTACCCGTCGGCGACCGTCCTCGGCAACGGCGACGTGATCACCTTCGGCGGGCTGAAGGAGGACTCCACGGGCAACGTGACCGCGGAGAAGTTCTCGGCGGCGCAGAACAAGTGGCTGCCGATGAACGAGGTCAACCAGACCTGGTCGTACTGGGGCCTGTACCCGTCGATGATCCTCATGCAGGACGGCCGGCTCTTCTACTCGGGCAGCCACACCTTCGGCAACGGAACCCAGGGCACCGGCTCCTCCGTGTACGACTACGCCGCCAACACCATCACCGACGTGCCGGGCCTGCGGAACAAGGACCAGCGCGACGAGTCGGCGAGCGTGCTGCTGCCCCCGGCGCAGGACCAGCGGGTCCTGACCATCGGCGGCGGCAACAACGAGTCCAACCCGGCGGCGAACCGGCTCACCGACATCATCGACCTGAAGCAGCCGAGCCCCGCCTACACGGCCGGCCCGGACCTGCCGCAGGGCCAGGTCGACCAGGGCGCGGGCAAGCGCCCGCAGACCGGCGCCGAGGGCAAGATGTACGTGTCCGCGGTGCTGCTGCCGGACGGCAAGGTGCTGGAGACCGGCGGCGCCCTGCACGACCGGGCCGACCCGGTGTACGAGGCCTCGTTCTTCGACCCGGTGACCAACACCTACCAGCCGGGGCTGGCCACCGACCCGATCCCGCGGACGTACCACTCGGCGTCGTTCCTGATGCCGGACGGTCGCGTCATGTCGGTCGGCGACAACCCGGGCAACGGCACGTACAACAACAACGTGTCGATCTACACCCCGCCGTACCTCTTCAAGGGGGCGCGTCCGCAGATCACTTCGGTGATCGACAACCAGTGGGTGTACGGGGACACGCAGCGCATCACCGTCAACCGGGCGGTCGCCAAGGCGGAGCTGATCCGTCCGGCGGCGGTCACCCACTCCTCGGACCCGAACCAGCGGTTCGTGGACCTGCCGCTGACGGTGGTCAACGGCACCACCGTCGACCTGAACGTCACCAGCAACCCGAACCTGGCCCCGCCCGGCTGGTACATGCTCTTCGCGGTCGACGCGAACGGCATCCCGTCGATCGCGCAGTGGGTGCACCTGGGCGGCCCCTCCGCCCTGGCGGCCGACGCCGAGCCCCCGACGGCGCACGAGCACACCTTCGCCGCCGAGCTGGCGGCCCCGAAGCGCAATCCCGCGCAGCGGGACTCGGCCCCGGTGGCCCCGAGCGTGGCCGGCTGCGACCGGCACTACGGCACGGCCAACGTGTGCGTGCCCACGCGGTTCCCGGCGGAGGTGAAGGCGACGGCGAAGGCCCGCTGCGACTGGCTGGCCGCCCACGCGTACCCGGCCCGCCTGAAGGTCAACGGCAGCGACCCGCTCCGCCTGGACCCGGACGGCGACGGCTACGCCTGCACGTAGGAGTCCGGTACGCGGCGGGGCCCTGACCGCGCATCGCGGCAGGGCCCCGCTCCCGCTCCGGCTGTCGCTCCGGCTCCCGCTCCGGCTGTCGCTCCCGCCTAGTGGGTGTACGCGGCGATCGAGATGCCCACGTAGTGGGCGACGAAGGCGGCCAGGGTCAGGGAGTGGAAGACCTCGTGGAAGCCGAAGAAGCGCGGTGAGGGGTTCGGGCGCTTGATGCCGTAGATGACGCCGCCCACGCTGTAGAGGAGGCCGCCGACGACGACCAGGACCAGGACGGCGATGCCGCCGGTGCGCATGAAGTCGGGGAGGAAGAAGACCGCGGCCCAGCCCATGGCGATGTAGCAGGGCGTGTAGAGCCAGCGCGGGGCGCCGACCCAGAAGACGCGGAAGGCGATGCCGGCCGCGGCCGCGATCCAGACCGCCCACAGCAGGGTTCGCCCGGTGGAGTCGGGCAGCAGCAGCACGGTCAGCGGGGTGTACGTGCCCGCGATGATCAGGAAGATGTTGGCGTGGTCGAGCCGCCGGAGGATGGCCTCGCCGCGCGGGCCCCACGTACCGCGGTGGTACACGGCGCTGACTCCGAAGAGCAGGCACGCGGTGAGGATGTACACCCCGCAGGCCACCCGGGCCCGGGTGGAGTCGGTGAAGGCCATCAGGACGAGGCCGGCGATCACCACGGCGGGGAACATGCCGGTGTGGAGCCAGCCGCGCATGAGCGGCTTGGTCTCCTGATCGGCGGTTTCGACCATCGGAGCGGCCACGGCAGCGGCGTCGGAAGTCATGCCGAACATGCTACCTACGGTTGCGTAGGTTTCCGTTAGTGCGCTTTACGGAAGATTGACCGGAGTGGCGATGCTCACGTGAGAGGCCCCCTGGACATATGCGCACACGCACCGGATGATCAGATGAGTGCGGTCGACACCGGATGAGCGGAGCGCGAAGCGTCCGGGTCGCGGCCCCCACGGGGCAATCACAAATCAAACCCCTCAACAAGGAGCGATCGTGGCGCGCGACATCGCGGCTGGCACCACCACTTCCGACGTCCCCACCAAGCACCAGGAGCTCATCTCCTGGGTCGGTGACATCGCAGCCCTCACCCAGCCCGACCGCATCGTCTGGTGTGACGGTTCGGAGGCCGAGTACGAGGCCCTCTGCGAGGAGCTCGTCTCCAAGGGCACCTTCAAGAAGCTGGACCCGGCCAAGCGCCCGAACTCGTACTACGCCGCCTCCGACCCCTCCGACGTCGCGCGCGTCGAGGACCGGACCTTCATCTGCTCCGAGAAGGAGGAGGACGCGGGCCCGACCAACCACTGGAAGGCCCCTTCCGAGATGAAGGCCCTTTTCACCGGTGAGGGCGAGGAGGGCGGCATCTTCCGCGGTTCCATGAAGGGCCGCACGATGTACGTCGTCCCCTTCTGCATGGGCCCCCTCGGCTCGGAGCTCTCCGCCATCGGCGTCGAGATCACCGACTCCGCCTACGTCGCCGTCGCCATGCGCACCATGACCCGCATGGGCCAGGCCGTCCTCGACGAGCTCGGCACCGACGGGTTCTTCGTCAAGGCCGTCCACACCCTGGGCGCTCCGCTCGCCGAGGGCGAGGCCGACGTGCCGTGGCCGTGCAACACCACCAAGTACATCTCGCACTTCCCCGAGACCCGCGAGATCTGGTCCTACGGCTCGGGCTACGGCGGCAACGCCCTGCTCGGCAAGAAGTGCTACGCCCTGCGCATCGCGTCCGTCATGGCCCGCGACGAGGGCTGGCTCGCCGAGCACATGCTGATCCTCAAGCTCACCCCGCCGGCCGGCGAAGCGAAGTACATCGCCGCTGCCTTCCCCTCCGCCTGCGGCAAGACCAACCTCGCCATGCTGGAGCCCACCATCCCCGGCTGGACCGTGGAGACCGTCGGCGACGACATCGCCTGGATGCGCTTCGGCGAGGACGGCCGCCTCTACGCGATCAACCCCGAGGCCGGCTTCTTCGGCGTCGCCCCCGGCACCGGCGAGCACACCAACGCCAACGCCATGAAGACCATGTACGCGAACACCGTCTTCACCAACGTCGCGCTCACCCCCGACGGCTCCGACGTCTGGTGGGAGGGCATGACCGAAGAGGCGCCCGCGCACCTGATCGACTGGAAGGGCAACGCCTGGACCCCGGAGAGCGACACGCCGGCGGCCCACCCCAACGCCCGCTTCGCCGTCCCGGCCTCGCAGTGCCCGACGATCGCCCCCGAGTGGGAGGACCCCAAGGGCGTCCCGATCTCCGCGATCCTCTTCGGCGGCCGCCGCGCCTCCGCGGTGCCGCTGGTCACCGAGTCCTTCGACTGGAACCACGGCGTCTTCATCGGCTCGAACATCGCCTCCGAGAAGACCGCCGCCGCCGAGGGCAAGGTCGGCGAGCTGCGCCGCGACCCCTTCGCCATGCTGCCGTTCTGCGGCTACAACATGGGCGACTACATGGGTCACTGGGTCGACGTGGCCAAGGACAAGGACCAGTCCAAGCTCCCGAAGATCTACTACGTGAACTGGTTCCGCAAGAACGACGCGGGCAAGTTCGTGTGGCCCGGCTTCGGCGAGAACAGCCGCGTCCTGAAGTGGATCGTCGAGCGCCTCGACGGCGCCGCCGAGGGCGTGGAGACCCCGATCGGCATCCTGCCGACCGTCGCCTCCCTGGACACCGACGGCCTGGACCTGCCCGCCGCCGACCTGGAGTTCCTGCTCACGGTCGACAAGGAGGTCTGGCGCGACGAGGCCTCCCTGGTCCCGGCGCACCTGAACACCTACGGCGACCACACGCCGAAGGAACTGTGGGAGCAGTACGAGGCGCTCGTCGAGCGCCTGGGCTGATCCCACCCCCCGCCGGGCGACCGGCACCGCCGAAGAACTCCTGCGGCCGGCTGTCCCCGGCCACGGGTTGACGCGGGATTCCCCGATCTAGGTTTCCCTGCGGCCTTCCAGATAGGTCGTGTGCGTCTGCTGGCGGCGGGCCTCCGTTTCACGGAGGTCCGCCGTCATGCGTTCCGCCTCCTCGCGCAACAGCGTCAGCTGCCGCTCCAGGTGGCGCTCGGGCGATTCACCGCCCGCCGTCAGCCGGGTCCACCACCGGGTCCGGTTGTAGGTGTCCACGCACTCCGGCACGTCCGTGCGGATGGCCCGGGTCAGCGCGTGCACCGCCTCCGGGTCGGCGGCGAGCACGCCCGCCACCCAGCCCGGCTCCAGCATCGCCGCGTACAGGTCCAGCAGTCCGGCCAGCACCCCGGCGGGCTCCGACGGCAGGTCCACCTCGCCGACGTACTCCTGGAGCCGCGCGAAGTCCTCCCGTACGAAGCCCAGTTGCTCGGCGAGCTCCGGCGGCACCGGCGGCGCCGGTACCTCCGGCGGGGCGACGAGCGCGCCCGCCCCGTACAGCCCGGCCACCACCAGCGGCCAGTACGTGCCGGCCACCCCGGTGAGGGTCAGACCCACCCCGAACAGTCCGCAGGCGCTGCCGGCCAGGTTCTTCTTCGACTCGAGGTATCCGAGAGCCTTGCCGGTAGCTGTGTCGGTAGCCCTACTGGTAGCCACGGATCTCCTCGAATGCTCCGTCCAGCGAACCGTTTCCGTCGGTGGCGTCGAAGAGCCGCCCGCCGGTCAGCTCGGTGATGTGGGCGAGTTCCTTGCGGTCCGAGTCGCCGAACAGCACCGCGAACACCGGGGTGTGCTTCTGCGCCTCGGGCAGCCCCGCGTAGAAGGCGTCGAACTGCTTGGCCCCGGCGCCGGCGGTGTTCTCGCCGTCCGTCATCAGCACGATCGAGGTGAAGGCGTCCGCGGTGCCCTTGCCGAGCTGCTGGTACGCCGCCTGCAGACTGCTGTAGATCGCCGTGCCCCCGTCCGGCTGCAGCGACTTCACGTCTCCCCGGATCGCGTCCAGCGCGGGCCCGGCGTTGCCCGGCTCGACCGTGTGCGTCAGCACCTTCTTCACCTTGTCGCCGAAGGGCAGCAGCGTGACCTCCTCACGGTCCCGGAACCGCTCCCCGGTACCCGAACTCCCCGTCCCCGTCAGGTCGGTGAGCGCCGCCTTCAGCCGGCCGATCCGGTCCTCCTCGGCCATCGACCCCGAGGTGTCCAGCACGTACACCGTGCGCGAGGGGCGGCGCAGTTCGTTCTCGTAGCTGGCCAGCAGCCCGTCCGCCACCGAGCGGGTGCCGGGGAAGGGGAGCTCGCGCCGCTTGTCCGGGTTCAGCCCGGCCGCCGGGGCCACCCCGGCCGCGACGGGCCGCCGGAAGGTCTTCTCCGTGATCGCCTTCTGCGCCTCGGTGCCCCGCAGGTACTCGGTCAGCACCCGCCCCGACTCGCGGGCCCCGGCCGGGGCCGAGGTCAGCAGGGTCAGCGGGTAGTGGGCCGTGACCACGCCGTCGAGCGGCCGGATCACCGTCAGGTTCGTCTTCGCGTCCCGGTTCATGGACAGCAGCACCGACTCGTAGTTCACCAGCGCGTCCACGTCCCCGCGCTGCTTGTACGCCGAAGCCAGCCAGCCCGAGGAGCCCGACGTCAGCTTCTGCCCGGTGAAGAACCCCTTCAGCATCGGCTGCGCCTTCGCCACGTCGGCGTCGGTCAGCGCCGCCTGGGCGCCGGAAAGCCCGGAGGCCACCGAAATCAGGGCGGAGAAACCGGAGTTGGAACGCACCGGGTCGGTCATCCCGTACGTCAGCTTCCCGGCGGCCACGGCCTCGTGGACCGCCGACCAGGTCACCGACTCCGGCTTCCAGCCGAGCCGCGCCAGGGCCTCGGGCTTCACGCCGAGGGCGACGGGCGAGGACATCAGCGGGGTCTCGCTCGACAGCTTGCCCGCGGCCTCGGGCCGCAGCCGCAGGTAGTCGTTGGAGGACAGCCAGACGGCGTCGTACGCGCCGTCCGCCTTGCCGGAGGCGATCTGCTCGACCGCGTCGAGGGTGCCCGACATGGTCAGCTCCACGCCCACCCCGGTGGCGGCCTTCGCCGCCTTCAGCACCTCGTCCATGTCGGACAGCTCGCTGGAGGCCAGCACGCGGAGCTTGCCCTCCTGGTACGCGGTCTGCTTCGGCGCGGGGTGGTCGGGGCTCTCCGAGCAGGCGCTCGCCCCGAGCAGGGTGGCGGCCAGGGCCACCGCCGCGGCGAGCCGTCTGCGCAGCACGGCGCCGCGGATGCTCATGGCGTTCATCGGGCATCGCCGCCTTCCAGGGCGCTCGCGGTACGGGTGCGCGCCAGGTACGCGGAGGCGTGCTGGAGTTCACCGGTCAGGGACTCCACGGTGGCGGCCATGTTCTCGGTCGCCTGCACCTTGAAGGTGTCGATGGTGTCGAGCGTCTTGTAGATCTGGGCGAAGGCCGTCCGCAGCGTCTCCGCACCCACGGCCGGGTCGGCGGCGATCCGCTGGATCTCCCCGCTCTGCGTGGACAGCATCTCCGCGTTGCCGCGGATCAGGCCCTCGGTGGTGTCGCGCAGGGTGTTGATCTGCTGGATCACCTCGCCCTGGGTGTTCAGGGCCTGCGCCAGCATCACGGCGATCCGCAGCGCGGACACCGTGGTGGTCGCGGCCCGGTCGACGCCCTTGATCAGCTCTTCGTTGTTGCGCCGGACCACGTCCATCGCCAGGTAGCCCTGCGCGCAGACGGCCAGCTGGGTCAGCAGGTCCTGGTGCTTCTGCCGTACGGGGAACAGCACGTCCGCGCGCAGCGCGTCGGCCTGCTGTGGATCGCTCTGGCCGGCGATCCGCTGCTCCACGGCCGCGTCCAGGGCCTCGGTGAGCACCGCGTACTCCTGGAGCTTGCCCATGGTCTCCCACAGCCGGGCGCGCTCGGTGTGCAGGGCGGCGTTGTCGCGGCGCAGCTCGTCCTGGCCGCCGCGCAGCGCGCCCACGATCCGGTTGAGGGTGGTCTGCGAGGAGGCGTACTTGGCCACGTGGTCGCGGAACTTGTTGCCGCCGGGCAGCTTGGAGAGGAGCTTGCGCACTCCCTTACCCGATCCGGCGGAACTCGCACTGGGGTCCAAGTCCTCGACTGTGCGGCGCAGTTCGACGAGCGAGCCCGCGACGCGGGCCTGGGCGTCGCCGCCGCCGTCCGCGCCGAGGGAGCGTACGGCCCGCTCCAGCATCCGGTTGGACTGCTGGGCGGCCCCGCGAATGTCGGCGGCGCCGAGGCCGGTGATCTCCCCGATGCGGGTCGCGAAATCGGGGGAGCGGCTGTCGATGCCGGCCAGCGAGCCGACGTACTCCCCGGCCCGGCGGGCCATCTCCTCGCGCACCCCGTCCTGGAGCGGTACCAGGCCGGAGGCCTGCTCGCGCTTGACGGGGGCCACGGGTTCGGGGGCGGTGAGGACGAGCGGCCCTTCTTCGGGCGGTGTCAGCGTCATGATCTTCTGCTCCCCCTATCCCTTGGCGCGCGCGGCCAGCGCCATCAGGACCTTGACGGTCGGTGCGCCGACCTGGCGGATGCCGGTCAGCCCCGGGTTGAGGTACGCGGTGTGCGGCGCGGTGGCCGCGGTGAACTCGGCCACCCCCTCCGTCGGCCGGAACCCGTGGCGGACCACGAGCGAGCGCAGCTTCGGGTCGGTGGCCAGCAGGGAGCCGAGCTCCTTGGCCTTCTCGCTGATCGGCACGAAGGTGTGCGGGGAGTTGACGGTGGTGTCGGGGTAGAGCACCACCATGTCGCCGACGTCCCCCGTTGCCTGCTTCTGCTGGAGCAGACTCGCCACCTGGGACTCGTAGGCCAGGATCAGCGGCTCGCCGCTGCCGCTGATGAAGGAGCGGAAGGGGTCGTCCGTGCTCTGCTCCAGGGCGCCCTGGACGGAGACCAGCTTCTTCATCAGGGGCGCGGTCCGGTCGATGCCGGCGTCGTCCGAGACGACGGTCGCGTTGTTGGCGACGTTCGAGGCGGTGGCGAGGAAGAGCGCGCCCGAGTTGGAGGTGGTGGGATCGGTGGTCTTGACGAACACCGTGCCGGCCAGCTCGGGATAGGCGCTCGTCCCGCCCTGGAGCGCCTGCCACGTCTTGTCCTCGGCGGCGGCCTTCAGGAAGGGGCCGAGGAGGAGGGTGCCGGAGTTCTTGGCGGTCATCCTCGCGAGGCCGTGGCCGGCGAGGACCTTGGCGGCGTTCGCGCGGGCGATGACGACGAGCGGGGAGAAGAAGGGCTTGCTGATCTGCGCGCCCTTCACCCCGGCCGCCGCCTCGATCTCCGTGGCCGGTTCACTGCTGCTGGGGAAGGCGAAGTCGAATTCCTTCAGGGCGAGTTGGTCCATCGCCCAGGAACCCGAGGTTTCGGTCTTCACGGTGTAGCCCTTGTCCGCAAGGGCCTTGACGACGTCGGGGTCGCGGAAGAACTCGGACTTCTCCGAACCGATGACGCCACGCACGGTCTTCGTTGCCGTGCCCTCCGGCTTCTTTCCCCCGATGGCGATGGCGGCTATCACGCCGCCGACCAGGAGGACCGCCAGGGCGATTCCTAGGATGCGTCTCACGGGTGCAGAGTGCTCGCGGAAACCCACATTCCGCGCGGAGTTGAATGAACGCGAGGTGACCAGGCGGTCCCACTTCGAAATGCTGTGTGGGCCCGTGAGTGCTGGTGACCGGGGCGGGGGGCCGGGAGGATCGTGCCATGGGCGTGAGCGCGTTGAAGTGGCAGGGCTGGTTGGTTGCCCTGGTGTTCGTGGCGGGACTGCTGGTCTTCGCCCCGCTGGGGCTGTACGTGTGGGCGGGCGGGCGGCCCGCGGTGCGGCCGGCGGGGGCCGCGCCGGACGACGTCCGGATCACCGACTGCCGGATCGACCCGACGAGCCGCCGCGTGGTCGCCTCGGTCGAGGCGGTCAACGGCTACCCGGAGCCGGGGTCCTACGTGGTCACCGTGGAATTCCGCGAACCCCCGGCCCCGACCCTGGCCCCGCCGGGTGGCGCGGATACCCCGGGCGGCGGGGGTGGCCGGGCTGTCCGGGGTGGGCCGTCTGCCCTGGGTGCTCCGGGTACCTCGGGTGCCCCAGCTGTTCGGGGTGGGCCGTCTGTTCCGGGTGCTCCGACTGGCCAGGGCGCTCCGGGTGCTGACTCGACTGGCCCGGCCGGGCAGGGGGCCGCAGGTGTTCCGGTCGCCCGGGGGCCGCAGGTGTTGGTGAGGATCCCGGGTGTCCGTCCGGCTGCGACGGAGCGGGCGGAGGCCGTCGGCCCGGTCTGGCCCCCGGCCACGATCCCCTGGTGCGGCGTCGCGGCTGCGGAGTTTGCCCCAGCCCCACCCTTCGCCCGTTCCCTGGGGCTCCGCCCCAGCCCCCGCGCCTCAAACGCCGGCGAGGCTGAACCTCCCGCCACCCGGCAGCCCAGCACCCCCGGCTAGGCCATCCACGCCGCTCCGCGGCAGTCCGGGCCCCTGCCTCCGCCGGTTAGGTCATCCACGCCGCTGCGCGGCAGCCGGACGTCCCCAGGCACCCCCGGCTCCGCCGACTAGGTCGGCCACGTCGCTCGGCGGCAGCCCGGGCACCCCCGGCTCCGCCGGCTAGGTCGGCCACCTTGGTCCGCGGCAGCCCGGCGGCCCCGGCTCTGTCGGCTAGGGCAGCGATGCCGCTGTGCGGCGGCGGCCTGGCGTGCCAAGCCCCGTGGACGAGGCCGGACGTGCGGATGCCCGGCGGTCCGGGCATCCTCGGCTCCGCCGCCGAGGCCGACCAGTCGCTGTGCGGCGGCCTGGGCATCCTCGGGTTCGCCGGTGGGCTGGACATGCCGCTGCGCGGCAGCCTGACGGTCCGGGGATTCTCAGCCCCGCCGGCGTTTGAGGCGCGGGTCCGGGCGGAGCCCGGGGAACGGGCGAAGGGCGGGTAGGGGACAAACCCCGCAGGGCCCGGCCCCGCGGCGCGGGCGGCGCGGCCGGGCAGGATCGGCCCGCCGGTCAGGCCCATCCGCTGGTCTGCCCCATCAGCCGGGCAGGGGCGGACAGGCCAGACGGGATTCAGCTTTGCTGCGCAGGGCCCGGCTCCACTGTGCGGGGGCGGCACGGTTGCGGGATCACCCGCCGGTCAGGGGCGGACGGGCCAGGCAGGACCCGTGCTCCGCTGCGCGGGGGCGTCACGGCGGGCAGGGCTGAGGTGGGCCTCCGGCCAGGGGTCACCCGCCGGGTCGGGCCATCCGCTGGCCTGGAGCATCCGCCGAGCTGGGGCATCCACCGAGCCGGGGTCGGCCCGTCGGGCAGGGGCGGGGCGGCCGGTGGCCCGAGGCGGGTTGCCCCGTGAGGTGTGGCGCCCGGTCCGGAGCCTGCGCGGCCCCGGACCGGGGCCGTCAGTGGGCGCCGACGAGGTCGAGCGCGGCGGCGTGCGCGTCCATGCGCTCGGCGGCGAGGATCGCGACCGTGGTGTCGGCGCGGGACGCGGCGACGAGCAGGGCGCGGGCGGCGAGGTCGTGGGCGCGCTGGTGCAGCGCGGCGGCGTCCTCGGTGCCGGGCTCCCGGCCGGGGCGCTGGGCCGCGCGGGCGGGCTGGGAGCCGCGCAGGCGGGTCACCTGGGCGGCGATGACCGCGGCGGCCTCGTCGAGGCCGAGCTCGTCGGTCACGGTGAGCAGCGCCGCGAGGTGCCCGGCGAGCTGGATGTCCAGGGCTTCGGCGCGGCTGCTGCGCGGGTAGTCGCTGCGGTGGGCGCCTATGCGGGGGTCGACCGCCTTGGTGCGAATCGGCTCGTACATGGAGGCCTCCTGCGTGGTCAGGAGACCATCCTACATTGGATTCGTTCTAAAGTTGAGCTGAATCTTGCTCACGTGCGTCAGGTTGAATGTGTCTCGAATCTGCCTTGTGGCGGCCGAAGGGCGCGATCACGCTGCTGCTTTCGGCATCCGTACGGGTGAACCTATTGCGGGCCGACGTTTGTGATGTTCAGAGTGGGTGGGAATGGCTGGGTTTGCGGACATGCCGGGCGTGTCAAAGGTGTCGGACGGATCGGGCATATCCGGGGTCGAGGATCTGGTCAGGAGTGATGCCGCGCTCCTGGAGGACGACCTGGCCGCCTTCCTGGCCTCGCTGACCACCCCGCCCGCGCGGCAGGGGCAGGGGTCGTCCGCGACCGATTCGTTGTACGACGCCGTGCTGGGCCGGTCCCTGTACGCGCCGGTCGCCGACGCCGTCGGCTCCAAGGTGGGCCAGGAGGCGCTGGCGCCCGCCGCGGGGGCGCCCGCGGGCCGGGCCCCGCTGCGGCCCTCGATGGTGTTCTGGGCCTACCGGAACTACCGGGGGTTCCCCGGAGAGGCCGGCGAGGAGGACTCCGGGGCGGACCTGGCCGCCGTGCGCCGCGCGGCCGTGGCCGTGCGCGTGCTGCTGAAGGCGGCGGTCGCCCTCGACGACATCCAGGACGGCAGCGGCATCCGCTACGGCGAGCCCGCGCTCCACGTCACCCACGGCATCCCGCTCGCCCTCAACACGGGCTCGCTGCTGATCACCGCGGCACTGGAGCACGCGGCCGAGCCGGCCGTCGTACGGAGCCTGCTGGAGTCGGTCCGCCGGGGTCTCACGGGCCAGGCCGTCGACGTCTCCACGCGCACCGCGCTCACCCGTGCCGAGCTGGTGGCCGCGCCCCTCGGTGAGCGGATCGCCTTCTGGGAGTCGATGGCCGCGCTCAAGACGGGCACCCTGTTCTGGATGCCGCTGGACGCGGCGGTGGCGGCCCTGGGCGTCGTGGAGGACGAGCGGCGGGTCCTGGACGAGGCCATGCGCGACCTGGGGCTGGCCAGCCAGCTGTTCAACGACCTGACCGACTTCGTGCCCGGGTACGGCGGCCGCCAGACCCACGAGGACTTCGGCCAGCTGAGCAACCGGGTCTTCCTCGAACTGCTCGACTCGGCCCCCGCCGGTCTGCGCTCCTCGGGCGAGCTCGTGGGGGCGCGGCTGAAGGAGTTCGTGCTCGGTCACCCCGACCTGGGCGAGACGCTCCTGCGCCTCGCGGCGGAGGCGGTGGAGCTGAAGCGCTCGGCGATGGAGGCGGTGCGCGGCGTGTGCCGTTCCGAGCGGAGCGCGCGCTACTTCGACGTGACGATCGAACGCAAGGGCCACCTCATCGACCGGCTGCACGCCACGCTGCTGAAGGGCGAAGACGCATGAGTCCCACGGAGGGCCACTCGGTGGTCGAGCGCATACGGGCGAGCACCCGCGGCTGGCACGAGGACCTGGAGGGCACGCCCTTCTCCCGCGCGATGCTCGCCGGAACGCTCCCGCTCGACCGCTACGTCGACCAGCTCGCCGCCTACCGCACGGTCCTGGCGGCCCTGGAGGGCGAACTCTCCCGCGCCGCCGACCCGCGCCTGGCCTCGGTGTGGTCGGCGGACCTGGTCAAGCTCTCCCACATCGACCGCGACCTGATGTACTTCGCCGAGGACGGGGTCTTCCCGGCGTCCACCGCGGCCGCACCCGCGGACGCCTTCGCGCGCGAGATCCGCGGCGCCGCCGCCTCGGACCCGCTGGCCCTGCTCGGGTTCCTCTACGTACTGGAGGGCTCCACGCTCGGCGGCATGATCCTGCGCCGGTACGTTGCCGAGGCCTACGGGCTGCGCGACACGGACGGCGTGGCGTACTACGCCAGCGGTGACCGCGAGCGCTGGGCCGGTTTCACGGCGCGGCTGAACGGGGCGCTCGCCGGGCCGGGGGAGCCGGACCGGGTGATCACCGCCACCGCGCGGGCCTACCACCACGTTGCCGCGATCTCCGTGGCACTGTCCGCGGGACTGCCCGCAGCCCCGTAGAACGGCGCGGCCCCCGCGCGCGGCCCGTGGGTACGGGGCTGCGTGCGGGGGCCGTCGGGCCGGGGCCGTCCTACGGCTGGCTGTAGCCGTCGAGGAAGTTCCCGATGCGGGTGACCGCGTCCGCGAGGTCCTTCGCGTTGGGCAGGGTGACGATCCGGAAGTGGTCGGGCTCGGGCCAGTTGAAGCCCGTACCGTGCACGACCATGATCTTCTCCTCGCGGAGCAGATCGAGGACCATCTGCCGGTCGTCCTTGATCTTGTAGACGGACGGGTCCAGCTTCGGGAACAGGTACAGCGCGCCCTTGGGCTTCACGCAGGTGATGCCGGGGATCTGCGTCAGCAGCTCGTACGCGGTGTCGCGCTGCTCCAGGATCCGCCCGCCGGGCAGCACCAGGTCGTTGATCGACTGCCGTCCGCCGAGCGCGGTGGCGATGGCGTGCTGGGAGGGCATGTTGGCGCAGAGCCGCATGTTCGCCAGGATCGTCAGGCCCTCGATGTACGACGAGGCGTGCTTCTTGGGCCCGCACACCGCCATCCAGCCGGACCGGTAGCCGGCGACGCGGTAGTTCTTCGAGAGCCCGTTGAAGGTGAGCGTCAGCAGGTCCGGCGCGATGACGGCGGTGTTGGTGTGCGTGGCGCCGTCGTAGAGGATCCGGTCGTAGATCTCGTCGGAGCAGACGACCAGGTTGTGGCGGCGCGCGATGTCCGTGAGCCCGCGCAGCATCTCGTCGTCGTAGACGGCGCCGGTCGGGTTGTTCGGGTTGATGATCACGATGGCGCGGGTCCGGTCGGTGACCTTGCGCTCGATGTCGGCGAGGTCCGGCATCCAGTCGGACTGCTCGTCGCAGCGGTAGTGCACGGCGGTACCGCCGGCGAGGCTCACGGACGCGGTCCACAGCGGGTAGTCCGGCGCCGGGACGAGCACCTCGTCGCCGTCGTCGAGCAGCGCCTGCATCGACATCTGGATCAGCTCGGAGACTCCGTTGCCGATGTAGATGTCCTCGACGTCCAGGTCGATGCCCTTGGTCTGGTAGTGCTGCATGACCGCGCGGCGCGCCGAGAGCAGGCCCTTCGCGTCCCCGTAGCCGTGGGCGTTGCCCAGGTTGCGGAGCATGTCCTCAAGGATCTCCGGCGGGCACTCGAAGCCGAAGGCCGCGGGGTTGCCGGTGTTGAGCTTGAGGATGCGATGACCTGCTGCTTCGAGCCGCATCGCCTCTTCGAGGACGGGTCCGCGGATCTCGTAGCAGACATTGGCGAGTTTCGTTGACTGGATCACCTGCATGACGGGAGCTTACGGCTCCGGGTGCGGGCGCGCCCCGCTATTCGTGCCGGAACGGAGGGCCGGGCGGCGGCCCGTTATGTCCCCTTTCGCGCAAAGCTTGGGTGCGGGCGTCGAGACCCCTTGGAAATCGGGGCCGGTACACCGTTCCGGCCTGCGGAATGGGTGGGCCGGGCCGAGGGCGCCGCAACGGTGTTGCGCTCGTCACCCTCTCGGCTCCTAAGGTGACCGCGGCGCGCGACGGTGATCAAGGAGAGCGGGGCATGCGGGAGATGGACGACGCGGGAGCGGGCGGCACGGGAGCGGGCGGCCCGAAGGCGGACCTCGCCTCGGTGCTGCGCTTCGCGACGGAGCTGTGCGCCTGGGTGGCGGCCCCGTGGGCGCTGGCCGGCTGGTCGGTGACGGCGGCGGTGGCGAGCGTGGTGCTGCTGATCGCACTGCCCACGGTGTTCTCGACCCCGGGGGACAAGGCGCAGGTGATCGTCGCGGTCCCGGGCGGGGTGACGATCGCGCTGGTGCTGCTCCAGCTCGTCGTGGCCGTGGCGGCGTCCTGGTCCGCCTGGCCCGCAGGGGCGGCGGCCTCGGTGACGGCCCTCGCGGGGGCCTGCCTGTTCACGGAGCGCTCCCGGTGGCGCGGACTGCTGGCACCGGCGCGGGCCTGAGGGACCTCGGACGCGAAACCCGGGGGCCGCGGACACGCGGAAAAGGGGCGGGGCACCACCGGTCGGTCGGTGGTGCCCCGCCCCCGCTCTCGGGGTGGTGCTCAGGCCGCGACGGGCATCGCGGTGGCGCCGGAGCGGATCCGGCGGACTCGGCCCTGGGCGTCCAGGTGCTGGAGGTCCCGGTGGATGGTCATCCGGCTGACACCCAGCTCCCGTACGAGATCGGCGACCCGTACGCGGCCCCTGGCCCGCACCGCTCCCGCGATCAGCTCGCGCCGCTCCTCGCACGGCGTTCCCTGCCCGGGAGTGCGCTGCGCCGCGGGCACGGTTACTTCGCCTCGGCCTTGAGGATCTCGGCGAGCTCCTCGTCGGACTCGCGGCCCGGCGTCGGCAGGTTCCACTTGGTGATCGCGAAGCGGAAGATGAAGTAGTACAGCGCCGCGAAGCAGAGTCCGATGCCGGCCAGGCCCCACGGGTTCGACGCGATGCCGAGGTTGAGGAAGAAGTCGATCGCGCCGGCCGAGAAGCCGAAGCCGTCCTTCATGCCGAGCGACCAGGTCAGTGCCATGGACACACCGGTCAGGACCGCGTGGATCGCGTACAGCACCGGGGCGATGAACATGAAGGTGAACTCGATCGGCTCGGTGATGCCCGTGACGAAGGCGGTGAGCGCGAGGGAGAACATCATGCCGCCGACGACCTTGCGGCGCTCGGGGCGCGCACAGTGGACGATCGCGAGGCAGGCCGCCGGGAGGGCGAACATCATGATCGGGAAGAAGCCGGTCATGAACTGTCCGGCGGTCGGGTCGCCGGCGAGGAAGCGGGCGATGTCGCCGTGCTTGCCGTCGAACTCGCCCGCCTGGAACCACGGGAAGGAGTTCAGCAGGTGGTGCATGCCGACCGGGATCAGCGCACGGTTGGCGACACCGAAGATGCCCGCGCCGACGGCGCCGGAGTTGACCAGCCACTCGCCGAAGCCGTGGATGCCCTTGCCGAGGACCGGCCAGATCAGGCCCATGACGATGCCGATGACCAGACCCGCGAGGGAGGAGAGGATCGGGACGAGGCGGCGGCCGCCGAAGAAGCCCGCCCAGTCCGGCAGCTTGGTCCGGTAGAACTTCTGGTACAGCAGGGCCACGACGATGCCCATGATCACACCGCCGAGGACGCCGGCGTTGACGGGCGCCTCGACCAGGGCGACCTTGTGGTCGACGACCGCCTCGATCTTCGGCACGTTGCCGTCGGTGAAGGTGCCCAGCACCTTCGAGAAGACCAGGTAACCCGCGACGGCCGCGAGGCCGGTGGAGCCGTCGGCCTTCTTCGCGTAGCCCACCGCGATGCCCACGGCGAAGAGCAGCGCCAGGTTGTCGAAGATGGCCCCGCCGCCGGCGGCCATGTACTTGGCGATCTCGTTGCACCAGCCCGGCAGGGACGCGCTGCCCAGCATGTCCTCCTGGCCGAAGCGCATCAGCAGCGCGGCGGCCGGCAGCACGGCGATCGGCAGCATCAGGCTGCGGCCGAGGCGCTGCATGACCGCCATGGCGGCGGAGTTCTTCTTGGCAGACGGGGCCGTCTGCTCGGCTGTACTCACGGTTGCTTCCTCCAGAGGAAACGGGGTGTGTTGCCAAGGCAGGCAGCGCTTGTGTGGGCTGGGCAACAGCGAAGGAAAATGCGCCGTTTGCAGCGCGATGTTCCAGTTGTAACACGGTTAAAACCACATAAACCCATGGTCGAACAGACTGCGGACCTACGACCCGAAGGCTGAGGTCCCAAGCCCCCCGAAGCGCATGCCTTCCGGCGATGTCAGAGGGTCCGGATACCTTCGGGGGGGGGCGCGAACATGGTGGGCCGGCACGGCATGCGCACCGGCAGCGGCGGCCCGCCCGTCCGCTACGAGGCGATCGAGCGCTGCCTCGCACGCCTGGCCGCGCACGCAACCGAGTTGGGGGCCTCCGTCCACATGCCCCGCATCGGCTGTGGCCTCGCGGGCGGTACGTGGTCCCGCATCGACCCGCTGATCCGCGACGGCCTGTGTGCGCAGGGGATAGCCGTCACGGTGTACGACTTCGGCTAGACCGCCGGGCCCTTGCGATCGGGCGGTCCGAAGGGCACGGGTCTGGTCCATACCGGGTGCGCGGGGCCGGTCGTGGGCGTGGGGTGGGGGTGAGGGGTGCGCAGGGTGCCACGCTCGTCGGTCATGGATGTGAGCACCTTCTACGCCCTCTTCTCCGCCACCTGCTTCACCCTGGTGGGCCTGTGGTGGAACGTGGTCCAGAGCCACCACGACTGGATGCGCGACGCGGCACAGCGGCGGGTCGTCGGCGGGATCTACCTGTCCTTCCTGCTGCCCGCCCTGATGGGCCTGTTCGCCCAGGTCGGCGGTGTGGAGCAGCCGCAGGTCTGGCGTGCGGCCTTCGTCGTCCTCGCGGTGGTCGGCTGCGCGTCCACCCTGCGGCTGCTGGCCCAGGTGCGCGGCGACCGCTTCCTGACCTGGCAGCAGGCCGCCGCCGCCCTGCTCTACGCCCTGATCGCCGTGGTCGGCGCCTTCCCCGAACTCGCCGACCCGGCCGGGCTGCGCCCCATCCAGGCCGAGGCCCTGATGCTGATCTGCCTGATCGTGCTGGGCCACGCCCTGGTCTGGCGGTTCATGGCCGGCGAGGGCAGGGCCGCCGAGGAGCAGTAGTACGGACACCCCCTAGGGGGCCGGGGGCCGGGTGGTCGAGCGGGTCCGTCGTGCCCGCGCGGGGGCCGGGGGTGAAGCCCTTGGCCGTCCCCGAACGGTCAGCGTTCGATGATGACCAGGGGGATCTCGCGGGGTGCGGCCGCCGACTGGTGGTCCTCGTAGGCGGGCCACAGGGCGGTCATGGCCTCCCAGTACGTCTCGCGCTCCGCCGGGGTCGCCGTGCGCGCGCGGGACTGCGCGGTCAGGGCGCCGACCTGGAGGCGGACCTCGGGGTGGGCGGTGAGGTTGCGGTACCAGGAGGGGACGCCCGGCGTGCCGTCGGCCGCGGTGGCCAGGACGATGTGGCGGCCGTCGTCCTTCGCGTAGATCAGCGGGGTGCGGACGGGCCGGCCGGAGAACCGGTCGACGGTGGTCAGCAGGAGTGTCGGTACCCCGTGCCACAGGTGGCCGTCGGCGCCGGAGCTGTCCACGTAGGCGCGCACGTGCGTGGAGAGCTGTCCCGAGGGCGGATCGGCGGGGTGGTCCCAGTCGACGCTCGTGGCGGACCGGGCGGACTGGGTGTGGGAAGCGGCCTGGGCGCGCATCGTTGTCGTCCCTTCGGAATCGGCCCCCGCGCGGGCTAACGAGCATCCACCGATTCTGGATGCGCAGCGGCCCGCACGCACCTCGGGGCGGACCGGGAGCCGGTCCGCCCCGCTCCGGGCCCGCCTACGGGAGGTAGCGTTCGAGGGCCCTCGCGCCCTCCTTCTCGATCATCTGCCGAGCCTTCTCGACCCGTTCCGGCGTGACGTCCTGGCCGCGCGCCATGACGAGGTCCTCGGGGTCGAAGGGGTGCTCGGACCCCGTGTAGAGGTGGGCGGGGCGCTGGGGCTGCTGGTCCGATTCACTGTCCATGGCTACCTCCTGCTGTGTCCCCCTGGCCCCATCCTCCGGCCGCACCCCCATGAACGCACCTCGGCGTCACGTCGACAGGGCCAGCGCCGCCGTCAGGGCGACGATGGCGCCGCAGATGCTGAGGTTGGCGGTCCTGTGCTCCCAGAACACCGCCACGAACTCGCGGATCGTCGCGGTCGGCCAGAAGTACCGCGCCGTCGGCGATCCCAGCACCTGGCCGTTCACCCCGGCCTTGCGGGCCATCATCGCGGCGCGGAAGGCGTGGAAGTTGTTGGTGACCACCACGCAGCGGTAGCCGGGGTCCTCCGCCTCCATGATCTCCCGGCTGAACAGGAGGTTCTCCTCCGTCGTGCGGGAGCGGTCCTCCAGCTGCAGGTGCTCCGGCGCCACGCCGCCCTCGGCCATCAGCCAGTCGGCCATCGCCCGGGCCTCCGCGAGCTTCTCGTCCGTCCCCTTGCCGCCCGAGGCCAGCAGCAGCGGAACCCGTCCGCCCCGGGCGATCTGGGCGTCGTGGATCTGCTGCCCCTTGCGCAGCCGCGAGGCCAGCAGCGGCGGGACCCGGTCGCCGCCGATCAGACCGGAGCCGAGCATCACCACGTAGTCCACGTCCCCGCGCACCTTGATCCGGCCGTAGAGGTAGGCGTAGGCCAGGAAGCAGACGAAGAGGAAGGAGACGTACGCGACGAGGAGGACCAGCCCGGCCACCACGGCGTCCATGGCGGGCGGTCCGGTGTCGGCCGCCACGAAGATGAAGGCGATGAGGAGGAAGATCGCCACGCCCGCGGCGAACGACAGCAGGTTGCCCGGCCGGCGGCCCTCCTTGCGGATCATCGTCAGACCGTTGCCGATCAGGAAGACGCCGAGGGCGAGCGTGCCGACCGTGGGCACCAGGAAGACCGCGAGGATCACGGTCTCCGCCAGCACGGGCGGCAGGTGCCCGACCTGGAAGAGCAGGCCGAGCGAGGTGAAGATGAAGGTGAGGCCCAGGTAGACCGCGTTGCGGAAGCGTCGGCGGTCCTCCCGGACGCTCACGCCGAAGAGGACGAGGAAGAGGGCGGCGGGTACGAAGGCGTACATGCCGCTCATCGTAAGTGTGGAATACGCCTGTTCAGCGGCCCTCGTGCGGTGTGCGGCGGACGGCCCGCCCGGCCAGGACGTCCGTCCTGAGGCCGTCCGGGACGACGAAGCGCCCGTCGATCAGGACGTGCGGGATCCCGTGCGGCAGTCGACGATGCGGCCCTCGTGGATCCCGACGGCGGCGATGCAGGAGGGCCCGCCCGTGCCGTCGACGACGCGGGCCCCGCGGATGACCAGGTCCGTGGTGGTGGGAAGGCTCCTCTGAGGCTTAGAAGAACGTCCGGACGTACTCGGTGACCGTGCCGTCGGCCGCCACCACCGGGATCAGCGGCCACTTCTCGAAGATCGTGCACGGATGGGACATCCCCAGTGCCACCCAGTCGCCGACCTGCACGTCGTCGGCGGAGTCGGTTTCCAGCCAGGCGTGCTGGTCGGAGAGCTTGAGGACCCGGATCCCGGTGGCCGGGCGCTCGGCGCCGGTGAGCGGGTCGCGGACCAGCTCGGCCTCGGGCAGTCCCAGGTCGTAGGCGATGTCCCGCTTGCCGGCGTTGACGAACGCCTGGGTGGGGGAGGGGCGGGAGACCACCTGTGTCCAGAGCCGGAAGGCCGGGCGCAGGCCGCCCTCCTCGGGGATCCGGTTGAAGGGGGTGAGGCGGGTGTACCAGCCGTGGTCGTGGGAGACGTACGCCCCCGAGCGCAGCAGCTTCAGGACCGGCCGGGAGAGCTCCGGGAGCTCGGCGAACACGTCCGCGACGGCGTCGAACCAGGCCGAGCCGCCCGCGCTGACGACGATCTCCTCGATCCCCCCGAACCGTCCGGCCCCGTCGAACTCGACGGCCAGTGCGGTGAGCCGGCGCAGGTAGGCGTGCACGGAGTCCGGCTCGGCGCCGGGCACCTCCGCCTCGTACCCGGCGATGCCGACCAGGCGCAGGGTGTCCGTCCCCGCCACCGCGTCGGCGACGGCCCGGCAGTCCTCGTCGGTACGGGCCCCCGTGCGGGCCCCCTCCCCGGCGCCGAGCTCGACGACCACGTCGACCCGCTGCGGCTGCCCCTGCAGGGCCCGGTCCATGAGGTGGACCCCGCGCACGGAGTCCACGTAGCAGACGAAGCGGAAACCGGGGTCCGCGGCGAGCTCGGAGGCCACCCAGCGCAGGGCGGCGGCGTCGACGAGCTCGTTGGCGAGGAAGATCCGCTGGATGCCGAACGCCCGGTAGACGCGCGCCTGGTGGGGGACGGCTGCGGTGATGCCCCAGGCCCCGTGCTCCAGTTGGCGGCGGAACAGCTGCGGGGCCATGCAGGTCTTGCCGTGCGGGGCGAAGGCGAGGCCGTGGCGGGCGGCGTAGGTGCCGAGGGCGGCGAGGTTGTGGCTCAGCGCCTCGGCGTCGAGGGTGAGCACCGGGGTCGTGAACCCGCCGGTGTAGAGGCTCCGTCGCTGGGCGGTCAGCTCTCCCACGGTCAGGCCCGCCTGTCCGGCGTCCGGGGGGAGGCCCTTGAACCGGTGGTCCACCGGCTCCTGGGCGAGGGCCTGGACGGGGTCGCTGGGCATGTGCGTGTGCCTCCCGGGGCATTGCGGATGTTGCGTACAGTGCAACAGTCGTTGCGTGCACCGCTGCATGCTGTCTAACATCCCGGATGACGACGGGTCAACGGGTCCGGGTTCCGTACGGAGGTACGCGCAGTGAGCCAGTCGGTGGAGCGGGCGCTGCGGATCCTGCCCGCCCTGGCCAAGGGCCCGGCCGGGCTCGGCGAGGTCGCCGAGGTGCTCGCCGTGCACAAGAGCACGGCCCTGCGGCTGCTGCGGACCCTCCAGGAACACGGCTTCGTGTACCGGCAGGGCGACGGGCGCTACCGGCTCGGCGCCTCCCTCTTCGCGCTGGCCGCCGAGTCCATCGAGAACCTCGACGTGCGCGACGTCGCGCACCCGCACCTGCTGGAACTGAACCGGGTCACCGGGCACACCGTGCACCTCGCCCTCCACCAGGACGACGAGGTCGTCTACGTGGACAAGGTCGACAGCCGCTACGCGGTGCGGATGTACTCGCGCATCGGCCGGCCCGTCCCGCTCACCGTCGCCGCCGTCGCGAAGCTGCTGATCGCCGACCTGCCGGAGGCGGAGCGCCGGGCTCTGGCCGCACGCATCGACTACCCCGCGTACACCCCCCGCTCCACCCCCGACGCGGCCGCGTACCTGCGCGAGCTGGACCTCGTACGCGCCCAGGGGTGGGCCACCGACATCGGCGGCCACGAGGAGTCCCTGAACTGCCTCGCCGCCCCCGTCCGCGGACCCGACGGCCGCGTGGTCGCCGCGATGTCCGTCTCGGCCCCCGGAGTGGTCCTCTCCGTCGCGAGCCTGCTCGAACTCCTCCCGCTCGTACGGCAGACCGCCGACGCCATCGGCCGCGAGTACTCAGGCTCGGGCCCCGTACCGGAACCGGAAGAAGACAGGCCATGACCGACAAGATCGCGATCGTCCCCGCCACCCACACCGAGCCGCCCGCGAGGTTCTCGCACGGCGTCCGCAAGGGCAACATCCTCCAGGTCGCCGGCCAGGTCGGCTTCCTGCCGCACGTGGACGGCCGGAAGCCCACGCCGGCCGGCCCCACCCTGCGCGAGCAGACCCTCCAGACGCTGGAGAACGTCCGCTCCGTCCTGGAGGCGGGCGGCGCGACCTGGGACGACGTGATGATGCTGCGCGTCTACCTCACCGACACCACGCACTTCGAAGAGATGAACGAGATCTACAACGCCTACTTCGAGGAGCAGAACCTCAAGGCGGCCCCCTCCGCCCGCACCACGGTGTACGTGGGCCTCCCCGGCGACCTGCTGATCGAGATCGACGCCCTCGCGGTGCTCGACGCCTGACCCGGCGCACCGGCCGGCGGGGCGGGGCGGACTCGCGTGCCGCCAACGCCCGTCGCCGGGCCCGCGGTCCGGGGCCGGGCGGCCGCCGCAGCGCATTGGGTACCCTCACGGGTGACTTCGGGGCGCCGGCGGGGGCCGGGACGCCGTTAGCAGGGACGGATCCTCATGAGCAGCGCACCTTCGCCAGGCATCTTCCAACCGCTCAAGGCGGACGACCCGGAGGTGGTGGGCGGCTACCGGCTCGCGGCGGTGCTCGGGGCGGGCGGCATGGGCAAGGTGTACCTCTCGTACACGCCCGGCGGCCGGCCCATCGCCATCAAGGTGATCCGCTCCGAGTTCGGCGAGGACCCCGAGTTCCGGCGGCGGTTCCAGCAGGAAGTGCGCTCCGCCGAGCGGGTCCAGGGCCTCTACACCGCCCCGGTCATCGACTCCGACACCGAGGGCGCCCAGCCCTGGCTGGCCACCGCCTACGTGCCCGGTCCCTCCCTCGCGCACGCCGTGGCCCACCACGGCGCACTGCCGCCGCGCAGCGTCCTGCTGCTGGCCGTCGGGGTCGCCGAGGCCCTGACCGTCATCCACGGCGCGGGCATCGTCCACCGGGACCTGAAGCCCGCCAACGTCCTGCTCGCCTCCGACGGCCCGCGCGTCATCGACTTCGGCATCGCCCGCGCCGCCGACACCACCGCCCTGACCAGCACGGGCGTCAGCATCGGCACCCCGGCGTTCATGGCCCCCGAGCAGGCCTCGGCGGGCACGATCACCCCGGCCACCGACGTCTTCGCCCTCGGCCAGATCGCCGCCTTCGCCGCGATCGGCTCCTCCGTCTACGGGGACGGTCCCTCGCACGCGGTGCTCTACCGGATCGTGCACGAGGCCCCCGACCTGGGCGGGCTGCCCGAGGAGCTGCGGCCCCTGGTGACCCGCTGCCTCAGCCGCGACCCGGCCGACCGCCCGGCGCTGACCGAGGTCATCGCGCTGTGCAACGAGGCCGCGGGCACCGAGCCGCTGCGCCAGGGCGAGGACTGGCTGCCGCGCGCGGTGGCCGGTTCCATCACCGAGCGGGTCCAGCTGCTGCCCGCCCCGGCGCCCACCCCGCCGCCGCGGCCGGCCGCTCCCGTGCCGACGGAGGTCTCGGCGCAGCCGCCGGCGCCCGGCTACACCCCCACCGGCCTGGCCGCCGCCGCTCCGCACGCCGCCCCGACGCACGCCGCCGCCCCGACGCACGCCGCCCCGACGCAGGCCGCTCCGGCGCAGCCGGGGCCGAACACGCCGCCGCCGGGCTACGGGACGCCGCCGCCGTACGGGCAGCCCACGCAGCCCTCGTACCAGCAGCCCTCGTACGGGTACCCGCAGCAGCCGCGCCCGCAGCCCGCGTACGCGCAGCCGACGTACAGTCAGCCCGGCCCCACCCAGCCCGGCTGGGGGCAGCCCGGCTACCCGCCCGCCCCGGCCAAGCCCAAGCGGACCGGCCTGATCGTGACCCTGTCCGTCGTGGGCGCGGTCATCGGGCTCGCCGTCCTCGGGTCGCTGCTGCCCGACTCCGACAAGGGCGGTACGGGCGCGCAGCCCAAGGGCGGGTCGAGCGCGAGCGCCGCGCCCGGCGGGTCCGAGCAGCGGACCGACCCGCAGCCGGTCGCGTACAAGGGCATCGACGTGCCCGAGAACCACCAGCTGATGCTCGCCGACAATCCGCCGCGCCCGGCCAAGAAGGAGGGCGGCGGGGGAGTGATGTACGACGGCGGGGACCTCTACTACTACCGCGACTCCATGTTCGGCGACGAGAAGTTCGGCAGCGCGAACGGCAAGCTGGTCCTGCTGAACAACGCGGAGAAGGGCTCCCTGGAGACCTGCCGTGCGGTGACCCGCTTCACCGAGAAGATCGGCCTCGATCAGCTCACGGACGGTTCGCAGGTCTGCGTCCTGAGCGACGCGGGGCACATCGCGGTGGCGACCTTCCGCGGGAGGTCGGGTGCGAAGGAGCCGAGCCGCTACATCACCCTCGACCTCCAGATCTGGCGCAACGCCGAGGAGGCGAAGAAGGACTAGCCGCGGCCGGCTCCCGCGCATGCGAAGGGGCGCCCCCCTGGCGGTAGGGCGCCCCGGTTCACGGGGTGACGGGCGCTACGGGCAGTACTGCGCCTGCTTGCCGATCGACCGGTACATGCAGTCCGCGTTCTCCAGGAGCTGCAGCACCGCCTCCTTGTTGCGCGTCGTCTCGCGGTCGATGACCTCGTCCGGCGGGTAGAAGCCGCTGCTGCCGGAGTCCGTCGGGTACATCTCGAAGGTGTAGGCGAAGATCTTCTGGTTGCCCCACAGCCAGTCGTCGATGGTCCCGTCCGTGATGTACAGATCGCTCGACTGCTCCGGCGTGTAGCCGTTGCTGGCCGCCATGCTGGTGCCGATCTTCTTGTACACGGCCAGGTCGTCGGTGGTCAGTCCGGGCGCGGTGTCGTTGTAGGTCCACCCGAACGGCCACAGCACGAGCTCGCTGTACGTGTGGAAGTCGATGGCGGCCTTGATCTGCTGCTTGCCGCCGATCACCCGGCTGCGCACGAAGTCCGAGACCACCTTGGCCTCGGGCGTCGACTCGGCGGCCGCGCCCCGGTAGGTCTCGGAGCTCTTGCTGCTGCTGGAGCCGCCGCAGCAGCCCCACTTGTAGTTCCAGTTGCGGTTCACGTCCGTACCGACGTAGGAGGAGCCGGAGTTCGGCTGCCGGTTCTTGCGCCAGGAGCGGTACGAGCCGGAGGCGATGTCGTACTCGCCGCCGTCCGGGTTGAGGTCCGGGACGATCCAGATCTCGCGTCCGTTGACCATGTTGGTGATGCGCGAGTCCGTCCCGTACTTGGAGCCGAACTCCTTGAGCAGGTACAGGGCCATCTCGACGGTCAGGTGCTCGCGGGCGTGCTGGTGCGCGGTGAAGAGCACCTCGGGCTCGGCCTCGTCGGTCCCGACGTTGTCGCTGATCTTGATCGCGACCAGGTCCCGGCCCTCGTACGACTTCCCGATGACCTGCTTGCTCATGATGGCGGGGTACTGGGCGATGCGCTGGTTGATCTCCGCGTTCGCCTCGGCGTAGTTGTGGTAGAGCGCGTCCTTCGACGGGAAGTCGTTGATCCCGGCGGCGATGTCGCGCTGGTCGCGGCGGTCCGGCGGTCCGGGCAGCGCGGTCAGCTTGTAGCCGAGGGCGCGCAGCGCGGTGGCCTGCATGGGGTCGGCGCTGACGACGACCGAGCGGGCGTCCACCTCGTCGATGGAGACGCCGGTACGGAGCAGGGCGGTGCGTTCGGCCGCCGTGGCCGGGCCCTGGATCTCGTACTGGCCGATCGCCTCGTCCTGGGTGGCGGTCGACGGGGTGGGCGGCGGGGCTGCCGTCGCGCTCAGGCCGTAGGCGGGTGCGCCGAGCGCGAGCGCGAGAAGGGCCGCCGTGACGGCGGCCCTTCGGCGGTGGTGGAGCCGCATGCGTTCTCCTGGGTGGGAGTGTGGGGGTAGCCGTGCGGACGCGCACAGCGTGCTCTCATGGCATGTCCGGGTCAAGAACCTCAAACCAGCCACCCCCACACACCTACCGGCTACGGCAGGCCGTGGACCTTCGGACCCACCGCGTTGGACCAAGCGCCACCCGCTTTGGCGTCCCAGTTGGTCGACCAGGTCATCGCGCCGCGCAGCCCCGGGTAGGTCTTCGACGGCTTGAAGGTCCCGCAGCCCGTACCCCGGGCCAGGCAGTCCAGGGCGTTGTTCACGATGGTCGGCGAGACGTAGCCGCTGCCCGCGCCGCTGGGGGAGGCCGGGACCCCGAGGCCCACCTGTGAGGGGTCGAGCCCGCCCTCCAGCTGGATGCAGGCCAGCGCGGTGAGGAAGTCCACCGAGCCCTGGGAGTAGACCTTGCCGTCACAGCCGAGCATGGCGCCGGAGTTGTAGTACTGCATGTTGACGACGGTGAGGATGTCCTTCACGGCGAGCGCCGTCTTGAAGTAGCCGCCCTGCGTCGACTGCATGTCGATGGTCTGCGGGGCCATGGTGAGGACGAACGAGGGGCCGGCCTTCGCCGCCAGCGCGCGCAGCGCCTGGGTCATGTAGGTCGGGTTCAGGCCGTTCTCCAGGTCGATGTCGATCCCGGTGAAGCCGTACTCCTGCATCAGCGCGTACGCGGAGTTCGCGAGGTTGGTCGCGGACGCCGAGTCGTTGACCGAGATGGTGCCCTTCTCGCCGCCGATGGAGAGGATGACGGACTTGCCGGCCGCCTTCTTCGCGGCGATGTCCGCCTTGAACTGGGGGACCGTGTAGCCGCCGAGGCCGGCCGAGTCGAGGTTGAAGGTGATGCCGCCGGGCGTGCTCGTGGCGTCCGCGAAGGAGACGGCGATGATGTCGTACTGCGCGGAGACGTCGGAGACCTTCTGGACGGTCGCGCCGTTGTTGAAGTTCTGCCAGTAGCCGGTCACCGCGTGCTTGGGCACCGACGGGTTCGGGTTGCCGCCCCCGCCGCTCGTGGTGGTCCCGGTGACGGCCGCGCCCTTGGCGCCCTCGCCGGCCGCGTTGTACGCGCTCACCTGGAAGGAGTACGAGGTCGACGCGGCGAGCCCGGTGATCTGCGCGGAGGTCCCCGAGGTCACGGTCTGGACGCGGACGCCGTCCTGATACACGTAATACCCGGCGGCCCCGCTGACCGTGTTCCACGAAAGGGTGAGCCCGCTGGAGCTCTGGCCGGAAACGGCGCTGCCGGACGGTGCGCCGGGGATGGTCGGCGAGGGGTCGGTGCCGCCTCCGCCGTCGGGGCCGAAGACGCTGAACTCGTCGACCACGAAACCGGGCTGGCCGTACCAGCCGTGGGTGTAGACGGTGACCTGGGTGGTGCTCGGACCGGTGGTGAAGGTGGTGGACAGCTTCTGGAAGCCGCCGCCGGTGCCGGGGGTCCAGGTGGAGACGTCCTGCGTGCCGGTCCCGGTCGCGCCGAGGTACACGTACGAGCCGTTGACCTGCTCGCTGAGCGTGTAGGTCGAGTTCGGCTTGACGGTGACGACCTGGCTGCACCGGGCGTTGTCCTGGCCCGACGGGGTGGCCTTGAGGGCGCCGGCCCCCGCGAAGACGGGGGAGGAGACGACGGCGCCGCTGCCGGACGCGCACGTCCAGTTGGCGAGGCCGGACTCGAAGCCGCCGTTGCGGACGACGTTGACGTCGGCGGCCTGGGCGGTGCCGGCGGCCAGGGCGCTGAGCCCGGCGGCGGCGAGGGTCACGGCGAGCGGGATGGCGAGGGAGCGTATGCGGTTCACGTGGGCTCCGGTGGGGGGAGTGGGGAAGTGAGGACGCGTCGGAACGGGTCGTGGAGCTGGTTCGGGGCAGGTGTGGGGCAAGTGGGGTGCCCCGCAGCCAAGTTGGTCTAGTCCAATGTCCCTGTCAAGAGTGTTTGCAATATGGCTTGAACTGATCGACCCGCACGCCGTCTTGCGATCCTTGATGTCCGGATTTTCCCGCCCTCCGTGACACGTGCCCGTGGCACGGGAATGTGCAAGGCCCTGCCCTGTCAGGAAGGACGTGGATATGGTGCTGGGGCAAGGGGGAAGGGTGTTGATCGTTTGCGGTCGCGCAGCACGCGCGCACCGGCCACGGTCAGGGGAACGCCCGTGGATGTCCGGGTGAACGGGGGGATGCGCATGCCGATCGCCATTGCTGTCACCAGCGCCGATCTGGTGCTGCCGGCCCCGGACCGGCACACCCCGTCCGCCGCCGTGCTGCCGCCGCCCGAGGAGCTCGACCTGGAGGGCGCGCTCGCCCAGACGGCCGGCCTGCTGGAGCGCCACGGCCACCTGGTGGTGCTCGTGCCGACCTGGCTCCGCGCCTCCGCCGTCCGCCGGCTGCACACCGTCCGGGCCATCCTGGAAACCGACCGGATCGCCCTCGTCGACGTCGATCTCCCGCCCCTGGGCACCGCCCTGCTGGTACGTCAGCTGCGCCAGCTGAGCGTCTGCGACTTCAGCCCCGGGGTGCTGGCCTCGGCGGCCCGGCTGCTCACCCACTACATCTACGCGGGCGCGCTGCTCGGCTCGGTCGCCAAACTGGACCGGGTGCCCGTCGGCCTGAAGGCGCACGCCAAGTCCTGGTCCCCGAGCGCCCAGTTCGCCGTACTGGCCCATCCGGTACCGCACCTGGTCAAACTGGGCTCCGGCTCCGGCGGCGCCCACGGAGGCGGCCCCGCGCTGCCCCCGGGCCCCGACTTCGCCACCCACCTCACCTTCGCCCGCGGCCAGCTCACCTCCGACTGGGTGGCCTCCGAGCTCGCCCCCGCCTGGCGGGTCCAGGGCGTCATGGAGAACCCGCTGCCCGCCGACTCGGCCGCCTGGTGGGCCACGCCGAAGCTGGTGGAGTTCGCGGCCGCCATCCCGGACCCCTCGGTGCTCTACCAGCTCGTCGCCTCGGTCCGCCGCGAGGAATGCCGCTGGTGCGGCTTCGAGCTCATCGGCGACCGCTGCGGCTTCTGCGCCGCCCCACTTCTCGCACCGCAGCCGCCCCCGACGGCACCGGCAGGCGATGCCGCGGCCGCGGCCCGGCTCCGCCCCAGATCCAGATCCAGACACTGACCGGCCCGAACGAATGAAGAACGGCGAGGTAAGACGGCCATGAACTCACGCCAGCGCCGCGGCGTCATCCTGCTGATCCTGTCGGTCCTGTGCGCCCTCGCCGCCTTCGGCGGCGTCCTCGTCGTGGTGGGAGACGTCAACTCCAAGGTGGGCAACGAGGTCGTCGCCTACCGGGTGAAGAGCGACATAGCCCCGTACACGCCCCTGGCGGCCGCCCAGTTCGAGCAGGTCACGGTCCCCAAGCGGTGGCTGTCCGAGACCGCCGTCACCGACCTGGGCACGCTCAAGGACAAGCTGGCGCTCACCTCCCTGAAGAAGGGCTCGCTGCTCCAGAGCGACATGTTCGTCGACAAGCCGAAGCTCCAGGCCGGGGAGCAGGAGATCGCGATCATGATCGACTCCTCCACCGGCGTGGCCGGAAAGGTCACCCCCGGCGCCAAGGTCAACATCATCGGCACCTACAAGGGCAAGAAGCCGACCGACCCCGACGTGTCCGTGCTCATGGTGGCCAACGCCCGCGTCATCAACGTCGGCAAGCTCACCCCCATCGACAGCAAGGACCCCGACAAGAAGAGCCCCGTCGACGCCGTCCCGATCACCTTCGCCCTGTCCACCAAGGACACCCAGCGCGTGGCCTACGCCGAGTCCTTCGCGGTGCACGTACGCCTGGCCCTGGTGGCCCCCGGCACCGACTCGGCGCCCAGCCCGGGCGACCACTTCTACACCCTCGAAGGGGACCGGTGAGGCGCCGATGACCACCCGAATCCTCCCCGCGGTCGGCGACCCCGAGTCCGCCCGCGTCATCGCCACCCTGCTCAGCCAGCTCCCGGGCGCCGAACCGGCCGCCCCGGTGCCCGACTCCACCTTCCTCCTCGACACCCTCGCCCGGTACGCCGGAGAGTCGATCGACGAGCTGCCCGAGGTGGTCCTGGTCCACGAGCGGATCGGTCCGCTGCCCGCCCTGGACCTGATCCGCGAGGTCGCCCTGCGCTTCCCCGCGGTCGGCGTCGTCCTGCTCACCTCCGACGCGAGCCCCGCCCTCTTCTCCGCCGCCATGGACTCCGGCGCCCGCGGCCTGATCGGCCTGCCCCTCGCCTACGAGGAGCTCGCCGCCCGCGTCCAGGCCGCCGCCCAGTGGTCCGTGGGCGTACGCCGCCACCTGGGCCGGGGCCCGGACCTGCCCAGCGGCCCGGGCGGCAAGGTGGTCACGGTCACCGGGGCCAAGGGCGGGGTCGGCGCCACCTTCGCGGCCGTGCAGTTCGCACTCGCCGCGGTGGCGGCGGGCCGCCGTACCGCCCTGCTCGACCTGGACCTCCAGGCCGGCGACGTCGGCTCGTACCTCGACGTGCAGTTCCGCCGCTCCATCGCCGACCTCGCCGGCATCCAGGACATCTCCCCGCGGGTCCTCCAGGACGCCGTCTACGACGACCGCACCGGGCTCGCCCTGCTCCTGGCCCCGGCCGAGGGGGAGCGCGGCGAGGAGGTCGACGACCGGGCCGCCCGGCACGTGATCGCCGCCCTGCGCGCCCGCTACGAGGTGGTGGTCATCGACTGCGGCACCCAGATGACCGGCGCCAACGCGGCCGCCGTGGAGCTCGCCGACACGGCCGTGCTGGTCGTCACCCCCGACGTGGTCGCGGTACGGGCCGCCAAGCGGATGGTCCGGATGTGGGAACGGCTCCAGGTCAGGAAGGCGGAGGAGACGACCATGGTGGTCAATCGCTGGTCCAAGCAGACCGAGATCCAGCCCGCCCTGATCGAGAAGATCACCAAGACCCGGGCGGTGCGCACCCCCGTGCCGGCCGCCTTCAAGGAGCTCCAGGCCGTCGTCGACGCGGGCCGGGTACAGGACCTCGACAACCGTTCGACGGTCAAGCAGGCCCTGTGGGCGGTGGCAGGCGAACTGGGACTGCTGACCGCCCCGGAGACCGGGGACGCCCCGCCGGCCGAGCCCGGCGCGGCCCTGGCCGTACGCGGCTCCGGTCCGGTGGCACGCCTGCGCGGCCGGGGCGACCGGGGCTCCGTCGCGCCGTGGTCGCGGCGCGGGCGGGAGGGCTGAGGGGTGGCGGGTCGCAGACGGTTCCGGTGGCGGGAGCGGGGGGACCAGGGGCAGGTCGTGTTCGAGTTCGTCGGCATGCTGCCCTACATCCTGCTGACCGTGGTGGCGGTCTGGGAGATGGTGCTGATCGGCTACGCCTTCTCCCTGGCCGGGAACGCCGCGGACGAGGCGGCCCGGGCCGGCGCGGTGCACGGCGCCGGCGCGTGCCAGGAGGCGGCGGGCGAGCACATCGGTGGCGCCTGGACCATGACCGCTACCTGCACCCCGTCCGGGAACCTCTACACGGCCGAGGTCAGTCTCAACCTCCCCGTCCTGTTCCCGGGGTTCAACATCGGCGTCCCCATCACCGGCACCGGCGGTTCCCCGAACGAGGAGAGGTGAGATGAACCGGATCCGGATCAGCGGGCTCATCGGTCTCAGCGGGCTGCGTGGTCTCCGCCGTCTCCGCGGGCTGCGCCGCGGCGACCGCGACAGCGGTCAAGTCGCCCTGGAATACATCGGCTTCCTCCCCATCCTGCTGCTCGTCGGACTCGGCGCCATGCAGCTGGGCTGGTCCGCTTACGTGGTCCAGCAGGCCCAGACGGCCGCCCGCGCGGCGGCCCGCGTGGAAGCCCGCTCTCCGGGTGACGGCGCGGCCGCCGGCCGTGCGGCGATCTCGGACAACCTCGCGCGGGGAGCGCGGATCGAGCGGGCCAGGACCCGGGACGCGGTCAGGATGACGGTGACCCTGACGATCGAATCGGTCGTGCCCGGCGTGGCCGACCGGACGGTCCGCCGGAGCGCCGTCATGCCCAACGACGACCTCGAGGTGACCGGACCATGAGCCTTCGTTCCCGGGTCAACACCCCCGACGAGCGGCACAATCCGCGCGAGGACGGCCGCCTGGTCTCCTCGTACCGGGCCAAGCTGCTGGAGGAGATCGACCTCGCCGAGATGTCCGCGCTCGCGCCCGCGGAGCGCCGCGCGCGCCTCGAGCGCGTGCTCGGCCACATCATCAGCCGCGAGGGACCGGTCCTCTCCACCGTCGAGCGGGCCCAGCTCATCCGCCGCGTCGTCGACGAGGCCCTCGGCCTCGGCGTGCTCGAACCGCTCCTCGAAGACCCCACCATCTCCGAGATCATGGTCAACGGCCCCGACCAGATCTTCGTGGAACGCTCCGGCCGCGTGGAGCAGCTCCCGCTCCGCTTCGCCTCGCACGAGCAGCTGATGCAGACCATCGAGCGCATCGTCTCCACGGTCAACCGCCGTGTGGACGAGGCCAATCCGATGGTCGACGCCCGCCTGCCCAGCGGCGAGCGCGTCAACGTGATCATCCCGCCGCTCTCCCTGACCGGCGCCACCCTCACCATCCGCCGCTTCCCCCGGGCCTTCACCCTGCACGAGATGATCGGGCTCGGCTCGCTCGACGAGCAGATGCTGATCCTGCTGTCCGGCCTGGTGACCGCCAAACTGAACGTGATCGTCTCCGGGGCCACCGGCACCGGCAAGACCACCCTGCTCAACTCCCTCTCCGGACTGATCCCGGAGGGCGAGCGCATCATCACCATCGAGGACTCCGCCGAACTCCAGCTCCAGCAGGCGCACGTCATCCGCCTCGAATCCCGCCCGCCGAACGTCGAGGGCAAGGGCCAGATCACCATCCGCGACCTGGTCCGCAACTCCCTGCGCATGCGCCCCGACCGCATCATCGTCGGCGAGGTCCGCGGCGGGGAGACCCTCGACATGCTCCAGGCGATGTCCACCGGCCACGACGGCTCGCTCGCCACCGTGCACGCGAACAGTGCGGTCGACGCCCTGATGCGCCTGCAGACCCTCGCCTCCATGTCGGAGGTGGAGGTCCCCTTCGAGGCGCTCCAGGACCAGATCAACAGCGCCGTCAACGTCATCGTCCAGCTGACCCGCTTCGGCGACGGCATGCGCCGCATCACCGAGATCTCCCTCCTCGACTCGCACGGCCGCGAGCCCTTCCGGATCACCACGGTCTGCCGCTTCGCCGCCCAGCCCATGGGCCCCGACGGCCGCGTCCACGGCCGCTTCGAGTACTACCCGCTGCCCCGCTGGCTCGCCGACCGCCTCTACATGAACAACCAGCCGATCCCGCAGGCCTTCGGGGTCGCACCGGCGGACGCCCCCTTCGCCGACCCGCTGACCGATCCGCTGGCCGGCCCCCTCCCCGCCCGCATCACCCGGACCGCCCTGTGAACCCACTGATCTCCCTCACCCTCGGCGCCGCACTGCTGACCTGCGTGCTGGCCGTCCTCGGCATCCACGCCTACGCCACGGGCCGAGCCGAGCGCGCCGCCCTCATCGAGCGGCTCTCCGCGACCGGCCTGCCGGCCCCGCTCGGCCGCCGGCGCCGCTTCCCGGGCGTGGACCGGCGCCTGCGCAGGACCAAGCTCGGCCGCACCATCGAGCGCAAGCTCGCCGTGACCGGCCTGGACCTCACCGTCGGCGAGTACTTCGTCTACATGCTCGCCACGGTCGCCGGGATCTGGCTGGTCGCGGCCTCCTTCCTGGCCCCGTTCTTCGGCCCGGTCGCCGGACTGATCGCCCTGTGGGGGGCCAACGCCTTCCTCAACTGGCAGCGGGCCCGGCGCACCGAGCGGTTCATCAACCAGCTGCCCGACGTGGCCCGGATCCTCGCCAACGCCACCCAGGCCGGCCTCGCCCTGCGCACCGCCATCGGCATGGCCGCCGAGGAACTGGAGGCACCGGCCGGCGAGGAACTGGCCCGCGTCGCCGACCGGCTCGCGGTCGGGCACTCCATGGAGGAGGCCCTGGGCGAGATCGAGGAGCGGCTGCCCTCGCGGGAACTGGTCGTCCTGGTCTCCACCCTCGTCCTGTCCGCCCGCGCGGGCGGTGCCATCGTCGGCAGCCTGCGCAACCTGACGGTCACCCTGGAACAGCGCAAGGAAACCCGCCGCGAGGTCCGTACGCAGCTGTCCCAGGTGACGGTCACCGCGTACCTGGTCCCGGTCATGGGCGTCGGCTCGCTCCTGCTCGTCGACGCGATGATGCCCGGGGCCCTGGACCGCATGACGGGATCCGTCGTCGGACAGAGCGCCGTCCTGATCGCCCTCGGGCTCTTCGCGCTCGGCTTCGTCTTCATCCGCCGCCTGACCAAGATCGCCGTCTGAGGAGGCCGGAATGATCGCGCTGCTCCTCGCCCTGGCCGTGGCCCTGTCGGTCCTCGGCGTGTTCCACGGCATCCGGCTCTACCGCGCCGACACCAAACTCCCGAGCGACCTGATGCTCGCCCTGGAGGTCGGCGCCACCCGTACGACGGCCGTCGGCTCCCTCATCGACCGCGCCGGAATCCGCTACGCCCCGCTGATACTGCGCCTGATGGGCCCGGACCGGGTGGCGCGCAAACGCCGCCAGATCGACCGGGCCGGCAACCCCTCCGGCCTGACCATCGACCGCTACGCCGCACGCCGCGCCGTCTACGCCTTCCTGGGCGGCCTCGGCGCCTTCGCCATGCTGATCAACGGCCAGCTGGTCCTCGCGCTGGTCATGATCGCCTTCGGGGTGTTCTGGATCGAGGCGGGCCTCTGGTCGGCGATCCGGATCCGCCGCGACCACATCGAGCGGACCCTGCCCGACTTCCTGGACGTCCTGGCCGTGGTCGTCAGCGCCGGGATCGGCTTCCGGCCCGCGCTGGAGCGGGTCGCCGCCAAGTACGAGGGCCCCTGGTCCGACGAGATCCGGATCACCCTGCAACAGATGACCATGGGCGTCAGCCGCCGGCAGGCCTTCGACGACCTGCGCCGGCGCAACGACTCCGAGCAGGTCGCGCAGTTCGTCACCGCCCTCCAGCAGGGCGAGGAACTGGGCTCCCCGATCGTCGACACCCTGATCGCCATCGCCGAGGACATGCGCCGCACCGACGCCCAGAACGCCCGCCGCCGGGCCGCCCGGGCCGTCCCGCGGGCGACCTTCGCCGTCACGACGTTCATGCTGCCGGGAACGATGATCCTCCTCATCGGCGGCTTCGTGTACGGAGCCGACGTCGACTTCAGCGGCCTGTTCGGGGGCGGGTGAGCCATGACCGCCTCGCTGGACGTCACGGCGTTCTCAGCCGTGCGGGACCGGCTGACCGCACGGCCCGCGGCGCAGCTGCCGATCGCCCTCCAGGTCAACGCCCTGCAGGCGCTGTGCCGCCAGGTCTTCGCCTTCCGCCTCGTGATGATCGCCCTCGGCACCCCGGTGGTCCTGAGCCGCACCCCGCCCGGAGCCCCGACGCACCTGGCCGGCGGCGCCGTCCTGCTCACCTTCATGCTGTCCTACCTCCTGTTCCGCGACTGGGAGCGCTTCGGCCCCCTGCTCCTGCGCCACCGCTGGCCCCTGGCCGTCGACTGGATCTTCAGCGGCCTCCTCCTCATCACCGCCACCCCCGGCTCCCCGCTCCTCCTCGCCTCCGTGTGCACCCCGCTGCTGGCCGGGATCGTCTACGGCTGGCGCGGCTCGGCGGTCTACGCCGGCATCCAGGCGGCCGTGGTGGCCGTCGTGGCCGAGGCCCTGATGCTGTCGATGCTCTGCGTCCTGGCCGGCGCGGTCGGAGCCAGCCTCCGCGACCTGCTCCTCCGCTTCGGCACGGCCGGCCAGGCCCTGCTGGAGACCCGCGCCCGGCTGGCCGTCGCCGAAGCGGTGCAGGCCGAACGGGACCACCTGGCCCGGGAGCTCCACGACTCCGTCTCCAAGACCCTGCACGGCCTGGCCCTCGCCGCCGACTCCCTGACCCGCACGACGGACCCGGCGGCCCTCCGCAGCCGGGCCGACCTGGTGGCCGGGGCGGCCCGCCGCGCGGTCGCCGAGTCCCGGGAGGTACTGGCCGACCTGCGGCGGGACCTGGACGCGCCGGGGGTGTCCCTGGCCACGGAACTCCGGGCCCGGGTCGACCTCTCGGCCGCTGAGCTGCGCGTGAGCGGCACCCTCCCGGTGGTGCCGTCCCCGGTGGCCCGGCACCTGCTGGCGATCGCGGGGGAGGCGGTCGAGAACGCCCGCCGCCATGCCGGCGAGGCCCGGATCACGGTCGAGGCGGCCGCCGACACCGCCGACCTGGTGCTCCTGATCGAGGACGACGGCCGCGGCCTCCCGGGCGGCGTCGACCTCGCAGCCCTGCCCGGCGCGGGCCGCTACGGCCTGCTCGGCATGACCGAGCGGGCCGCCGCGATCGGAGCCCGCATCGACATCGGTGCCCGTCGGGATGGACGGCCGGGGACCCAAATCCGGCTGACCCTGCCCCTGTCCGCCCTCCCCGCGGGGAGGGAAGCCTGATGGCGGCGGCCCCGCTGCGCGTGCTCATCGCCGACGACAACCCGGTCGTACGGGCAGGCCTGGCCGCCCTGCTGGCCACGGTAGGCGGCATCGAGGTCGCAGCCGAGGCCGCGGACGGCCGCGAAGCCCTGCACCTGACACGGCTCCACACCCCCGACGTCATCCTCCTCGACGTCCGGATGCCCGGCGTGGACGGCATCTCGGCACTACCGCACCTCGTACGGCTGGCACCGGTGCTGATGCTGACGTACAGCCGGGAGTCGGAGATCGTCCGCGAGGCCCTGCTGCTGGGCGCGGGCGGCTACTTGGTGCACGGCGAATTCACGCCGGACCACCTGGTCGCAGCCGTCCGCGACGTCCGCGCGGGCCGCGCCCACTTCAGCCCGACGGCGGCGAGCGCGGTGCTCACGGAACTCCGGGCCTCTTCGCATCCGCAACGAACTGTGGGACAGTCTACGGAGCGTCTTCCCAACCATGCTGTCTTCGGGCTGAGTTCGCGTGAGGAGGAGGTCATGGATCTCATCGCTTCCGGCATGAGTAACCAGCAGATCGCGGCGAGTTGCTTTATCAGCGAGAAGACGGTCAAGAACCACATCAACCGGATCTTCGCGAAGCTCCAGACCGCCACGAGGAGCGAGGCGATAGCCCGTTGGCTGGGAACCGCCCGTCCGGGGGTGGCTGGCCATGGGTAGACGCTGTGCGCAGTGGGTCCGTAATTGGGTCCCGGGACCCTTTGCAACTGCTGGTGTCACGACGTACCGTCCGCGGATCGACATCGGCGCCAGGTCTGGAGAGGACTCCCATGCAGAACCTCAAGCTGCTCAAGGCGATCGTCGAACGGAAGAACCGGCTGCGGCGGGGTGCGGACGAGGGGCAGACGGTCTTCGAGTATCTGGGGATCATCGTGATCATTGCGTTGATCATTGCGGCGATCATCGGGTCTGGGCTCGCGGCCAACATCGCGAACGCCATCTCAGCGGTATTGACCGATATCACCAGCTGATAGGCGTGACAGCCTCGCGTGATCGGGGCCAGGTTCTCCCCTTCTACGCTGCGATGATGGCATGCCTGCTCTTCGCTGCGTTGGCCTTCGTCACCGTCGGGATGGCGGGGGCCACGCGCAGCGATGGGCAGGGCGCCGCCGATGCGGCGGCACTCGCGGCCGCCCAGGAGGTCAGGGACAACGCGCTCACGGGCTGGAATCTCCTCATCCTCACACCAGAGGATTGGGAAGCGATTATCAGGGGTCGTCGCCTCGTAACCGAGGGTGCCTGTTCCAGGGCAAGCGATTTCGCCAGTACGAACGAAGCAACTGTTTCGGAATGTGACGTCGACGTACCGGAGTTCACCGTCTCTGTGACGACGAGCCGCGCGGTCGGGGACTCGGTCATCCCGGGGACCGAGAACATGCGTGGCCAAGCCACGGCAACGGCCGTGATCGAACCGCGGTGCTCCCTACAACCCGCGTCCACCCCGCCACCGCCCGAGGGTGGCGGGGCTGTCGACATTAAATGCCGTGACGGCTCGGTGATCATCGTGAATCCGTCAGATCCTGGATCTTTGTACGAGCTGGCGAGGAAACTCTTCGTTGTGCGACTGAGCGACTGACACCGAACGAGAGACAAGGAAACGGCGTACATGAGCATGCGGCAGAAGGCGAAGGTCCGCGGGGGAGCGGCCGTTGTGGTTGCGGCGGTCTTGGCCCTCGTGTTGGCCGGGTGCGGAGGTGGCGACGACCAGGCAAAGGAGCCGCAGAAGTCCGCTACTCCTCAGAGCCAGGGAAGCGACGCTTCGCAGCCCGCACCCGCCCAGTCGAAGGGATCGGAGTCTGTTGAGGTCATAGCCACATCGCAAGGCCCAGCGGGTGTGATCTTGGAGATCAACTCGGCTGTGCGCAACCAAGACGGATACCTCACCGTCACCGGACGGATCAAGAACACGGGCTCCTCGACGTTCTCGCAGATGGCTACATGGCGTGGTGACGAGAAGACTGCCAGCCCGGCATCGATCGCTGGGGCCACTGTGGTCGATACGGCAGGCAAGAAGCGGTACTACGTGCTGCGTGACACTGAGGGTAGGTGCGCGTGCACCACCGGCCTGACGCCTATCAAGGCCGGGGAAAGCGTCCCCATCTTCGCGCAATACCCTGCGCCGCCGACAAGTACGACCGAGGTCGCGTTCGGCTTGCCGAGCTTCGCCGCGGCCACCGTCAAAATCTCCGGGTGACTCCATGACTCAACGCCATCGCACCACAGCTGCAATAGCCGTCGCCGGCCTCGTCATCGCAGGGGCCCATTTCGTTGGCGCGACCAGCGCCTACGCGGACGATGTCACGCCGTCTGTGCCTCCCGGTACTGAAGCCTCGGCCTCTGCGCCGACGCCCGTCAAGTCCGACTCCCCAGGGTTGAAGCTCCCCCAGGGCGGCATCCTCGCGGCCCCCAAGGTCCTCGACATGGTCGAGGTGGTCGAGGACATCGGCGGCGAGGAGCGGCGCCAGGAGACCAACCAAACCGTCATGATGGCCCTGCAATCCGAGGTGATGTTTCCCGAGGACAGTGCCATCTTCAACGCCCAGGCCGCCGCCCGTATCCAGGCCATCGCGCAGGAGATCAACTCCCAGAAGGCCACCACCGTCCGGGTCTTCGGTTTCACCGATGACCAGGGCACGTACGAGCACGGCAAGGAACTGTCCAAGAAGCGCGCCGACGCGGTCCAGGCCGAGCTGGCCAAGACGGTGACCAACCCCGGCGTCACCTTCGACGTGCGCGGCTACAGCGAGGACTACCCGATCGCCGACAACGGCACCGAGGAAGGCCGCAAGAAGAACCGCCGCGTGGAGATCACCTTCCCGCGCAGCACCGGCCAGTAGCTGGATCCGTAGACCTGGCCGCGGCGGACGAACCACCGCGGCCGGGTCAGCGGAGCAGGTCCGGCCGCTGGGTCCAGACGCAGAAACTGCTGTCATCGGGCTTGCAGACGTGGGAGTACGTGTTGCCCGTGATCTGGAGGGTGCTGAGCAGGCCGGCCACGTTGAGGATCAGCGCGCCCCATGCCAGGCCCTTGTTCAGCGGGAGCCGTACGCTCCACAGGCGCTGGACGGGCAGGGACAGGACCGCGGCGCCCAGGGACCAGCAGGCGACCCCCACGACCGGCCACAGGTTGTCGCCGAGAGACATGAGCATCGACAGGTAGAACGCCACGGGCGCCGTGGCGGACGCGAGCGCGATCCGCAGGTTCCGTCTCCTCTGCCAGCGGGACATGCGGGGCGCCGATGCCGGCACCGGCCGCCGGGCTGCCGTACGCGTCCTGGCCCGCGCCCGTGAGGCGCGTACGGCGGCGACGCCCTTCCGGTAGGCCCTGACGGGCCATGGCGGGCCCGTACGCGGTTCCGGTGTGGGCACCCGGCTGGATTCGGGGGAGGTCTGCCATCCGTGCCGGGGGCGGAGCGCGACGCGCATCTCGTGCGCGCTCTGGTACCGGTCCTCGCGCCGTTTGGCCAGGGCCCGGTCGAGAACGGCCTGCATCACGGGCCGGCCCGGCAGGCCCGCCTCGGCGAGGGTGGGCGGGCGTTGGTTCTTGTGGAGGTGGCCGACGAGGAGCTGGTTCGGCTCGGGGAAGACGCGCCGGCCGGTCAGCATCTCGAACAGCAGGAGTCCCACGGCGTACAGGTCGTGCCGAGCCGGTAGCCGCTCCTGGTCAGGGCCGCGGCGTCCGAGAGGACGGAGCGGGCGAGCCCGAAGTCGGTGACCTTCGCCCTCCCTTTTACGGTCAGCAGGACGTTGGCCGGTTTGATGTCCCGGTGCACCACGCCGCGCGCGTGGCTGGCAGCCAGGGCGTTCAGGATCTCGTCGGTGATGCGCACCGCCTCCGCGAACGGTAGGGCTCCGCTGCTCTGGATCCGTTGGTCGAGTGACTGCCCGTCGACGAGTTCCATGACCATGTACGGCACGGGAGGCCCGTCCGGGCGGGGTTCGAGGCCCGCGTGGTGGACGGTGACGATGTGGTTGTGCTTGAGGGTGGCCATGGTGTGCGCCTCCCGCCGGAACCGTTCGACGGTCGCGCGGTCCGAGGCGGGGCCGGGCAGCAAGGTCTTGATGGCGACCTGTTGTTCCAGCCGGGTGTCCCAGCCGCTCTGGACCTGAGCCATCCCGCCCATGCCGAGCAACCCGGCGACACGGAACCGTCCTTCGGCCAGATGCTCGCCGAGTGCGAACCCCAGTTCCCCCCATGGAGTCGATGATCCGACGGTCCGCTTTCCGTCGGCAAGTGGCGTGCCGGTCAGTCCAGCAGGTGGTCTGCCTTGCCGGCCTTGATGTCCCGGATCAGCTGTTGCAGGGCCTCGCGCGTGTCTGTGAGGTACGAGTCCTCCTGGCCGGAGAGGGCTATGTAGCTGTTGCCGTCCCTGTCCACCCCGATCCGGTAGCAGGCGCTGGCCTCAGCGCAGTAAGGGTCTTCCCAGGTGATGTCGGCCATTGTTCCCCTCATAGTTGGCGCGCCAGATGGTGGATGAAGTCACGGGACTTGTCGGGCGCAAGGCTGAGCCGCTCCGTCCAGTCCAGTTGGGCACGGTACTTGGACAGTTGGTCCTCAGCGTGCAGAAAGTCGGGCCCGTGCGTGTTGTCGCTCTGCACGGTGTCGAGCTGCGGAACCGGCCCCTCTAGATAGTTGACCGTCTGGCCGGCGCCGGGGAATCCTCCGGCCTCGAAGGTGAGGACGCGGACGACGACGTTGTCCCGTTCGGAGCGCTGGAGCAGGTGCTCCAGTTGAGCCCGCGCGACTCGGCGGCCACCAAACTGCATCCGCAACGCCGCTTCGTGCAGGACGGCGATGTACTCGGGTGCCGAGTCGCCCTCCAGCACCTGCTGCCGTTCCAGCCGATGCGCCAGCCGGAGCGCGGCATCTGGTTCGGGCAGGGCCGGTACCGCAAACCGGAAAACGGCGAGTGCGTGATCGCTGGTTTGCAGGAGGCCCGGGATGTGTACCGAATGCGCGCACCGGATCCGGCTCGCATGCGATTCGAGCTCCGCGATGTCGAGGATCGCCGACGACAGCTTGCCCCGGTAGCGCTCCCACCAGCCTCGCCTTTGCGGTTGAGCCATGGCGACGAGTGCGTCGATGTACCGCTCGTCGGCACAGCCGCAGCGATCGGCCAGCGACCGGAGGCGATCTTCACTGATGGTGCGGATGCCCTGCTCGATGGCGGAGATCTTGGAGCGGTCGATGCCGAGGAGTTCTGCGGCGGACTCGGCGGACACGTCTGCTGCCAGCCTCAACCTGCGGAGCTCGGCACCCAGTCGCTTCTGTCGTTCGGTCGGCGAGGTCCTTGGGGGCATGGCTGCAGTCTGCCGTGCCAGGGGCCTGCCGATCCACAGTGGGCTAACTTCCCGACTTCGGTGGCGAATTGACCACACTCTTCGCTACCTTGGGTAGTGCACCGCTCACGCATGGGAGTTGGAAGTGCATCGCCGCAGCATGCCTCGGCCTCGGCGACGAGCCACTGCCCCCACGCACCGCGAGAGCAACCCGTGCGCGTCGAGCTCACCGAAGCTGCGTCCTCATCCGCGTCTCGCCAGGGAGTCCGTCATGCTCAGCCCCTTCATGCCCCCCAGCCCCGGCTGCTTCGATGCCTGCCCGCCGGCCGACGAGCCGCCCTCGCCCGACGAGCTGTCGTGCAGCCTGACCGTGCCGGGGGAGCCGTACAGCGCCCAGATCGCGCGCAGCACCGTACGGTCCGTGCTCCACGCCCACCACCTCGACCGGGCCGTGCCCGCCGCGGTGCAGGTCGTCGGGGAACTCATCGCCGCGGCCTGGTATTTGGACCCGGGCCGGAGCCTCTACCTCGCCCTCCGCCACCGCGAAGACGCCCTCCGCCTCACGGTCTACGACGGGCACACCCCGCATACCCACCCCCGCCTGGCCGCCCACTGCGAAGCCCGCCGCAGGGCGGCCCTACGGGTGATGGCCGCCGTGGTGCGCGACTGCGGCGGAGCCTGGGGCTTCGGCGAGTCCAGGGAACCCGGCGGCGGCACCCGGACCTGGGCGAGCCTCCCGGTCGCCGGCGCCGCCGGGTACCTGGCTTCCTAGGGACGCTGTGACCGACGGCGCGTACCGTCACGAAGGTCGGCGTCTGGACCGCCTTGCGGACCGCGCTTCTTCCAGGTTCGTCCTCACCACGTCAGTTATCGGATGGCCGGAGCTGAGTGCGCGCTCGCAATCTGCGAGGGTGCGCTCGTACAGCGCTATGGCTCGCTCCAGATGCCCCACAGACGTGTACGCGTGCGCGAGATTGTTGCGGGAGATAAGTGTGTTGGGGTGGTTATCGCCTAGCACAAGCTCGAAGTTGGCGAGGGTGTGCTCGTACATCGGCATGGCCCGTTCCAGATCCCCGCCCGCCTCATACGCGTGCGCGAGGTTGTTCAGGGAGGTCAGCGTATGGGGGTGGTCATCACCCATCAGGCGCTTGCGGTTGGCGAGGGCTTGCTCGTACATCGGGACGGCCCGTTCCAGATCCCCACCCGCCTCATACGCGTGCGCGAGGTTGTTGAGGGAGGTGAGTGTCTTGGGGTGGTCGTCACCCAGCAGGCGCTTGCTGTCGGCGAGGGTTTGCTCGTACATGGGGATGGCCCGTTCTAGATTCCCCGCCGACTTGTACGCGCCCGCGAGGTTATTGCGGACACCAAACGTGTAGGGGTGGTCCTCGCCGCTCAGTCGCTCGAAGGTGCTCAGTGCGCGGAGAAAGACTTCGATGGCAGGGGTGAGCGCGCCCTGTTCACGCCGGTAGTTGGCCGCGCGGTTGAGAGCCAGGGCCGTGTGGATGGTGTCGTGTTCAGGTGCGTGCAGGCTGGTGAGGGTGTCGGTGTGGGGGAGGAGCGCTCGACACGTCGCCCAGTTGGCCGGGTCGTCGACGTTGGACGGGAAGGCGTCCGAGAGGAGTTCCGCGGCCCGGTCCCGGGCCTGGTCGATCGCCTGGTGTTGCCGGTGGGCATCGGCCGGGTCAGGGGTGCGGGCGAGGGTTTGGACGAGGCGGTGTACGGCCAGGGTGCCGTCGTGGTGGTCGGTGATCATGCTGTGCGCGGTGCGGCGGCCGATCGCGGTGGGGAGTTCGGGGGCTTCGGCGAGGGGGGTGAGGAGGGTGCGGGGGATGTGGTCGGGGGCGTACCAGGCCAGGATCCGCAGGATGTCCACGGCGAGCGGGGTGGTGGCGAGGGTGTCCAGGGTGATGCGCCAGGCCCGGGCGATGGTGCGGTCGGGGTCGCCGCCCTCGGTGCCGGCGGCGAGCGTCGCGGCGGGGCGGTGGGTCAGCATGGCGAGGTAGGCGCGCGGGCTGGTGCCGGTCTCGGCGCAGTAGGCGGCGGCCAGTTCCACGGCCAGGGGAAGGTCGCCGAGTTCCGCGCAGACCTCGGCGGCGCCCGTGGTGTCGCGGGCCGCGCCGTCGGTGAGGACGCGGACGAACAGGTCCAGGGCCTCGTTCCGGGCGAGGACGTCGAGGCGCACGGAGGTGGCGGTGTGGTGCCAGCCGGTGGCGCGACGGGTGGTGATCAGGAAGCGGCCGGTGCCGACGCGGTCGAGGAGTGAGGTGATGTCGGCGGGGCGTTCGACGTTGTCCAGGACGATGAGCCAGTCGTCGTGGGCGGTCAGCCATTGCAGTGCGCGTTCCACGAGGAACGCGGGGGGCATGACGGCCAGCGCGGGCTGGAGGGACCGGGTGAGGTCGGCCAGGCCGGTGTCGATGGCTTCCCGGCTGTCGGCGGTGATCCACCAGCGGGGGTTGCCGGTGTGGTGCCGGCGGACCCAGTGGGAGGCCGGGCTCGACTTCCCGATCCCGCCCAGGCCGTGCACGGCCTGCACGACGACCTCGCCGGGTGTCGCCAACGCGGCGTCCAGCAGGGTGAGGGCCTCGGCGCGGCCGACGAACAGTTTCGTGGCGGGCGCATTGCACAACCCGGCGGGTGCCTGGACGTCGGCGACCGGCCCGTACGCCTCCTGCGGCAGGATCGTGCCGTTCTCGACGTAGAGGGCGACCGAGTTGAGGATGTCCCGGCCCGCGGCGATCGACCCCCGGTCGGCGTCCACCGCCGGTTGCGACGGTCCCTCGGTCGTCGGCGGGCCGCCCTTCCCCGGGGGCTGCCCGAAGCTCGGGAGCTTCACGCTCCCCTCTGGGCGGTCGAACCGTCGACGTCACCACCGGCGGCGATCGCTCCTCCGCTCGCGGATATCCCCGGGCCGGCCGTGGGCGCCGGTGCGCTGCCTGCGGACGGGGAGGTGTCACGGGCCTGCGCGTTGCGGACGGTGCCGCGCGCGGCGATGGCCCCGCCGTTCGCGTGTACCGGCGGTACGGGTGCGGCCGCGGCGGCCGACGCCCGCAGCTGGAGGAGGCCCACCACCAGGGCGCCCAGCCCGGCCACGGCTCCGGCGATCCCCCACACCTGGCTGGACCGCTCGAGGTCTCCCGCCGTCACCCAGACCAGCAACGTGACCGCAGCCACCGTCCCGGCCACCGCCAAGGTCCACCACAAAGCCCTCATGGCCCCATGCTCTTCCACCCACAAGATCAAAGGCCTGGATTCGTCGAACTCAGGGCCGAGGCCGGCGCGGGTCGGCGCCCAGGCTGGTCCAGTACTTCGTCCCGCGGATGATCCGGCCGTCGCGGACGGGTCGGGGGACAGAGCAGGAGGCCGAGGGCGGTCACCAGCATGACCGCGGCCGTCACGGCGTGGACGCCGTACGCGAGGGCCTTCGGGCCGCCGCTGCGCACCACGATCAGGGTGTCCGCGGATCGTCGACCGGGGTGTCGGGAATGCCGAAGCCGGTGGCGTTCCGCGGCTTCGCGAAGACCAGCGCGCCCATGGCGATGAGGGCCGCGCCGAGCAGACCGGCGAGAACGGTGGCGAGGGTGGTGAGCATCGGCTGTCCTGTCCTGTCCTGTCCTGTTCGGTGAGGGAAGCGCTCTGAACGCCGAGGTGGCGGTCAGGGGTACGCCCACGGGCCGGGCTGAGGGGATCAGCCGCGGCGGGCGGAGTTCAGGCGGGCGGCCTGGCGGGTCAGGTGGTCGCGTTCCGCGAGGTTGGGGGCCCGGTGGGCCGCCTCGGCGTACAGGCGGGCCGCCGTGGCCGGGTCTCCGTCGCGCTCGTGGAGGTACGCGGCCACCGCGGTGTGGCGGGGGAGGGCCGCGTCCAGCTCCGCCAGCGCCGCCAGACCCGCGCGCGGGCCGTCCGCCTCGCCGACCGCCACCGCCCGGTTGAGGCGGGCGATCGGGCTGTCGGTCAGGCGGACCAGCTCGTCGTACCACTCCACGATCTGCACCCAGTCGGTCTCCTCGGTGCTCTGCGCGTCGGCATGGAGCGCCGCGATGGCCGCCTGCGCCTGGAACTCGCCCAACCGGTCCCGGGCGAGGGCGGGATGCAGGATGCCGATGCCCTCGGCGATCAGCCGCGTGTCCCAGCGGCCGCGGTCCTGCTCGGCGAGCGGCACCAGACTGCCGTCGGGGGCGGTCCGGGTCGCACGCCGGGCGTGGTGGATCAGCATCAGGGCCAGGAGCCCCGACACCTCGGGATGGTCGATCGAGGCCGCCAGGCCGCGGGTGAGGCGGATGGCCTCGGCGGCGAGGTCCACATCGCCGGAGTAGCCCTCGTTGAAGACCAGGTAGAGCACGCGCAGGACCGTACCGACGTCGCCCGGGCGGTCGAAGCGGACGGCGGATACGGTGCGCTTGGCCCGGCTGATGCGCTGCGCCATCGTCGCCTCGGGGACGAGGTAGGCCGCGGCGATCTGGCGCGTCGTGAGCCCGCCGACCGCGCGCAGGGTGAGCGCGACGGCCGAGGACGGGCTCAGCGACGGGTGGGCGCACAGGAAGTAGAGCTGGAGCGTGTCGTCCACGGCGGTCGCCGGACCCGGCGCCGGCTCCTCCTCCACCCGATCCTCGCGCCGGCGGCGGGCGGTGTCCGCCCGCGTCGCGTCGAGGAACCGGCGCCAGGCCACCGTGACCAGCCATGCCTTCGGCTCCCGCGGAGGCTCCTCGGGCCAGACGCGCACCGCCTCCAGCAGGGCCTCCTGGACGGCGTCCTCGGCCGCCGCGAAATCTGCTCCGCGGCGGACGAGGATTCCGAGGACCTGCGGGGTGAGGCTCCTGAGCAGGGCCTCGTCCATGTCAGTGGCACTCGGGGACGGTCGGGGGCGCGGCCATGAACGGGCGCAGCTCCAGCCACTCGTGGATCGGCTTGCCGCCCGCACCGGGGGCCGCCGACAGCTCCCCGGCGAGCTCGACGGCGCGCTCGTAACTGTCCACGTCGATCACCATCCAGCCGGCGATCAGGTCCTTGGTCTCGGCGAAGGGGCCGTCGGTGACGGGCGGGCGGCCCTCGCCGTCGTAGCGGACCCAGGTCCCCTCGGGGGCCAGCGCCTGACCGTCGACGAACTCGCCGGTGCCCTCCAGCTTCGCCGCGAAGTCGTGCATGTACTGGATGTGGGCCGTGATCTCCTCGGGCGTCCACTCGCTCATGGGGACGTCGTTGGCGCAAGCCGGGGCGCCGCGGTAGTGCTTCAGAAGCAGGTACTTGGCCATGATGGTCTCCTCCGTGCGGTGCGGCCATTGTGGCCGCTTCCGCAGAGGAGACGGAGCGGGGCACGGGTTCTCGACATCGCCGGCGAAGTTTTTTCCACGGGAAGTCGACGGGACTCCGGCGGGCCCGGACCGGGCGGTCGTGCCACCCGGTCCGGGCCGTGTTTCCAGCTGTTCGGGCGCGGCCGGCTCAGATGCCGTGGGCGCGGCCGCCGAACTGGCCGAACCAATTGCTGTAGCCGTGCCCGTGCCCGTGCCCGTTGCCGTGCCCGTTCCCGTGGTCGCTGCCGTAGCCGTACCAGTAGGTGTGGCAGTGCCACCGGCCCCAGCTCTGGTGGTGGCCGTGCTGGGTCCAATGGCAGTAACGGACGCGGTAGCCGTCGCCACCGTGATCGCGATCGCGATCGCGCTGACCGTCGTGACCGGACGCCGGCGCGGTGACGCTGGTGGCGGGGCCGGCCTGCGGCGCCGTCACCGGTGCGGCGAGGGCCTGGGAGGGCAGCAGCGCTCCTGCCGCGGCCAGAGCGGCCGAGGCGAGGAGGACGGCGATGCGTCTTCGGCACGGTCCGCGGGGTACGCGGGGTGTGTCGGTCATGAGAATCCACCTCCGGCGAGCAGACAGGGACAGGGACAGGGTCGGGAACGGAGGGGGCGGGGATCGCCTGCTCTCCGCGATCCCCGCCCCCTCCGTTCCCACTGAACCCCGGCCGTCGCACGCCGTCATGCCCCTGATGTTCGGGGCTTGACGGGTAGCGCGTCCTGCGCCTCGTCCCGCCGGCGGAACTGTCCCGCCGGCGGAAACGACTTCGGTGCGCACCGGGCCGGGGAGGGCTCGATGCGCACCGAAGGAGGGTGGTGCCGGGTCAGCGGGTCAGCAGGTGGGGATGCGGTTCAGGTTCGCGGCGTAGCGGGCGGCGATCCAGCCGCGGCCGTCGGCGAGCTTGTACCAGATCGCGTTGCCGTCGACCTCGGTGCCGTTGGTCTTGCACATCACCTGGACCTCGGTGCCGTACTTGACCACGCCGGCCTTCTTGTACTGCGTGCCGGGGCCGGTGCGCACGTGCAGCTTGTCGCTGACGATGCGGGCCGTGGGCTTGCCGGGCTTGTCGCCCTTGCCCCCGTGGTCCTTGCCGCCGTGGTCTTTGCCGCCGTGGTCGTTGCCGCACTTGCACGCGCCGGGCTTGCCCTGGTCGCCCTTCGGGCCCTTCGGGCCCTGCTCGCCCTTCGGGCCCCTCGGGCCCTGCTCGCCCTTGGGTCCGCCGGGGCCGCGGTTGCCCTTCGGGCCCTGCTCGCCCTTGGGGCCGACCGGTCCGCGCGCTCCCGTCGGGCCGGCCGGTCCGCGCGCTCCCGTCGGTCCGGCCGGTCCGGTGTTCCCGCGCCCGCCCTGGTTGCCCTTGTCGCCCTTGTCGCCCTTGGGGCCCGCGGGACCGGTGTCGCCCTTGGGTCCGCCGGCCGGGCCCGTGTCGCCCTTCGGGCCGGGTGCGCCCGTGTCGCCCTTCGGCCCCTGGGGGCCTCCGGCCGGCCCCTGGTCGCCCGTCGGGCCCGTGGGGCCGGTTTCGCCCTTCGGGCCCTGGTGGCCCTTGTCGCCCTTCGGACCCTTCGGCCCGGTGTCGCCCTTCTCGCCCTTCTCGCCGCGCTCGCCCTGGTCGCCCTTGTCGCCCTTGGGACCGGGGCGGCCCGGCTTGCCGTGGTGACCGGGCTTTCCGTCGTGGCCCGGCTGGCCGTCGTGCCCGTCGTCGCCCTTGGGGCCCGTCACCGGGGTGGACACCGCGTACAGACCGCGCGAGGAGCCGTCGGCGGCCCACTCGCCCCCGTCGAGGGTCGTCCCCTCGGGAGCGTCCGCGTCCACCCGTACGAGTACGCCCAGCCGGGTGCCGCCCTCAGCCGGGAAGGCGAAGCCCGCGCGGGTGCCCGCGTCGCAGGTCAGCTGGCGGGCGTTGCCCGAGAGGGTGCAGGGTGCGGCCGCACGGTCACCGTTCCAGTAGAAGCGCGCCTCGGGGAAGGTCGTCCGCTCCGGCGCGGTGATCCGGAAGCTGCTGCTGAGGGCCGGATCGCCGCCGGTCTCCGCCACGATCACCACGCGGCCGGTCTTTCCGGCGGCGATCGAGGGGACGTACGGCTGGGAGAACCGGATGTGCGGCGAGCCGGCGGCGAAAGCCGGCACGGCCGGCAGCAGGCAGGTCGCGGTGACGGCCGCGACGACCAGGGCGGCCGACGTGCAGCGGGAAGCAGACAAGGGTGTTTCCTCCGCGAGGAAAAGCAACGGAACCGGAGGGCGACCGCCGAATGCGGTCTTCCGGTGGACAAAAGTCCCAACACCAGTTAAAAGCTGACAATGCGACCTGGTTGTGTACGACGCGTAACCGATCACTCGGCAGCCGCGTGAATCCCTCCGCCCGCCCGCATCAGGACGTACGCCGCCTCGCGCGCCCGCACCGCCGCCCCCGGGCCCGGTTCCAGGGCCGCGACCACCGTGGCCCCCTCGACCAGCAGCAGCAGGTGATCCGCCAGGTCCTCCCGGCCCGGACCGGCGATGCCGGCCAGCAGCGCCCGTAGCTCCGCCTTGTGGCGGCGTACGACGTCCAGCACCCCGGCGGGACCCGCGCCCAGCTCCCCGTACGCGTTCAGGAACGCGCAGCCGCGGAAGTCCGGCTCCGAGAACCACCCCGCGAGCCACTCGAAGACCGCCCCGACCGGGTCGGGCCGCCCGGCGGCGGCCGCTGCGCTCAGGCTCGCCATCCAGCGGCGGTCACGGCGCTCCAGATAGGCGGTGACCAGCGACTCCTTGGCCGGGTAGAGGCGGTAGAGCCGCTTGAGCGGGATGCCCGACCGGGCCCGGATGCGGTCCATGCCCACGGCCTGGATGCCTTCGGCGTAGAACAGCGCCTCCGCGGCGTCCAGCAGGCGGGTGCGGGCCTCTTCGTCGTTCATCGGGGCGGCGGGCATGCGAGCAGCGTAGACCAGGATCCCTTGCGCCGAGAACGGGCGTTCTCTAGGCTGACGCCCACACCGAGAACGACCGTTCTCCGCACTCCCGCCCGCCCGTCCGCCCCACTCCACCCACCCACCCACCCACCCGTCCGTACAGCCGAGAGGTCCCCGCCATGACTGCCTCCCCTGCTCCTGCCGCCGGTTCCGTACGGCCGCCGCTGCCGCCCTTCACCGAGGAGTCCGCCCGCGCCAAGGTGCAGGCCGCCGAGGACGCCTGGAACAGCCGCGACCCCGAACGCGTCGCCCTCGCCTACACCGAGGACTCCGCCTGGCGGAACCGCGACCGCTTCCTGAACGGGCGCGCCGAGATCCGCGCCTTCCTCGCCGACAAGTGGGACCGGGAGCTGGAGTACCGGCTGCGCAAGGAGCTGTGGGCCTACACCGAGAACCGCATCTCGGTGCGCTTCGAGTACGAATGGCACGACACGAGCGGCCAGTGGTGGCGCAGCCACGGCAACGAGCAGTGGGAGTTCGACGCCGCGGGCCTGATGCGCCGCCGCGAGGCCAGCATCAACGACATCCCGATCGAGGAGTCGGACCGCCGCCTCTGAGCCGGATCCGCCGAGTTAGGCTGAAGGCAACCTCCGGGGAGGCAACGTGACCGAGCGCAAACCGCCTGGCGTCAGCTTCGAATCCTTCGTGGACCGCCAGATCAGACAGGCCGGGGAACGCGGCGACTTCGCGGAACTGCCCGGCTTCGGCAAGCCGCTGGCCTCGCTCGACGCCCCGTACGACGAGCTGTGGTGGATCAAGGGCAAGCTCCACCGCGAGGGCTTCGCGGTCCTCCCGCCGGCGCTCGCGCTGCGCAAGGAGGCAGAGGACGCCCGGGAGGCGCTCAAGGCCGCCCGCACCGAACGCCAGGTCCGCGACCTCCTCACGGACATCAACGACAAGATCCGCGCGGCCCTCCGCCGCCCCCCGCCGGGCCCCCCGCTGAACCTTGGGGAATTCGACGTAGAAGCCGAACTCACCCGGTGGCGGGAGTCCCGGGAAACCTGAGGATCCCGGAAGTCCTGAGGGTCCGGCATCGGCACGAGCCGAGGGGCGCCTGCCGCCGCGGGGCGGGCAAACCCGATGGCACGGACGGCCTTCGGGCGACGAGACTGCGTCGGTGAAGCCCCTCCCCTCGGCGCCTCTGCCGGACCCGCGCAACCGCTGTCTCGTTCCCGACTACGAGGGCATGCATGTGCTCGTCGCGGAGCTGGTGGTGCCCGGCGACGCGTCGATGTACGTCATGAGCGCGCTGGAAACCTCCCGCGAGCTCCTCCGGCACTCCTACTTCCGGTACGAGTTCGCCACCGCGGCGGTCACGCACTCCCTGTTCGCCCTGGAGCACGTCCTCGCCGAACGCCTTGCCGTCAAGGAGCCGCTCCACGCCCTGATCGAGCGGGCCACCGACACGGGGCTCGTCCCGGCCGACCTCGCCGCACGACTCGACCGCAGTCGGCAACTGCGAGACGAGCTTACGCAGGGCGCCGTCACCAGCGCCGATCTCAACCCGACCAGGGGCATCGCGCTGCTACGCGCCGTCTTCGACGCCGTAACCCTGCTCGTCGGCCCCCGGCCTGCGGCGCAAGGCGCGGAAGGGGAGGCAGCGGACCCGGGAACGGAGCCGCTCGAAGCCCGGCTCGCCCGGCTTGCCGAGGAACACAGGCGTGCGCTGTACCCCGACAGCTTCCGCGGCGTGGACATCGGAGGCGTGGAACTGATCCTCCTGGACGCGGACGTCGCCGGCCTCGTCCACACCGAGCTGAACGGCGGACTCGACGACAACGGCATAGCCGCCCTTTGGGGCTGCATCGCCGACCTCGACACGCTCGAGCCGCTGATCGACTCGGAGTACTGCGCCTCGTACTTCGGCAGACTCCGGGCACTGGCCCGACTCGCAGTGGCGCGCCACATCCCCGCCGCGACCTGACGCTCGCAGAGCGGGCTACGGCGCGTGCGCGGCGGCCCGGTCCGACTCGCTGCGCAGGACGCAGAACTCGTTGCCCTCGGGGTCGGCGAGGACCGCCCAGCCCGAACCGTCGGGGTTGCGGTGGTCGCCGACGAAGGAGGCCCCGAGGCCCAGGATGCGGTCCACTTCCTCGTCCCGCGAGGTCTCGGGGCGCAGGCACAGGTGGATCCGGTTCTTGACCGTCTTCGCCTCGGGGACCTGGTTGAAGTACAGCACCGGGCCCTCCGCCAGCGGCACTTGCGCATCGAGGGCGCCCGGCCGTGCCCCCTCCGGAAGCGGACGGCCGGTCACCCGGCTCCAGAACAGGGCCAGCTCATAGGCGTCCGCACAGTCGATCGCCACGTTCTGCACTACCGAAACCATGGCCCGAGTCTTCCCGATCCCCCCACCGGACGCCACGCAGCCCCACCGGACCGGACCGGACCGCACCGGACCGGACCGGATCGGAGCGGCCTAGTCTTCGGCGGATGACGTACTTCCACGAGGACCTGACCCAGCACGCGCGCTGCATCTACGGGGACGAGTACGGGCCGACGCCGCCGTGCGGCCTGGAGCACTTCGAGTACCTCTTCGTCGAGCAGCTCACCTTCGCCGACGCGGACGAGATCACCGGCATGCTGCACGCGCTCTCCCCGCACCTGGTGGACGGTCTGCTCCCGGTCTGGATACGCAACCTCGCCTACCGCCTCGCCACCCTCCAGCGACCTGAAGACGCACCCCTGCTGCGCGAGGCGGCCGGCAGCCTCTACGCCTACGGCCCGAGCTGGGACGACACCGCCGCCGAGCTGACATCCAGAGCCGACACCCTGGAAGCCCGCTAGGCACGGTGCAATCCCGTTGACCGCCCCCGGCAGGCGGTGCTTGAGTCGGCGGGTGGACAGCATTCCCGGCAACAGGCGGTTCTGGAACCAGATCAGCAGCACCTACCAGCGCGAGCACGACCCGCAGATCGGCGCGGCGCCCCGGCTCTGGGGCACGTACGCCATCCCCGACGCGCAGCTGCACGCCCTGGGCGAGGTCGCCGGCCGGCGCGTCCTCGAACTCGGCTGCGGCGCCGGCCAGTGGTCCAGGGTGCTCGCCGCCGAGGGCGCCGCCGTGGTCGGGCTCGACCTGTCCGAGGCCCAACTCGCCGCGGCAGCCCGCGCGAGGGGAGCGGCCCGCTACCCGCTGGTGCAAGGCGCCGCCGAGCAGCTCCCGTTCGCCGCCGACAGCTTCGACCTGGTGTTCTGCGACTACGGCGGGCTCAGCTGGGCACCCCCGCACCTGGCCGTCCCGGAGGCCGCACGCGTCCTGCGCCGCGGCGGGCGCCTGGTCTTCAACGTGGCCAGCCCATGGTTCGAAGCCTGCTACGACGAAGCCGCCGGCCGCGCGACCACGACCCTGCACCAGGACTACTTCGGGCTGAACACCATCGCCGAAGGCGACGGCGCGACCAGCTACCAACTCACCTACGGCGACTGGATCAGGGTCCTGCGCGGGGCGGGCCTCGTCATCGACGACCTCATCGAACCGCGCCCGGCCCCCACAACCCCCAACGGCTACAACCCAACGGACCCGCCGGACTGGGCCCACCGCTGGCCGGCGGAAATGCTCTGGCTCACCCACAAACCGTAAACACCACCGCCCCGACACCCCGCCCGATCCACGGTTGACCAGGAGCCCTCAGCCGTGGATCGGGAAGGATGCCTGGAATGCCAGACGCTCGTCAGCGGCGTCGCCGATGAGAGCGAGAAGCCCGTCGAGCGCGATGAACTCTTCCCATGGCGCACGGCCGGTCGCCCGGGCCAGGTGCGCCACGACCAGGTCCTCCAGGTCGGGGACGCGCTTGTTCTTCCAGATCTTGTCGGCGAGGCTGACCAGCAGGTCCTCCAGGCCGACCCGCGCGTCCGCCCAGGACGCGTGAGTCGCCGCGAAGCGCGCCAGCTCCGGGCTGAAGCCGTGGCCGATCAGGAGAGCTTGCCCGGCCTCCTCGTGCGCCGATCCGGGCCCGGAGAGTTCGGCGACGTGCACCGTCTTTCCCACGTCATGCGTGGCCGCCCCGAAGAGCACCGCCTCGCGGTCGAAGATCAGGGCGGGGCAGTGCCGTTCCACCCAGTCGACCAGCTGGTGTGCGACGTCATGGACGGCACGCAGATGCGCTGCCAGTCGCGGCGGGCTTCCCAGGTCCGAGAGGAGCGCTGCGACACGAGCCGGCAGAGGCAGCAGTGCCGGGTCGGCAATGCCGCTCGCGGCCCGCGACAAGAGGGTGTTGGCCATCACCGCGTCAGGGTAACGACGGTCAGGTTCTGCGCGCCCCCAGCGCGGTCAGGGCCTCGGTGACGCGGTCCGCCTGGTGGGTGGCGCCGCGGAGGTTGGGGTGGAGGACGGTGCAGGCCTCGCCGCGGGCCGGGATGGAGCGGCAGAGCTCGGAGGGTGGGTCGCTCTGCTCGCCCGGCCCGGTCAGGGTGTCCTTGATCCCGTACATCCAGCGCTGCTCGGCGCCCGCGCACACCCCGTGGCCGGTGCTGGAGGAGTACGTGTCCACGTACACCGCGCCGTTGCTGCGGGCCTGCTCCCGCAGGAGGGTGTTGAGCCGGCGCTCCACGGAGTCGAGCCAGGGCATGTCGCCCTTGGCGACGGTTCCGAGCTGGTGCCAGGACCCCCAGCCGCATCCCGCGGAGCTGTCGACGATGGCCGGATATCCGACGACCGCCACCCGGGCGCGCGGAGCGCGCGTGCGGATCTCCTTCAGCAGGGCCGTGAAGTCGGCCTCCAGCGCGGTGAACCGGGCGTCGAGCCCCGCGGCGCCGCCGCCCCGCGCGTAGTGATCGGTGCACGGGGTGCCCGTACCGAAGGAGGCCAGACCCCGCTTCACGCAGGTCTCGACGATCTCGGAGAAGCCCACGGAGTTGCCGCCGGCGCCGACCGTCACGAGATCGGCGGCCGCCGTAACGGCCTTGACCTGCGCCGCCTTTGGAGCCCAACCGCCCGGTGGTGGCACGGACGGCGGCCCCTTCAGCTCGGACTGCGGGCCCAGCAGCCCCGCTCTGACCTCCGCGCCGGAGCAGGTGACATCGGTGAGCTTCAACCCCAGCCGCCGCGCGGCCTGGTGCGGATAGTCCTGCTCGGAGCGGCCGCATCCGTCGGTGTTCCAGGGCCGCACGAAGGAGGCGGCGCTGTAGGAGTCCCCGAGGGCGACATAGGAGAGGGGAGTGGGCGCCTGCGGCGCGAGAGCGGTCGCGAGGACGGCGGCCGCCGCGGCGGCGACGGTGGTGAGGGCGAGACGCATCATGACGGCGGTACCTCCGGCTCGGGCGCCGCCACAGCCGTTCCGCAGCGCGCATCACCAAAAGTAGCCGACATGACTACGGAGAGTAATCGTTCGGGGTGGGGTTCGTTCGATCGAGTGAACGGGAGAGGGGGAGGGGCGGGGGGAGGGGGTGGGGGGTGGGGGGTGGGGGTGCGGATGCGGGTGGGGCTACGCCTGCCCGTGTGCCTGGGTGATCAGGTCCGTCGCGACCTCCAGGGCGGCCTGGCGGGTCTCCTCCGGGTCCCCCTCGACGTGCTGGAGGAACATCATTCCCGCGTGCAGGGTGAACAGGGCGCTCACGCACCGCACCTGGTCGGCCAGTGGGGCGTCCTCCTGGCCGGTCCGGAGCAGCTCGACCAGGGCGAAGAGCCGCTTCTTCACCGTCTCGCCGATGGCCAGCTCCCGCAGCGAGGCCTGGTTCTCCTGCATGAAGCGGTACAGCGAGGCGCCGCCGGCCATCGCCTCGCTGTAGCGGCGCAGGACCTCCCGCTTCATCTCCAGCGAGCGCGGCTGCTCCTCCGCCCACTGGATCAGCTCGTCGATGGGCCGGGTCAGGTCCTCGAACAGGCTGATGATGATGTCTTCCTTGGTCTTGAAGTGGTAGTACAGCGCCGCCTTCGTGACCCCCAGCGCCTCCGCGATCTCCCGCAGCGACGTCTTCTCGTACCCCTGCCCGGCGAAGAGTTCCAGTGCGACGTCCTGGATGCGCTGGCGCGTATCGCCACGGCGCTGCTGCGGACCGCTGCTGGACATGACTCTCCCCTGACTACTTACTTGACGCCCGGCTAGTTACGGGTCTACCTTCCACAGTGTAGTCAACTAGCCGGTCGGCAAGTAAGTCCCAGGGCCGGTGCGTATGCGCCAGGGGAGTGGAACATGGTGGAAATCAAGAAGAACGCGGACACCTCGGAGGAGGTGAAGCCGCGCAGCGTGCGTGTCGTCCTGATGGCGCTCATGATCGCGATGCTGCTGGCCATGCTGGACAACATGATCATCGGCACGGCCATGCCGACGATCGTCGGCGAGCTCGGCGGGCTGGAACACCTCTCCTGGGTCGTCACCGCCTACACGCTGGCCACCGCCGCCTCCACTCCCATCTGGGGCAAGATCGGCGACATGTACGGGCGGAAGGGTTCCTTCCTCACCTCGATCGTCATCTTCCTGATCGGCTCCGCGCTCAGCGGCATGGCCCAGGACATGGGCCAGCTCATCGGATTCCGCGCGATCCAGGGCCTCGGCGCCGGTGGTCTGATGGTCGGCGTCATGGCGATCATCGGCGACCTAATCCCGCCCCGCGAGCGCGGCAAGTACCAGGGCATGATGGCCGGCGTGATGGCCCTCGCCATGATCGGCGGACCGCTGGTCGGCGGCACCATCACCGACCACATGGGCTGGCGCTGGTCCTTCTACATCAACCTCCCGCTCGGCGCCGTGGCCCTGGCCATGGTCACCGCGGTGCTGCACCTCCCGAAGAAGAGCGGGGCGGAGCGGCCCAAGATCGACTACCTCGGCGCGGCCCTGCTGACCATCGCGATCACCTCCACCGTCCTGGTCACCACCTGGGGCGGCACCGAGTACGCCTGGGGCTCCGCCGAGATCATCGGCCTGATCGCCGTCGGCATCGCCTCCATCGCCGGCTTCCTCTACGCCGAGACCAAGGCCGCCGACCCGGTGATGCCGCTGCACATCTTCCGCAGCCGCAACTTCACCCTCATGTCCGTGATCGGCTTCCTGGTCGGCTTCGCGATGTTCGGCGGCGTGCTCTACCTGCCGCTCTTCCAGCAGTCGGTCCAGGGCGCCTCGGCCACCAACTCCGGCCTGCTGCTCCTGCCGATGCTGCTCTCGATGATGGTCGTCTCGCTGGTCGCGGGCCGGATCACCACCAGCAGCGGCAAGTACAAGATCTTCCCGATCATCGGCGGCGGCCTCATGGTCGTCGGGCTCTTCCTGCTCGCCACCATGGACACCGGGACGAGCCGCCTGATGTCCGGCGTCTACATGGCCGTCCTCGGCGCCGGCCTCGGCTTCCTGATGCAGATCACGATGCTGGTCGCGCAGAACAGCGTCGACATGAAGGACATGGGCGTCGCGTCCTCCTCGGCGACCCTGTTCCGTACGCTCGGCGGCTCCTTCGGCGTGGCGCTGATGGGCTCCCTGTTCACCAGCCAGGTCACCAGCACCATGACCGACCGGCTCGGCCCCGAAGCGGCGGTCAAGGCGGGCTCCGCCCAGCTCGACGCGGCGAGCCTGGCGAAGCTCCCGGAAGTCGTCCGGGACGCCTACCAGCACGCGGTGGCCGCCGGTACGCACTCGGCGTTCCTGCTGGGCGCGGGCATCGCGGTACTGGGCTTCGCAGCCGCCTGGTTCGTCAAGGAAGTCCCCCTGCGGGGGGCCGGGCCGGCCGGTGCGGCCGGCGGTGGCTCGGCGAAGGCGGAGGTCGCTCCGGAGGCGGCCGTCATGCACTGAGTTGCTCACGCTCGCGTGGGTGGTGGGCCCGGGCCGGAGGATCTACGGATCCTTCGGGCCGGGCCCATCGGCTTGCCCCGGGTGGGGCGGCTGAGGCCGGGGGCGGGGCCGCTGCGCGGGGCCTTCCCCCACCCCGCCCCTTCCCGAAACCGGGGGCTCCGCCCCCGGACCCCCGCTCCTCAAACGCCGGAGGGGCTGGGGGTGGCCGGGCTGGGGGTGGCCGGAGGGGCTGGGTGCGGCCGGAGGGGCTGAAAAGGGGTCGGCTACTTCACGGCCGAGAGCTTCTGCCAGGCCTCCCATGTGAGGTTCCACTCGCCGAAGCCGTTGCCGGCGGCCACCGTTTCCTTGCCGCCCGTCACGTCGAAGACGTCGCCGATCTGGGCCTGGTCGTAGAACCACGTGGCGTCGGCCGGCTTCATGCCGATGCAGCCGTGGCTCCTGTTCGCCGAGCCGATGTAGCCCTCCGCCCATTCCGCCTGGTGCGCGTACGTGCCGGAGACCGTCAGCCGCATCGACTTCTGCACCTGCTGGTCGTAGCCGGTCAGGCCGACCGAGGAGGCCTTCATCCGGATGGTGCCCTCCTTGGACATGAGGGGCATCTTCCCGCTCCACGTCGGCGTCTTCGCCGGATCGCCCGCCGTGATCGGTATCGACCTCACCACCTGCCCGTCGTGCTCCACCGTCATCTCGTGGGAGGTGATGTCCACCTTCGCCATCCGGCTCTGCCCGATGGTCGCGGAGGTCGAGTACGACTTCGTCAGGTAGCGGCCGCTGCCCGTGGCCACCCCCGACAGGGGAGCGTCCAGGGTCACCTGCGTGCCCGGCTTCCAGTACTCCTTCGGCCGCCAGTCCACCCGGTCCTTGCCGGTGAGGGTCTCCGTCAGCCAGCCCCACGAGCCCTCGGTGCCGTTGTTCGTGGTCACCTTCAGCCGGCGCTCGACCGCCGCCTTGTCCTTCACCTCGTGGTCGAAGGTGAGGGAGAGGGGCTGGCCCACGCCGACCGTCGTGCCGCCCGCGGGCAGCACCGTCACCGTCTCCGTCTGCTCCTTGGAGGGTGCGAGGGTGCGGAAGGCCGACTCGGACACGGTCTCCTTGCCGTCCTGCGAGCCGGCCGTCGCCCTCACCTTGTACGCGGTGTCCACCGCCAGGCCGTCCTTCGGCGTGAACGCCCCGTCCTTGAGCGTGCCCTCGGCCTGCTTCCCGTCGGGTCCGGTCACCGTCAGCGCCGTCAGCCGGCCGTGGTCCACCCGCGCCGTCAGCGGTGCGTCGGGCTTGACGTCCTTCGCCCCGTCGGCCGGGTCCAGGCTCACCTCGGTGGCCGGCCGTGAGGGCGCCGCCGGCTCCGCGCCCCCGCCGCCTCCGGCGCCTGCGCATGCCGTCACCGACAGGGCGATCAGGATGAGCAGGGCCGGCAGCGCGTGCGGAGCGTGCGGGCGGGTCGTTGCTGCCTTGCGCATGGGTGGGTGAACCTCCGGCTAGAGCCCGGGTCTTGGGACCGGGATGTCCGGTATGAGGCCGGTCCGGCGCTGCTCGGTTTCAGCCGGGACGGAATTCGGGACGATGGAGGACCAAAGTCCTACAAGCCGGAATTTATGGTCCATTCGGCTGGAACCCCGCATCCACGGCCGACGTCCTGACCAGTGCGGGGTCACACGGCGGACGTGGATATGGGGAGTTGAGACAGCACATGGGGTTCATGACGCGCAGGCAGATGCGGGGTACGAAGGCACGGATCGCCGTCGCCGGAGCCGTGGCGGCGGTGGCCGCGACGGCGTGGGGGGTGACGGCGCTCGTGGACCCGGGCCACGACACCAACCACCAGAACGTCTCCCGGCGGACCGACGACCCCGCGAAGGGAGGCGACGCCGAGCCGCAGGCACCCGGGAAGCCGGGCGGGCAGGTCCCCGACGGCATAGCCCACGCGTCGGAGAGCGGCGGCGACGCGGTCAACATCACCATCGACGACGGACCCGACCCCAAGTGGACCCCGAAGGTGCTGGAGGTGCTGGAGAAGTACGAGGTGAAGGCGGTCTTCTGCATGATCGGACCGCAGGCCAAGGACCACCCCGAGCTGGTCAGGAAGGTCGTCGCGGGCGGCCACCGGCTCTGCGACCACACCATGGACCACAACACCGGGATGGACAAGAAGCCCTTCCCCTACCAGCAGCAGCAGATCCTGGACGCGAAGAAGCAGATCGAGGAGGCCGCGGGCGGCGGGGCCAAGGTGCAGTACTACCGGGCCCCCGGCGGCTCGTTCACCCCCGAGAGCCGGGCCCTGGCCGCCGCCAACGGCATGCGCCCGCTCGGCTGGAACATCGACACCAAGGACTTCAGCAAGCCGGGCGTGGCCGCGATCGTGGGCACGGTCAAGAACGAGATCGGCAACGGTCCCACCATCCTCTTCCACGACGGCGGCGGCGACCGCACCCAGAGCGTCGAAGCCCTCGACCAGGTCCTCGCCTGGCTGAAGGAGCAGGGCCGGCCCACCGGCTTCCCCGTGGTCACCGGCCCCAGCGCCTGACACGCCGTCCGGTGGCGAACGGGTGAGGGTCGACGCCCCGCCGCCGCCCGGGGTGTTCGCTGGTCGCGCACGCAAGCCCGTACGGGCGCAGGCACGCGCCCGTACGCCCCGTACGCCCGACCAGGAGGTCTCCGTGGCCATCGCCCCCGGGAAGCTGTCCGACCCCGTCGTCGGCGCCCTCGTCAGCGCGGTCAACGCGCACGACAGGGACGCCTTCCTCGCACTCCTGACCGCCGACGCGACCATGTCCGACGACGGAAACGAGCGCGACCTCCACGAATGGATCGACCGGGAGATCTTCGACTCCGGCGGCCACATGGACGTCCAGTCCGAATCGGACGGCGGCCGCACCCTGACCGTCGGCTACCGCAACGACACCTGGGGGGAGATGCGCACCTCCTGGCGGTTCGTCATCGCCCCCGGCGGCGGCCGCATCAGCCGCTTCGAGACCGGTCAGGCCTAACACGCGTCCACCGCGGCCCGGCCGGATCCCGTACGGGTGAAAGGGCGCCCGGTGTCGTTCCGGCCCGCCGGAGGGGCCCGTTGGTCCGGGCATGAACCGCACCCGCACCGCCGCCCTCGTCCTCGCCGCCGCCGCGGCGGCCCTCGCCCCGGCCCTCTCGGGCCCGGCCACCGCCGCGGACGGCGGCGCGTACCTCCAGGACCCGAGCGGAGGGGAGAAGTCCATGAAGTCGAAGTGGACCAAGGACGACATGCACAAGGTGGAGGCGCAGTTCCGCTTCTTCCCCTCGATCCAGTACAAGACCATCACCCGCCCCGGCCCCAAGGGCGCAGAGGAGTACGAGCGCAAGATCGGCGACCCCACGACCCTGGCCTGGGAACCGGCGTACGAGTTCGCCTGGTCGGTGGCGGATTCGCAGGGGGTCAAGAAGGTGCTGACGACGAAGGACGGCAAGCAGGTGCTCGTCCTGCACGCCGTCCTGCGCGATGCGCGGCGTACGGAGGTGGCGCAGGTGCACCAGGAGCTCAAGAACCGGCCCGCGACGGGCCGTACGAAGATCCCGGGCGGCAAGCGCATCGCATGTGACACCGGGACCTACACGGTGCAATGGTCGGTGACCCGGACCGGCTACGGCACCCTCACCGGATCCCTGCCGTGGGACTCCAGCTGCGAGCAGTGGCGGACGGCCTTCACGCCGAAGAACCAGGGCGCGAGCTGATCTCACCGGATCGCGCACCCGAAGGAGGTGGGCCGGCCGCCCCGCGCGCCTTGTGGGCGCTCGCGGGCGACTGGGCCTCGGCCTTGGATCAAAGCCGTACCAGCCATCATGCCTCCCGGGGTGAGGGACGGCAGGGGGCGAAGGTCCCTTTCGACAGGGGCGTTCGGGCATTTCTCCGCGCCGGACGGGCGGCGCCGGGTCAGCGCGCCTTCTTGGCCTCGTTGGCCTTGGCGGCGATCTCCTCCAGGACGGCCTTCGGGTCACCGGAGGGGTCCACGGCGCGGCCGATGTTGCGCTTGATGGTGTCGCTGATGACGACCCAGGACGGGTCGTTGACCGGGTAGAGCTGCGCACCGCGCAGGGCGTTCAGGAACTGCTGGTCGTTCTTGTCCATGCCCGAGGAGCCGGCCAGCGTGCGGGAGGCCGAGACGGTGGACGGCAGCAGGTGGTAGCGGCCGGCGAAGTCCGCGAGGTTCTTGTCCCGGTAGACGAAGTCGAGGAACTTGCCGATCTCGTCGCGGTGGCCGTTCTGCTTGAAGGCCATCATCCAGTCGGCCACGCCCACGTTCGGCGGGACCTCCCCGGAGCCCAGCATCTCGGAGGGGGGCATGGCCACGGTGCCGACCGTGATCCCCTTGGAGCGCGCCTCGTGGGCGAGCTGGGGGTAGCCGTTGAGCATGCCGACCTCGCCGCGCGTGAACGCCGCGAAGGCGTCGGCTCGGTTGAGCTGGGACGGGGGAACGGGGCCGACCAGTCCGGGTTCGACCAGGTGCTGCTTGATCCACTTGAAGGTCGTGATGTTCTGGTCGGAGGCCAGGCTGTAGTTGCCGCTGCTGTCGGCGTAGCCGCCGCCGTTGCTGAGCTCCCAGATCATCGCCTCGGCGTGCGCCTCCTCCGGGCCCAGGGGCAGGGCCAGGGGGGTCTTGACCCCCTTGGCCTTGAGCGCCGTGGCGGCGGCCTTCAGGTCCGTCCAGGTCTTGGGCTGCCAGCCGTTCTTGGAGTCCTTCGGGATGACCCCGGCGTCGGTGAGGAGCTTCTCGTTGTAGAAGAGCAGGCGGCTGCTCGCCACGAAGGGCAGGCCGTAGAGGGTGTTGTGGACCGAACCGGCGTCGGCGAGGGGCTGGAGGAAGTTCGCCTCGGCGGTGACCGAGAGCAGCTCGGGCGCGGAATAGAGCTTGTCCTGCGCCGCGAAGTCCGAGTAACCGCCCATGAGGGCCATGTCCGGGGCGTTGCCGTCCTTGACCATGCGGGAGACTTCGCGGTCGATGTCGGCCCACGGCAGGAGCTGGACCTGCACCTTGATGTCCGGGTTCGAGGCGGTGAAATCGGCCGTCACCTTGTCCCAGAAACCCTTGGAACTGGTGGCGGGGTTGTCCCCGTACTCGGCGGCGACGAGGCGGATGGTACCGCCGTCATCAGCGCTTCCGCCGGAGCTGCCGCAGCCGGCCAGCGGTATCAGCAGACCGAGCACGACCGTGGTGGCGGCCGCGCTGAAGATTCTTCGTCGCACGGGTGGATTCCCCTGATTTTCTTTTGAGTCCCGTTATTACTTATGAGTTACTCCGGGCTGTGGTGTCCCTCGTTGGCCCGTTGGCCGGAATTCTCTCCTGAGGGAGGGCGGTTGGTTCCATTGGGGCGGCACTTGTGGTCAATGCTCCAACTGCGGCATTTCAGAATGGTGTTTTCCGATATGTGATCAACAATTCGGACGCGCGTAGACGTGCCGAAACGCCCGTTTCCGGTCAGGGAACGGGTCGGAACGGCCGGAACGGTCCGGCGGGGGAGGGGAGGAGGGGGCGGGCGGCCGGACTCAGTCCGCGAAGTCGCCCGCGTACGGATCGGGCTCGCCCGTTTCGGGGTTGCGCCCCTCCTGCCAGCGGCGCTGGGCCTTGCGCCAGTGCACGAAGCTGAGGTGGCCGCCGTCCCAGAAGGTGATGCCGACCGGGCTCACGTCGAACTCGTCGTTGCACAGCAGGTAGAGGAACTCGGCCATGCCGTACGGGTACACGGCGAAGGAGTCGGCGGTGTGCCGGCCGACCACCAGAACGGGCCAGCGGTCGGGATCGGGGTCGGTCGTCAGCCAGCACAGGATGTCGGAGCCGCCGGTGACGCCCCAGGCGAGGATCGACTCCGGGTCCACGTCGAAGGCGGCCCGGCCGCCCTCCGCCTCCCAGGCCTGGCGGGCGTTGGCCGTCTCCTCCGCCATCTGGGCCGGGTCCCACTGGAGTCCGGGCTTGGGCAGCGGCAGCAGCACGCTGGCCTCGCCGTTGATCGAGCCCGCGCCGTAACGGCCCATGAAGGCGATGAAATCGGCGGGGAAGCGGCTGCCCCAGACGGCCTCGGCCGCCTGCCAGTCGATGTCCTCGTCGGCTCCGTGGGTCGCCGGCATGATCTGCTCCAGCGCTTTGATGCGCGCGTTCTCGGTCATGCCGCTCCCCTGCCACCCCAGCTCAACCGCCCCAACCTACCGCCGGTGCAGGGTGGCGCCTAGCTGGTGGTGAGACGGACCCGGAGCGGGGAGCCGACGCGCAGGCCCCAGGCGGCCATGGCTCCGGCCTCCGCCTCCAGGACGTGGCGGGCGCGCAGCCGGGGGAGGCCGAGGCGGCCGGGGGCCATGGTGGTCAGCGCGATGACGGTCAGCCGGCGGTCGAGGTGGGCCACGTCGATGGCGAAGCGCATCCGGAAGGTGTGCACGCTCGACGCCGGGGTCAGGAGCATCGCCCCCTCGATCCCGTCCCGCCCGAGCAGCCCCCGGGTGCGGGCCCGGTAGGACGCGGCCACCTCCACGGGCACCTCCAGCGGCACCTCCGGCTGCGCCTCCCCGGGCTCGCCGGGCGCCGAGGGCGCCCCGGCCCGGTCGACGTAGAGCGTGGCCGGGCCGTCGTGCCAGCGTTCCCTGTTCCCCATGTCGCCCACCCTAGGGTCCGGCCACCCCCGGTGGCCGGGCTTCGGCGTCAAGCCGGCGCACCCGAGGGGGTCCCCCGGGGGAGGGACGGCCGCGGGGTGCGCCGTACGGGTCTGCGCCGGGCCCCGCAAGGGCTGTGGGGGCCGTTGCGGCTCTGCGGAGCGCTCCCGGGTGGCTGCGGAGGGTAATCGTGGCGCGGTGATGCGCGCAGCACGCTTTACGAAGGGTTATGGTGGAACCCCCCCCCTCGGGCCGGTCCGTATCCCCCCCACGGACCGGCCCGTTTTTCGTCTCCGCGCAGTGTCGCGGGGACGTCGGGCAAAGCCGCAGGTCAGCCCTGCTGGGCCCAGATGTTGGCGCCGGGGGTGGACACCGCGAAGGAGTCGATCTCCTTCAGCTCCTGCTCCGACAGCGCCGCGCCGGACAGGGCGGCCACGTTCTCCTCGAGCTGCTTGACGCTCGACGCGCCGATCAGCGCCGAGGTCATCCGCTCGTCCCGCAGCACCCAGTTCAGGGCGAGCTGGGCCAGCGTCTGCCCGCGCCGCGCGGCGATCTCGTTCAGTCCGTTCAGCCGGCGCACGACCTCTTCCGACAGCAGGTCCGGGTTGAGGGACTTGCCCTGGGTGGCCCGCGAGCCCTCCGGGATGCCCTTGAGGTACTTCCCGGTCAGCAGGCCCTGCGCGAGCGGCACGAAGGAGATGCAGCCCATGCCGGCCTCCTCCAGGGTGTCGAGCAGGCCGTCCTCCTCCGTCCAGCGGTTGATCATGGAGTACGAGGGCTGGTGGATGAGGGGGCGCACGCCCATCTCGCGCAGCAGCCGGGCCGCCTCGGCCGTCTGCTCCGCGGTGTACGAGGACACGCCCACGTAGAGCGCCTTGCCCTGCTGGACCGCGGACGCCAGCGCGCCCATCGTCTCCTCCAGCGGGGTCTCCGGGTCGAAGCGGTGCGAGTAGAAGATGTCGACGTAGTCGACGCCCATCCGCTTCAGGGAGGCGTCCAGCGAGCCGAGCAGGTACTTGCGGCTGCCCCACTCCCCGTACGGCCCCTCGTGCATGAGGTAGCCGGCCTTGGTGGAGAGGACCAGCTCCTCGCGGTGGGACGCGAAGTCCTGCGCGAAGATCTTTCCGAAGTTCAGCTCGGCCGAGCCGGGGGGCGGGCCGTAGTTGTTCGCCAGGTCGAAGTGGGTGACGCCGAGGTCGAAGGCCCGGCGCAGGATGGCCCGCTGGGACCCGAGGGACGCGTCGTCGCCGAAGTTGTGCCAGAGGCCGAGGGAGATGGCGGGGAGCTTGAGGCCGCTGCGGCCGGTGCGCCGGTACTCCATGGAGTCGTAGCGCGAGGGCTCTGCCCGATAGCGATTGTTTTCAGTCACGTTGTCCTCCCTATCACGGACTTGTGACAAGGCCGAGTTGGATGCCGGATCCCGTCGCGCAGTAATGTGGCGGTCTGTGGACTCGGGGGGGACCACCGCATTCCGCATGGGGGTATCGCTCGGAGGGGCTGGAAGATCGTGAAGCTGCGCGACCTGGTACGCCGTCCTGTGTACAGGCTCTACGCACGCCGGGTGGAAGGCCGCATCGACCATGACGAGACGCCCAAGCACATCGGCGTGATCCTCGACGGGAACCGGCGCTGGGCCAAGGCCTCCGGGGGCACGACGGTCCAGGGCCACCAGGCCGGCGCGGACAAGATCTCCGAGATGCTGGGCTGGTGCACCGAGACGGACGTCGAGGTCGTCACCCTGTGGATGCTCTCCACGGACAACCTGGACCGGCCCGAGGTCGAGCTCCGCCCGCTGCTCAACATCATCGAGAACACCGTCCGGGGCCTCGCCGCCGACGGCCGCTGGCGCGTCCACCACGTCGGCAACCTGGACATCCTGCCCGCCGGCACCCAGAGCGTCCTGAAGGAGGCCGAGGAGGCCACCCGCACCGTCGACGGGATACTCGTCAACGTCGCCGTCGGCTACGGCGGCCGCCAGGAGATCGCCGACGCGGTCCGCTCGCTCCTGCTGGAGCACGCCTCGAAGGGCACCTCCTTCGAGGAGCTCGCCGAGATCCTCGACATCGAGCACATCGCGGAGCACCTCTACACGCGCGGCCAGCCCGACCCCGACCTGGTGATCCGCACCAGCGGGGAGCAGCGGCTGTCCGGATTCATGCTCTGGCAGAGCGCGCACTCCGAGTACTACTTCTGCGAGGTTTTCTGGCCGGCCTTCCGCAAGGTCGACTTCCTGCGCGCCCTGCGCGACTACGCCGCCCGCCACCGGCGCTACGGCAGCTGATTCCGCGCGGCAGGCCCTCCTAAGGCGTCTGACCTGCGGTTTTCTGATACCCCCTCGGCACCTCGCGGCGCGCCCGGACCCCTCCGTGGCGCGCCGTCCCCGTGTTCCCGTCCGTCCGTGGCGCCTCCCGGGACCCTCCGCGCGAGGCCTTCACCAGGGATTCACCGAGCGTCCGTCATATGCCATGGCATGGCTGGACCCATTCGGGGAATATCCCTTGCAGGTCGACGCCCGATCCACGGGTGTCGAGTCTCAGCGGACGGCATGGGGTCGTCCGCCCGGGAGGCCCTTTGCACCAGGACGCACGTGCGGTTCGCACGGACGGAGTGGAGGGCCGGAAGTCGGCCCGCGCAGGGGTGCCGATGACCGGTCCGGTCTTCATGGCCCGACCTCTTCCGAGGGGGTACGTCCTTCCGTGGTGACCAGCACAAAGAGCCGCCTGCCCGACAGGCGGACCTACGTCCTCGACACCAGCGTCCTGCTGGCAGACCCCAACGCGATCTCCCGGTTCGACGAGCACGAGGTCGTGCTCCCGATCGTGGTGATCACCGAGCTGGAGGCAAAGAGGCACCATCCCGAACTCGGTTACTTCGCCCGTCAGGCCCTGCGCCTTCTCGACGAGTTCCGGGTGCTCCACGGACGCCTCGACGCACCCATCCCGCTGGGCGATCTGGGCGGCACCCTGCGCGTCGAGCTCAACCACTCCGACCAGAGCGTCCTGCCCGCGGGCTTCAGGCTGGGGGACAACGATTCGCGGATCCTCGCGGTCGCGCGCAACCTCCAGGCCGAGGGCTACGACGTCACGGTCGTCTCGAAGGATCTCCCGCTGCGTATCAAGGCCTCCTCCGTGGGGCTGATGGCCGAGGAGTACCGCGCCGAGCTCGCCATCACCGATGCCGGCTGGACCGGCATGACGGAGCTGGCGCTCTCCGGGGAACAGGTGGACCTCCTCTTCTCCGAGGAGCGGCTCTACGTACCGGAGGCCGCGGAACTTCCCGTGCACACCGGTCTGGTCCTCCAGTCGGAGCGCGGCAAGGCGCTCGGCCGGGTCACGGCCGACGGCAACGTGAAGCTCGTACGGGGCGACCGCGAGGCCTTCGGGCTGCACGGCCGCAGCGCCGAGCAGCGGATCGCGCTCGACCTCCTGCTTGACCCCGAGATCGGGATCATCTCGATGGGCGGCCGGGCCGGCACCGGAAAGTCGGCGCTGGCGCTGTGCGCGGGTCTGGAGGCCGTACTGGAGCGGAGGCAGCATCAGAAGGTGATGGTCTTCCGGCCGCTGTACGCGGTCGGCGGCCAGGACCTCGGCTACCTCCCCGGGGACGCCAACGAGAAGATGAGCCCCTGGGCCCAGGCGGTGTTCGACACCCTCTCGGCGGTCGCCGGGCGCGCGGTCATCGAGGAGGTGCTCAACCGCGGAATGCTGGAGGTCCTGCCGCTCACGCACATCCGCGGCCGCTCGCTGCACGACGCGTTCGTGATCGTGGACGAGGCGCAGTCGCTGGAGCGCAACGTCCTGCTGACCGTTCTGTCCCGCATCGGGGCCAATTCGCGGGTGGTCCTCACCCACGACGTGGCCCAGCGGGACAACCTGCGGGTCGGCCGGTACGACGGAGTCGTCGCCGTGGTCGAGAAGCTGAAGGGGCATCCGCTCTTCGCGCACATCACGCTGACCCGGTCCGAGCGCTCCCCGATCGCCGCGCTGGTCACCGAGATGCTGGAGACCCTGTAGGGCCGGCCGACGGTCCGTAGGGCCGCAAAACAGCTAAAACGCGCATAGCGGGAAGGTGAGTTAGCGCCGCCCGGCAAAGGCCAGAGAGCCTAGCCGGGCGGCGCGCCCGTGCACAGGGGTTTGCCGAAAGCGAGGGCGGCATGCCAGGTGTGACCTTTCCCACGCAACGGAGAATTGCCCTGCGGCGTCGAGGTCCGGCAGAGTCTGTTTTCCGTCAGGCCCCGCATACGGCACACCTGTATCTCCCGTGAGATGCGCGCAGTACCGCTAACTCCACAATCGATCGCCGTATGCCGCCCGGAGCATCACGCGGCACTCCCGCAAGGGAGTTGCCCACGGGCCCGCGCCTCCAGTGACCGAACCACCACGGAGGCCAGTGTCGAGGGCACTATTGCGCCCGCGCGGTCACTGCGGATGTGCTGCTGGAAGGAAACCGTGTGAGCCGGATCTCGGTTCGGGGATTCGCTGTGGCTTCGGCCACCGCTGTCACCACCGTCGGCGCCGTCGTGGGTGTCGCCACTGGCGACCCCGCCTCGAACGACCTCGAGACGACCGCGTCGGGGACGACCCTCCTCGCGGAAATCCCGGTCGGCGACCAGGCGCAGGTCCAGAACGCGTCCCTGACGCAGCAGGCCGACTCCATCGCCCACGCGGCCGACACCGACGCCAAGCGCTCGGCGGAGGAAGCGGCCCGCATCCAGGCCGCCCAGGACGCCAAGTCGAAGAAGGCCGAGGCGCAGAAGGCCGAAGACCAGAAGGCCGCCGAGGAGAAGGCGAAGAAGGAGCGCGAGGAGCAGGAACAGGTCGCGAGCCGTTCCGCCTCCCGCGACGGATCCTCCTTCGCCCCCCAGGCCTCCTACACGGTCGCCCAGGTCAAGGCGATCGCCCAGCAGATGGTCCCGGCGGGGCAGTTCCAGTGCTTCTCCAAGATCATCAACCAGGAATCCACCTGGAACTACCAGGCCGTGAACAAGTCCTCGGGCGCCTACGGCCTCGTCCAGGCCCTGCCCGGCTCGAAGATGGCCTCGGCCGGCGCCGACTGGCGCACCAACCCCGCCACCCAGATCGAGTGGGGTCTGAACTACATGAACAGCCGCTACGGCAGCCCGTGCGCAGCCTGGAACTTCCACATCGCCAACGGCTGGTACTAGTCGCAGAAGTCGCCGGTACGAGAGCGCGCCCGCGCGCCTCAACCCCGAGGAGCCCCGCACCGTCCTACGGTGCGGGGCTCCACGCGTGTACGGTCTTTCGAGGCGTGCCCCGGCGCACGGTCCACGGCGGGGGAAAGGGAACGACATGGCGAAGACAGGCTGGCTCGGCCGGCTCGGCAAGAGGCTGAGCGACGTGGAGGACCGGCTCGCGGAACGGCGCGCCGAGGTCGAGGCCGAGACCTCCGGTGATCTGCCGCTGCGTCATTCCGGTGCGGGGGCCGGTACCGGACCGGGCGGCGGCGCGGACGCCGGCGCGTCCCCGGCCGCCGCTGCCCCGCCGCCCGTAGCTCCCTCCCCGCCCTCCGCGGCCCCGGGCGGCGGACACACCGGCTACGCCACCCCGCTGCGCCCCGACCCGGTGTCCGTCATCCCGTGGGGCGTGCGCGTCGCCGCCGAGGCGAGCTGGCGGCTGCTGCTGCTCGCCGGGATGCTCTGGGTCCTGATGAAGGTGATCAGCGAAGTACGCCTGGTCGTCCTCGCCTTCGCCGCCGCCCTCCTGGTCACCGCGCTGCTCCAGCCCTTCGTGGTCCGGCTGCGCCGGCTCGGGGTGCCCCGGGGCCTGGCCACGGCCCTCACCGCGATCCTCGGGTTCGTGGTCATCGGGCTGGTCGGCTGGTTCGTGGTCTGGCAGGTCATGGACAACCTCGACGACCTCTCCGCCCGGCTGCGCGAAGGCATCAACGACCTCAAACTCGCCGCGCTGGACAGCCCGTTCCACGTGACCGAGAAGCAGATCAACGAGATCGCCAAGAACCTCAGCGAGACCATCGGCACCAACACCGAGCAGATCACCTCCGCCGGCCTGCAAGGCGTCACGGTCCTCGTCGAAGTGCTGACGGGCATGCTGCTCGCGATGTTCTCCACGCTCTTCCTGCTCTACGACGGCAAGCGCATCTGGACCTGGTCCACGGGCCTGCTCCCGGCCGCCGCCCGCCCCGGCGTCGCCGGCGCCGGTCCGCGCGCCTGGCGCACCCTGACCGCGTACGTGCGCGGCACGGTCCTCGTGGCCCTCATCGACGCCGTGTTCATCGGCCTCGGCCTGTACTTCCTCGACGTGACGATGGCCGTGCCGCTCGCCGTGTTCATCTTCCTGTTCGCCTTCATCCCGCTCGTCGGCGCGGTGATCTCCGGCGCCCTCGCCGTGGTGGTGGCCCTGGTGACCCAGGGGCCGTTCACCGCGCTGATGGTGCTGCTGGTGGTGCTGGCCGTGCAGCAGATCGAGGGCCACGTGCTCCAGCCCTTCATCCTGGGCCGGGCGGTACGGGTCCACCCGCTCGCGGTGGTGCTCTCGGTGGCGGCCGGCGGCCTGGTCGCCGGCATCGGCGGAGCGGTGGTCGCCGTTCCGCTGGTGGCCGTCACCAACACCGTGGTCGGCTACCTGCGGGCCTACTCGCGCGAACAGCTCCACCACGGGCTCTCCCCGGTCGGCCCCGGGCCGCACGGTGCGACGGCCCTCGGCCGGACGGCATCCGAGGCGGAGGAGACACGTACGGGTGATAACGGAGCCTGAGTTCGACGGCGGCTCGTCCGGTCTGCCGCTCCCGGAGCCACTGGAGGGCCCGGAGGGGCCAGGGGGGCCAGGGGGGCCACAGGGCTACGGCGGGTCCCCGTACGGCCGCCCCTGGCGGTGGGCGCTCGGCGGGGCCCTCCTCGCCTCCGCGCTCTGGGCGGGCGCCTGGTGGGCCGCGACCCCGCAGGACCACAGCCCGCCCCTGCGGTACGCGCTGCCGCAGAGCCTGTGCGACGCGGCGAAGCTGCCCGCGGTGGCCCGGCTCGCGGAGAACAGCGGCTGGGAGTACACCCCGAGGCTGTGGGAGCACCCGGGCGTGGACCGGACGATGTGCATGCTGCGCACCCCGCCCGTCGACTCGGAGGGGCCCGAACGGTGGCTCGCGTACGAGGCGCAGGTCTCGATGGAGCAGCACAAACGCACCGACCCCGCAGCGGAGTTCGGCGCGGATCCCGGAGCGGTGGGCTGGATCGGCCTGGGCAGACCGGACCTGCGCTCGGTGCCGGGGCTCGGCGAGCGCGCGCTGATATCCGAGACGGAGTACGGGAGCGGGTGGCGGCTCACCGTGCTCGACGGGGGCACGGTGTTCACCATGGACGTGTCGGTGTGGTCGGTCGGCGAGGGCGAGCCCGGCCCTGACGCGCCGGCCCCGGAAGAACCGCCGAAGCCCGATTCCGACGCGGTCCAGGCTGCGATGATCGACGACATGCACGGCCTGATGAAGGCGCTGCGCAGGTAGCCGCGGCAGCCACGGGGGCGTGGGGCGCGGGTGCGGGGCGTGGGGGACGGGGGACACGGGGATGATCGGCGAGCCCGAGATCGACGGGGACTGGTACGCGGCGAGCGGGTCCGAGGCGACCGCGGAGGCCCTCCCGGGCGGACCCGGGCGTGAGCGCGTACGGCGGGCCCGCCCGCCGTGGCTGTGGGCGCTGGGCGGGGTGCTGGCGGCCTCGGCGGTGTGGGCGGGCACGCTGGCCGTCCTGGACCGGGTCCCGGACGTTCCGCGCCTCGCCTACCGGCATTCCCCGGACCTGTGCAAGGAGTTCGACCTCAAGACGGTCGCCCGGACCGCCGGCCGGGAGTTCGAGGGACGCCAGAACGGCGAGGCCTCGTACCCCGCGCAGGACTGGTCGTACTGCTCGATCTCCACGCCGTACCAGGAGGAGACCGTGATGTACGGGGCCCAGGCGCTGGTCGAGCTGCACAAGGAGCACGACCCGGCGGCGGAGTTCGCCACCGGCCCCGGGACGGACCCGTCGACCCGGATCGACATCGGGGAGCGCCAGGAGGTGCAGGGCCTCGGCGGCCGGGCGGTGCTCGACCGGTACTACGCGCGCGGCGGCTCGCGGCTCATGGTGCTCGACGGAGGGGCGGTCTTCACCCTCACCGTGCAGTGGTTCCAGCCGAAGGACGGTACGCCCGGCAGCATCGACGAGAACGCGATGGACGCGGCGATGATCGAGGACATGCGGACCCTGATGACGAAGCTGAAGGGCTAAAGGTTGTTTCAGAAGGTCCGTCTTATGCAGGCCGGAGTGGTGATTGACCTGCTGTTTCACCGTGTCATGGCGAGGTTGTGCATGGTGGCGATGGCTTGGACGGCGTGGTGGAGGCCGTCTCGTTTCTGGCGGCAGTCGCGGAGGATCTTCCAGTTCTTCATGCGGGCGAAGGTGTGCTCGACGCGGGCTCGGACCCTTCGGTGTTCGGCGTT